>SVSB01000024.1 GCA_015064505.1 Oscillospiraceae bacterium
AGCGGCGCAATCCGTTCGTCCGGTCTTACCTTCGCTCCCGAGGCGGGCACCCAGCGCCTTCGCGACGTTATAAATAAGTGCCTTACCGAAGAGGATCTTATGCACGCGGTGCGCATTGCGTTCGATGCAAAGAAAACCTCCGTTAAGCTTTATTTTATGAACGGACTTCCCACCGAGACCGATGAGGATACCGTTGGAATTGCCGATCTCGCTCATAAGGTTATCGATGAGTTTTACGCCTGCCCCAACAGAAACCGCCAGCGCCAGCCTCAGGTTACCGTTTCCGTTGCTTGCTTCGTTCCAAAGCCTTTTACACCTTTCCAGTGGGAAGCGCAGGTAAGAAGAGACGAGCTTGAGCGCCGCCAGAGGCTTTTGCGTGAGTCGATCCACAGCCGTAAGGTTCGTTATAATTATCACTCCGCAGAGGTCTCTTATCTGGAGGCCGTGATGGCGCGCGGTAACCGGCGTCTTGCCCCCGTTATTCTGGAGGCGCACAGGCAGGGTATCAAATTTGACGCCTGGGACGAGTATTTTAACTACGAAAAGTGGATGTCCTGCTTTGATGCTTGCGGTGTTCAGCCCGATTTCTTCGCCTGCAGGGAAATCCCCGAGGATGAGATCCTTCCTTGGGATTTCATAGATTGCGGTGTTTCTAAAAATTATCTGCTCCGTGAGCGTCATAAAGCGTACGAGGGCGTTGCATCCCACAGCTGTAAGGACGGCTGTGGCGGATGCGGTGCCGATAAGATTGGAGAGTGTTTATGTCGCAGCCAAAAGTAACTTTTAAGTACTATCTCAGATTCAAAAAGCACGGAACTGCAGTTTGGATATCCCATCTTGATATGGTACGTACATTCTCGCGTATCTTTATGCGCGCGGGAATTTCGATAGTATTTTCCGAGGGCTTCAACCCTCACCCAAAGATAGTTTTCGCCGTGCCGCTGCCTTTGGGTGCCTCAAGCGATTGCGAGCTTCTTGAGTTCCGTCTTGAGGAGGAGCGTTCGCCTTCTTATTTACAGCAGCGTCTCATCGCCGTATGCCCTGCAGGAATTGAGATCGTATCTGTTGAATACGCAGAGAGAAAATTTACGGACATCCAGTTTGCTTCCTACGACTTTGCTTTTGATCCCACGGTTACGGATCATCTTGGCGCTGTGGTACGTGAGTTTAATTCACTTGACGAGATCCTCGTTATGAAGAAAACCAAGAGCGGCGACAAGGAGAAGGATATTAAACCCAGCGTTGGATCCGTAGAGCTTACGGATTTTGGTATCAGGGCTGTTCTTTCCGTTAATTCCGAGCAGTTTCTCGGCCCCGAGCTATTTATGACGGCTTTGAACAAAACGGCTGATAAGCTCGGACTTGCACCGTTTGCTCCTGCATCCGTACGCCGTACTGCTATGCTTCTTAAAGATAAAAAAACAGTGTTTTAATAAAAATGACGAGGTTCACACCTCGTCATTTTTTTATTGCTATCACTCCGTTTTGCGACATAATTCTATACTTCCGTTATGTATAATATCATCGGGAGGGAGTTATGAAGACAGTCGTTTACGCAGACGTTTATTTTCTCGTTAATTTTTCTATTGATTTTGTATGCTTATATCTTTGCGGAGCCGTGCGCAGGGTTAAGCCCTCTGCCGCTTTCATCGTTCTTTCATCCGTTATCGGCGGTGTCTATTCCTGTGTTGCACTTCTTATTGAAACTGAACTAATTTCGGCAGTTCTGTCCGTTCTATGCTGTTTAATAATGTACTTCGTTGCGTATAAATGTGACTCGTTTCGCTCTGCTATTTTCGGTGGCGCAATGTTTTTTCTTATCAGCGCGCTATTCGGGGGAACTTACAGTGCGCTATTATCCTTTGCTTCGGGCGGAAAAGGTAATTTTTCCAGGACTTTCCTGCTTTTGATCGCGTTGGTTATCCTGCTTGCCATACCGCGAATTACAAGGTATGCTCCCGTAACGGAGCGATTTAATATACTTGTTAAGATAAAAGAAAAAAGCAAGCAGCTATGCTGTATGGTTGATAGCGGTAACGTGCTGAGAGAGCCGATATCCGGCATCGGGGTTGCGCTTGTTTGCGAAAAAAGCGCAAAATACCTGTTTAATGAAAATGAAATATCGGCTTTGATGGGAAAACGAGCCCTCTGCGATGAAGACAGGCTCAGCGGCTTGCGTTCTATCGTTATCAATACCGCAGCAGGAAACAGAAGGAGTGCTTGCGTGAAATGCGACTGCATATCACGGGTAAAGTCGTCGGTTCGGGCTTCAAACGTTTATTTTACAGTAGTTGAGAATATAGACATTGATGGCGTTGAGTGCCTTCTGCCGTATAATATCAACTGATCAAGGAGGAGAAATGAAAAAATTATTTGATCGTCTGAGACTACTAATTGGTAAATTATCCGAACTGTTGTTTTCATCGGCGAGTAAAAGTCGAGGAAATTACTACGTCAACGGTACCGACGTGCTTCCTCCTCCTCTTGAAGCGGAGGAGGAAGCAAGAGCTCTCGAGGGCAAGGATGAGGATCCGGAGCTTCGTTCGATGCTGATCGAGCACAATCTCAGGCTTGTGGTGTATATTGCCAAGCGCTTTGAAACGACGGGTGTAAGCCTTGAGGATCTTATATCTATCGGAACCATCGGTCTAATAAAGGCAATAAATACTTTCAATTCCGATAAGAACATAAAGCTTGCTACATACGCTTCGAGATGCATTGAAAACGAAATACTTATGTACCTTCGCCGTACGAGTTATCTTAAGGCTGAATGCTCGCTTGAGGAGCCCCTCAGCGTGGATTGGGACGGAAATGAGCTTTTGATCTCCGACGTGCTGGGAACCGACGAGGACGACGTTATGAAGGATCTGGAATGTGAGGAGGAGAGAAAGGCGCTGTTACGTGCTGTGGGCAGGTTAAATGAAAGGGAGAGGCTGATCATCAACCTTCGATACGGATTGAACGGCTATGAGGAAAAGACTCAAAAGGAGATCGCCGATATGATGGGCATTTCCCAATCTTACATATCACGCCTTGAAAAGAGAATTCTGACGCGGCTGAAAAGAGAGATCTCATCCGTAATATGAATTGAAATTTAAAAAGCAAGTCCTTGCGTTAAACGGCACGGACTTGCTTTTTTGCGAATAACTATTGAATTATTTTGTTGATTCTGTTATAATAATTTAGTTAATTGTCATATTGGGGTAGTTTGCCCACAAATGACGATCAAGCCGTGTTCTGAAAGGAATTTTTCTATATCGATGTTTGATTCAAGCTACGGTTTTGAGGAATACTGTAACAGTGTAAGAGAATACACGAACGGGATCTTGAAGAATAGAGGCACGTCACCTCTGGCTTACGTCCGCACCTTCGGTTGTCAGCAGAATGAGGCTGACAGCGAGCGACTTCGCGGTATGCTCGTCTCTCTCGGTTACTTGATAACGGATGACGAAAAGCTTGCCGATTGCATACTCGTGAATACTTGTGCCATCAGAGAGCACGCCGAGATTCGAGCCCTCTCCTTTATCGGTCAGTATAAGCATCTTAAGGCGGCAAATCCCCGAATGATAATAGGCGTTTGCGGTTGTATGTCTGCAGAGAAGCATCGCGTTGATCAGCTTAAGAACAGTTATCCATACGTTGATTTTTCTTTACCGCCGGCATCGGACGGATTGCTTCCGAAGGCTATCTACGGTGCGATAAAGCACAGGCGTGACTTTACTAATCTTGAGAGCTGCTCCGAGATGCCGAATATTCAGCCCGTCAGAGCTGAAGGCAGCAAGGCATGGGTCAGCATTATGTACGGCTGTAATAACTTTTGCTCGTACTGTATAGTCCCTTACGTGCGCGGCAGAGAAAGAAGCAGATGCTCAGAGGAGATAGTAAACGAGGTTAAAGAGCTGGTTTGTTCCGGATACAAGGATATAACCCTTTTGGGACAAAACGTAAACTCCTTTAACGGAGGCTGCAGCTTTGCCTCTCTGTTAAGAACTCTTGCGTCTCTTGAAGGCGACTTCGTTCTCAGATTTATGACAAGTCACCCCAAGGACGTTACCCCGGAGCTTATTGCGGTTATGGCGGAATGCCCAAAGGTTGCAAAGCATTTCCATTTACCTTTGCAATCGGGTTCCGACAGGATACTCAAGGCTATGAACCGCAGATATGATAGAGAAAAGTATCTTTCACACGTATCCGCTCTTCGCAAAGCGATGCCCGATATAGTGATTACAAGCGACATAATCGTTGGTTTCCCAGGTGAGACCGAGGAGGATTTTGAGGCGACGCTGGATATAATTGACCGCGTTGGCTTTGATATGCTTTATTCCTTTATCTATTCACCACGCAAGGGTACTCCTGCGGCTGAGATGGAGAATCAGATCCCACGCGAAGTGCAGAATAACCGATTTGACCGTTTGCTTGCGTTGCAGAACGCCGTTGGCGAACGGCGAAATAAGCAAAGTGTGGGGAAAACCTATCGCGTGCTTTGCGAAGGTCCAAGTAAGACCGATCCTTCCGTGCTTTGCGGCAGGACGGACGGAAACAAGCTGGTGCTCTTTAAAGGCGATGCACCGGAGGGTAAGTTTATCAACGTTTATATTACCGATGCAGAAGCATACGCTCTGCACGGAAATCAAATATAATTATTAAGAAAAGAGGATATTTATTATGGCAATCAAAGAAAAAGCAGCAGAGCTTGGTGAGATCATTAAGCAGGACCCCGTAACTCAGGCGTATTTTGCGGCGTCCGAGGCATATAAGAACGATGCAGAGCTTAAGAAGCTCATTTTTGAGTACAACGTACAGCAGACTGCTCTCGGCGAGGAGTACAAGAAGGCTGAACGCGATCAGTCCGTTATCGACGCTATCGAGAAGCGCGCATCCGATCTTTATAAGGCTATTACCGAAAGCCCCGTTTACACCGAGTTTACCAAGGCTCAGGAAGCAATGAACGATCTTATCAATATGGTCAACAGCGAGATCACTATGACCATTTTCGGCAGAGTTGAGTCCGAGTGCACTCACGATTGCTCCACCTGCCATTCAAACTGCGGCCACAATCACTGAAATTAACGAAGGAGGGGGCGCTATATGGCACTCTCACCGATGATGCAACAGTATTTCGGCGTCAAGGAAGAATACCCCGATTATATTATTATGTTCCGTCTCGGGGACTTCTACGAGATGTTTTTCGAGGATGCAAAGCTTGCTTCCCGCGAGCTGGAGCTCACCCTTACGGGCAGAGATTGCGGCGAAGGCGAGCGTGCACCTATGTGCGGCGTGCCATTTCACAAGGCTGACGTCTATATCGGCAGACTTATCGAGCACGGTTATAAGGTCGCTATCTGTGAGCAGACCGAGGATCCCGCGAAGGCCAAGGGACTCGTCAAGAGGGAAGTGGTTCGGGTAATTACCCCCGGTACCGTTCTTGACCCCGAGATACTTGAAGAAAAACGTAATAATTACCTTTGCTCCCTTTGTTTTTCCGAGGGGGCGTGCGGTGCCGCCTTTTCCGATATTTCCACGGGAAAGGTTTACGCAACCGAGTTTAAGGGCAAGGACAGGATCGAGCGCCTTTGCTCCGAGCTTGCTTCCTATGCGCCAAGCGAGATCCTTACCAACGTTACCTGCGATAATATACCGAAGGTCACGGCTTTCGTTCGCGAAAGACTTCGCGACGTTATGATAAGCGATCGCTCCCCCGAGCTTTTTGCATTTGACGGCGCAAAGGATCGGGTATGTAAATATTTTGGCAGGGAACAGGAGCTTGCTCTTTTTGCTCACACGGAAATGGCGCTTTCCGTAAGTGCCATGCTTGCGTATATAAGCACAACACAGAAAACGGACAAGCTTTACGTAAGTCTTCTTGATATTTACCTTGGCGGCAGATATATGGAGCTTGATTCCAACTGTATCCGTAATCTGGAGCTTACAGAGACCATGCGCACCAAGGACCGCAAGGGGTCGCTTCTTGACGTTGTGGATAAAACGCGCACGGCAATGGGTGCCCGTTTACTTCGCACGCGTCTTTTAAGACCTCTTCTTTCCGTTCCGGAGATCAGACGAAGACAAAACGCCGTAAAGGATCTTTATGATGATTTTATAGTTCGCGACGAGTTAAGATCCCTTCTTAATTCCGTGCTCGATCTTGAAAGACTTACCGCCAAAACTGTATACGGCTCAGCAAACGCTCGTGATATCCTTGCGGTTGGTAACAGCCTTGAGCCACTGTCAGCCGTAAAAGGACTTATTTCACGTCTCGGCTCTGATATGTTCCGCACGATCACTTCTGATTTTGACGACCTTGAGGATATCCGCTCACTGATTGCAAAATCCATTAATCCTTCCGCCCCCCTCGCTTTAAGAGAAGGCAACCTTATTGCTGACGGGTATAATACGGACGTTGACTTCCTGCGCAAGGTACGGGACAACGGCACGGGCTGGATCAAGGAAGTTGAAGAAAAAGAAAAGGAAGCCACGGGTATAAAGACACTGAAGGTCAGCTATAACCGTGTTTTCGGCTACTATATTGAAGTTACCAATTCACAGAAGGAGCTCGTACCCGACAGATACATTCGCAAGCAGACGCTTTCGGGAAGCGAGAGATACATAACCGAGGAGCTTAAGGAGATCGAGAGCACGATCCTCGGTGCAAACGATAAGCTTTGTGCCCTTGAGTATAATTTATTCTGTGATATAAGAAACGCAGTTTCTGCCGCAGCTTCAAGAATTTTTGCGGCCGCGGACAAGATCGCAGAGATCGACGTTTACGCATCCTTTGCGGAGGTTGCGAAAAAGCTTAATTACGTTTGCCCGGAGGTTGATAACAGCACTGTTCTTGAGATAAAGGACGGAAGGCACCCCGTCGTTGAGCGTTACGTTGGGGATTCTTATTTCGTTCCCAACGATACTTGGCTTGATACGGACAAGAACCGCCTTATGCTTATTACAGGCCCGAATATGGCCGGTAAATCAACTTATATGCGCCAGGTCGCCATTATCGTTTTACTTGCTCAGACGGGAGCGTTCGTTCCTGCAAGAGACGCAAGAATCGGAATTGCGGATATGATATTCACCAGGGTTGGCGCATCCGACGATCTTGCAAGCGGACAGTCCACTTTTATGCTGGAGATGACCGAGGTAAGCCAAATTCTCTCCAAGGCTACGGAGCGAAGCCTCATAGTGTACGATGAGATAGGTAGGGGTACGAGCACCTACGACGGTATGAGCATTGCCCGTGCGGTTGCCGAATATTCTGCAAAGAAGATATGTGCACGCACGTTGTTTGCTACACATTATCACGAGCTGACTGTTATGGAAAACGAGATCGTCGGCGTTGTGAATTATAATATTGCCGCAAAAAAACGGGGTGACAGCATTACCTTCTTGCGAAAGATCGTGCGCGGCTCAACTGACGATAGCTACGGCATTGACGTTGCCAAGCTTGCAGGAGTTCCTAACGAGGTTGTCAAGCGTGCAAGGGAAGTGCTGAAAACTATTGAAAGCGGTGCTCCTGTCACTGCTTCCGTAAAGCCTATAGCTCTAAAAGAAGAATTCAACCTTTTCACCGAGCTTGAGGACAGTATCAACAGCGATATTGCCGAAAGATTGCGCAAGACCGATCTGAATACACTCACTCCCATTGAGGCGATCAATCTCGTTTGGGAGCTTAAGGGAATGCTTAACAGCAAGGATTAATATGGGAAGAATCAATAAGCTTGACATATCTGTTGCCAACCTTATTGCCGCAGGCGAGGTTGTGGACAGACCCAGCTCCGCCCTGAAGGAGCTTATAGAGAACGCCGTTGACTCCGGCGCCGATAAGATCACCGTTGAAGTGCGTCGCGGCGGAGTTGCTATGATGCGCGTTACCGATAACGGTTGCGGAATGTCCAAGGAGGACGTGTCCGTTGCCGTGCTTCGTCACGCAACCAGTAAAATTAAGAACGCAGAGGATCTTGGCTCCATTCTTACCCTTGGATTCCGCGGAGAGGCACTTGCCGCGATCTCCGCTGTTGCAGATCTGCGCATTCTTTCCCGCACCGCGGACAGCGAGGACGGTGCTCTTCTTGAATCAAAGGCAGGCTCCGTTCCAATGGTTTCCGACGTTGGATGCGCTGTTGGCACCACCGTTATAGCGGAGAATATTTTCTCTAATCTTCCCGCTCGTCAAAAGTTTTTGAAGAGCGACAGAACAGAGGCCATGAGCTGTTACGCCGTTGCCGAAAAGCTTGCAATGTCTCATCCCGAGATCGCATTCACCTTTATTTCCGACGGGACCGAAAGGTTTGCCACATCCGGCGACGGTAACCGATTCAACGCGCTTTACGCTTTGTTCGGCAAGGAGTTTTCAAGTAAGCTGATTTCCGTAACGGGCAGCAACGGCGCAATTACGGTTGATGGGTACGTTGGAAACTCACTTAACAATCGTGCAAACAGAGGAATGCAACATTTCTTTATCAACGGACGATTCGTTCGTTCACGCACAGCTCAAGCTGCACTTGAAGAGGCCTTCAGCTCCTATATGGCAGAAGGGAAATTCCCTGTATGCGCTCTTTGGATCGATATTCCTCCAAGCGCCGTGGACGTAAACGTTCATCCGGCAAAGCTTGAGGTTAAGTTTTCTAATGAAAAGCCCGTTTTTGAAGCCGTATATTACGCTGTTCGTTATGCTCTGCAAAGCTACACGGGTAAAGCTGA
The DNA here is from genome assembly GCA_015064505.1 of Oscillospiraceae bacterium. Lineage (GTDB taxonomy): Bacteria > Bacillota > Clostridia > Oscillospirales > CAG-272 > RUG12395. The sequence continues at coordinate 8,698 of SVSB01000024.1, forward strand.
ATTGAAGCTGAAGGAAGATCCGTTCAGGTTTACAGCAACTCAGTCTCCCGTGGCTGCGGGGAGAGAAGTGATAAAGGAAAAGCCGCATACCTTGTTTGACGTATCACCCGTTAAAGAGACGGCAACCTCTTTGCCCACGGTTTGCGACGTCCCCCCCACTCCGCCTCCGCCCGACGAGCCACCTGCTTTTTTTGGCAGCAGAGGAAACGGGAGCACGGACCTTGCATCTCCCAAACCGTCTGAGTTTTATTCGTCATACGAGAAATTTGCCGCGTCTCCGAGGACGGCTGATTACAGTCCCGTAAGAGTGGATCTTCCTCCCTCGGATAATAGTGACGTCTTTACGAAAGACGCAGACGCTGTACGTGAGGACGCAACGAAAGAAGAAGCACCTATCGTTCCCATAGAGTATATCGGCATCGTTTTTGATACTTATATTCTTGGACGTCGAGAGGAAGAGCTTCTGATCATTGATAAGCATGCTGCTCACGAGAGAGTTATATACGAAGAGATGATGCGTAATCTCAAGGCCGATAGCGAGCCGCCGCAGATGATGCTTGTTCCCCTTGAGTTGCATATTCCTCAGGATCATCTTGCTGCCGTTCTTGATTTTGCCGATGATATCAAGGCTGCAGGTTTTGAATTTGCCGTTGATAACGGAGCACTTGTTATTGATCAGATCCCCGGATTTTTAACGCTTGATGCCGCAAGTGATCTTATAGAGCAGCTTGCTGCATCTCTTGCCGAGGGTGAAGGACAGAGCGCGGTTATTAAGCGCGATACGTTGTTTTCCCGTTCTCTTTATTCCGCTTCCTGTAAGGCGGCTATGAAGGGAGGAGTTCGCGATGGGGAACCGCACCTCAGGTGGCTTCTTGACGAGCTTGCAAGATGCGAGGATATTAAAGTATGTCCTCACGGCAGGCCCGTGGTGACCGTACTTTCCCATAGCTATCTTGACCGTGCATTCGGCAGATTACTGTAAAAGAGGTTTATAATGTTTATACTTAAAAAGACAGAAGGTAACGCAAGACGAGGAGTTCTTCACACCGTTCACGGTGACATTGAAACTCCCGTATTTATGAACGTTGGCACCAGTGCCGCCATTAAGGGCGGAGTGTCTGCCGTCGACCTTGTGAATATCGGATGTCAGGTGGAGCTTTCCAATACTTATCATCTCCATATCCGACCCGGTGACGAGCTGATCAAAAAGCTCGGAGGTCTTCATAAGTTTATGAGCTGGCACGGACCTATACTTACCGACAGCGGTGGATTCCAGGTATTTTCTCTCGCCCAGCTTCGCAAAATTACCGAGGACGGAGTGCGCTTTGCATCTCATATGGACGGGAAACGCATTTTTATGGGTCCCGAGGAATCCATGCAGATCCAGTCAAATCTTGGCTCTACTATAGCTATGGCTTTTGACGAGTGCGTTGAAAACCCTGCCGAGTATTCCTATGCAAAGATGTCTGCGGCGCGCACATCCCGTTGGCTTCTTCGTTGTAAGGCTGAAATGGCAAGGCTTAATTCGCTTGAAGGTACCATCAATCCCGATCAGCTCCTTTTTGGAATCAATCAGGGATGCACGTATCGGGATCTCCGCGAGGATCACATGAAGCAGATCGCAGAATACGATCTTGACGGTTACGCCATTGGCGGTCTTGCGGTTGGCGAGCCTGCCCCCGTTATGTACGAGATGATTGAGGTGGTAGAGCCTCATATGCCCAAGGAAAAGCCCCGTTACCTTATGGGAGTGGGAACTCCCGTAAATATTCTTGAGGCTGTTTATCGCGGCGTCGATTTCTTTGATTGCGTTATGCCCAGCAGAAACGCCCGTCACGGAAATCTCTTTACCCATTTCGGAAAGATCAATCTTAATAACGAAAAGTATTTCGATGACCCTAGACCCATTGACCCGCTCTGCCAGTGCGAGACCTGCCGTAATCACAGCCGCGCTTACGTGCGACACCTGTTTAAGGCGCGCGAGCAGCTTGCAATGCGACTTTGCGTAATTCACAATCTTTATTTCTACAACGAAATGATGCGCGATATACGCGCCGCCCTTGACGATGGCAGATACGAGCAGTTCTACCGCGAAAAGAGGGAAATATACGATTCACGTTGTGAAGATTAAAATAAAACGGCTGGAGCCAGAGGCTTCAGCCGTTTATTCGTTATTTAGTTGCTTAGTTATCTGAGAGCTCGTAGGTTATAGGTGATTTACCGGAGATGAAATCAGCGGTAACCGTAACCTTTTTAATATCCTTGCGGGAGGGAACCTCAAACATAACGGGAAGCATAGCTTCCTCGATTATGGAGCGGATTCCGCGTGCGCCCGTGTTACGCTCGATTGCAAGCTTTGCGACCGTAAGACAAGCATCCTCTGTAAATTCTATCTCTACGTTTTCCATAGCGAAGAGCTTCTTATACTGCTTTAATACGGAGTTTTTCGGCTCCTTCATTATGCGAACAAGGGCTTCTTCATTCAGCTCGTCAAGGGCAACGTTTATGGGAAGTCGGCCCACAAGCTCGGGAATAAGACCGAATTTTACGATATCATGAGCGGTTGCGAACTTAAAGATATTCTTTCTTTGCTCCTTGCTTCTCACTCCATCGGAGGTGAATCCGATGGGGGAAGAGTTAAGACGCTTTTCAATTACCTTTTCAAGACCGTCGAATGCTCCGCCGCAGATGAAAAGAATATTTTCAGTGTTGATCTGGATGAATTCCTGATTGGGATGCTTTCGTCCGCCCTGGGGAGGAACGTTTGCGACCGTACCCTCGAGAATCTTCAGAAGTGCCTGCTGAACGCCTTCGCCCGATACGTCGCGGGTGATGGAGCGGTTCTCACCTTTGCGGGATATCTTATCGATCTCGTCGATATAGATTATGCCGCGCTCTGCTCGTTCGACCTCGTAATCTGCTGCCTGAATAAGACGAAGCAGAATGTTCTCAACGTCCTCTCCAACGTAACCGGCTTCGGTAAGGGTGGTCGCATCGGCGATTGCAAAGGGAACGTCAAGAGTTTTCGCGAGAGTCTGTGCGAGGTAGGTTTTACCTACGCCCGTGGGGCCTATAAGAAGCACGTTGCTCTTCTGGAGTTTTACATCATCTTCGGTTTTTTCGTCCTCGGATGTGGCTTCCGCCTTTCTCTTCGACTTCTTGGGCTTTTTTTCGTCAAGCAAGGATATACGCTTGTAGTGATTGTAAACGGCTACGGCAAGAGCTTTTTTCGCCTCGTCCTGGCCGATAACGTATGAATCAAGCTCTGACTTGATCTCCATGGGAGTAAGAAGCCTGAAGCCTTCGTGTTCCTTTGATGCGGTTGTAAACTGATCGTCAATTATTGACTCGCAGGCATCCACGCAATCGTCACAAATATAGCTATCGGTTATGGGGGAGGGAATCAGGAAAAGAACCTGGTCTTCGTTCCTGCCGCAGAACGAACAATGCTTTAATGTTGAATCAAGTGTTTTATTACCTGCCAAAATAAATTCCTCGCGGTATTATTATTTGCGCTTTACAAAAACTTCGTCGATAAGACCGTAAGCCTTTGCTTCCTCTGAGGTCATAAAGTTGTCTCTTTCGGTATCCTTCTCGATAACCTCGAGAGGCTGACCGGTTTTTTCGGAAAGAATTCTGTTAAGTCTCTCTCTCGTGCGGATAATATGATCAGCGTGGATCTTGATATCAGTTGCCTGACCGCGGGCACCGCCAAGGGGCTGGTGGATCATTATCTCACTGTTGGGAAGGGCATATCTTTTTCCCTTTGCGCCTGCTGCGAGAAGAAACGCCCCCATTGAAGCAGCCATGCCAATGCAGATGGTGGAAACGTCACACTTGATAAAGTTCATGGTATCATAAATAGCCATACCAGCGGTAATGGCACCGCCGGGGCTATTGATGTAAAGACTAATGTCCTTATCGGGATCCTGGGACTCAAGATAAAGCATCTGAGCAACTACAAGCGACGCGGTGGCATCGTTGACTTCATCGGAGAGGATAATGATCCTGTCAGACAGCAGTCTGGAGAAGATGTCGAAGGATCTTTCACCGTGGCTGGTCTGTTCTACAACGTAGGGTACAAGTGCAAGCTTATCGCTATTGTTTGTGAAGTTCATTATAATCCTTTCCGCGGCTTGTGCCGCACTAATTACTCGGCCTTGGGTGCGTCCTCTGCATCAGCGGGAGCCTCTGCGGGAGTCTCTGCGGGAGTCTCTGCGGGAGTCTCCTCAGCCTTCTTCTTTGCAGTGGTCTTCTTAGTGGTGGTCTTCTTCTCACCGGTAGCAGCCTTCTTTGCAGTGGTCTTCTTAGCGGGCTTCTTTTCCTCTTCGGGCTTCTTATCGGTGATAACTGCAGCCTCGCGAACGAGCTTAAGAGCAGCCTCTACCTGCAGGTCGCGCTTTACGTTCTCACGGCTAACGTACTCGGTAACCTGAGCAGGCTCCATGTTGTAAGCCTTTGCGATGCGCTCGATCTCTGCGTCAACTGCCGCATCGTCGATCTCAATAGCCTCAAGATCTGCAATTCTCTCAAGTGCGAGTCTGGTCTTTACCTGCTTGGTAGCCTGGGGGATCATCTCCTCGCGGAGACCGTCAAGATCCTTGCCGGTATACTTCATGTAATCACTGAGGGAAAGACCGTTGGAGCGGAGACGCATATCGTAGTCGCGAACGAGGTTCTCAGCCTCATTCTCGTACATACACTGGGGAATATCACCCTCAACCTTCTCAATAAGAGCGGCGATAAGCTGATCGTCTACCTCTGCATCTGCGTGCTTTGTGTGATCTTCTGCGATTTTTGCCTTAACGTCGGCAACATATTCAGCATATGTATCAAATTCGGAAACGTCCTTTGCGAACTCGTCGTCAAGCTCGGGAAGAATCTTTACCTTGATGGAGTTAAGCTTGCACTTGAAAACTGCTTCCTTGCCTGCAAGCTCGTCGGCGTGGTACTCGGTGGGGAAGGTAACGTTTACGTCGAACTCCTCGCCGATATTCTTGCCAACGATCTGCTCCTCAAAGCCGGGAATAAAGGTACCGGATCCGAGCACGAGCTCCTGACCCTCGCCCTTGCCGCCTGCGAATGCAACGCCATCGCAGAAGCCCTCGTAGTCAATATTGGTTATGTCGCCGTCAGCTGCAGCTCGATCGGTTACGTCCTCGGTACGGGAGTTTCTTTCACGAACTGCGTTGATTCTGCCGTTAACCTCGTCGTCAGAAACCTCAACAACGAGACGGGTTGCCTCTATGCCCTTGTATCCCTCGATGGAGATAACGGGTCTTACGTAGACCGCTGCCTTGATAACAACTCCATTGTCGTCGATGCTCTCAACGTCGATCTCGGGACGGGATACGATATCAAGTCCGGATTCCTTTGCGGCTGCCTCGTATTCTGCGGGGATGAGGTTGTTCAGCGCATCCTCGAAGAATATGCCCTTGCCGTACATTTTTTCAATAATGTTTCTGGGAGCCTTCCCCTTGCGGAAGCCGGGAACGGTAAGGTTCTTTGCCTTCTCGCGGAAAATCTTGGTAACTTCCGCATCGAATGCGTCCTTTGCGATCGAGAACTCGATCACGTGCTGGTTCTTGCCTTTGTCTTCGGTTTTGATAAATGCCATTTTAAAATCCTCCGTTTTTTAACAAACAGTATTATTTTATTAAAAATGAACTGCGATGTCAATATTTTTCGCAAAAATCATTGTTTAATCTAAAGAAAATCATCAAGAATTATCAGTAAAAGACCGGAAGCGGGTGAAAATCGAGAAAGTCTGCGGATATAAGCGAGAAGCTTATGCCTTCAAACTCGGCGGTTTGCGGAGTATTGTAGTCGCCGTGGATATGACCGTAGAAGCAACGGGTAACTCCGAACTCCTTTAACGTGTCAATGAATTTTCCGCATATAAACGTGCCTCTGACGGGAGGGAAGTGAAAGAAGGCGATTATTGGCTTTCCGGTTTCATCCGAAAGATGTTTTGCCGCTGTAAGACTTATGCGAAGGCGTTCGTTTTCGCGGTTAACGAGCTTCTCATAGTTTGTTCCCGGCGGCATCTTGAGAGAGCCGTCGTTATACCAGCCTCTCGTTCCCGCAACAATGAAGTCTCCGCAGTCGTAGGCGTTGTTATAAAGAATGTCTACGGTTGTAATACCGTTTCCATCGAAGAAATCGTGAAGCTTTTTTGCGGTCGTCCACCAATAATCGTGATTTCCCTTTCCAAGAAGCTTCTTTCCCGGCAGAGAATCGATAAGCTTAAGATCACTTTCAGCTTCCTCAACGGTAAGCGCCCATGATATATCTCCGGGGATAATGACCCAATCATCGTCGGATACGACGGCTTTCCAGTTTTTGATGATCTTTTCGGTGTATCCGCTCCACCTTCTGCCGAAGACCTCCATTGGTTTGTTGGTATCGGCATTGGTGGAAAGATGAAGATCTGCTATTACGAAAAGTCCCATCGGAACCTCATTATTAAAAATTACTTGTTTAAGAAATTTCGCACGGAATCGCGCATATCGCTGATGTCGATCTTCTCGCTGAAGCGCACCTCGCTGTTAACGGCAGCCTGAAGGGGCGCGGGTATCTCAATTCCCGAAAGCTCGGAAAGCATATCAAGTGCCTTAACTGCATCCTCGGGAGTGTTGCCCGTAAGCGCTCCGTAAACGCCCTGCGCAAACTTGAAGGGGCTTGCGGTCGATGCAATGATGACGGGAACTCCGTCGTTCTTCTCGGCGAGGTATTTATCGGCGCAGTAAGCGGCAACGGCGGTGTGAGTGTCTATCAGATAACCGTAGTCTTCAAAATAGCGCTTGATAGTTGCCTTGGTATCCTCCTCGGAGCAGAAATATCCGGAAAATTCAGCCTTGATAGCTTCAAGAGTTTCCGCATCAACGGTGTATTTTCCCTCGGCACTGCGGAGGTCTCTCATCCACTCACAAACCTTATCGTCACCGGCAATGAGATAGAGAAGTCTCTCAAGATTACTGGAAACGAGAATATCCATAGAAGGAGAAATGGTAAGCTTGAACTCGCGGTGCTTATCGTAAACTCCAGTGTTGATGAAATCGGTGAGAATGTTGTTCTCGTTGGAGGCGCAGATAAAGCGGCGGAAGGGAAGTCCCATTCTCTTTGCCATATAAGCTGCAAGAATATTTCCGAAGTTACCGGTGGGAACGCAAATATCAACTTCCTTGCCAATCTCAGCGTCGTACTCGTCAAGCATGCGCAGGTATGAGAATACGTAGTAAACTATCTGAGGAACGAGGCGGCCGAAATTAATGGAGTTTGCGCTGGTAAGGAAATATCCCTTTTCGTTCATTTCCTTAACGAATGCTTTATCAATGAATATTCTCTTTACCTCGCCCTGAGCATCGTCAAAGTTTCCGTTAACGGCGGCAACGTTTACGTTCGCACCCCTCTGGGTAACCATCTGAAGCTCCTGAACGCGGCTGACACCGCCCGCAGGATAGAATACCTCGATATTGATACCGGGAATATCGCAATAGCCTTCAAGAGCGGCTTTGCCCGTATCTCCGGAGGTTGCAACGAGTATAACGGCTTCTCTGTCCTCTGCGGTCTTTTTAAGCGCTCTGGAAAGGAGTCTGGGCATGATCTGAAGCGCCATATCCTTGAAGGCGCAGGTGGGGCCGTGCCAAAGCTCAAGGAAAAATCTGCCGTCCGAAACCTCTCTCATTCCGATGGCTCCATCGGGGAATCTTTCTGCATTGTATGCGTTTTCCGCATCTTCAAGAAGCTCCTCATAGGTGTAGTCGGAAAGATACATGGAGATGATCTTTGCAGCACACTGAGGATAGGTCATTTTGCGCATCTCTTCAAGATCTTCCTTCGTGAGGGTGGGAATATGACCGGGCATATAAAGTCCGCCGTTGACAGCAATTCCGCGCTTAATGGCGCAGGCAGGTGATACGCTCTCGTTTGTGAGCTTTGCGTTTCTTGTACTTACGAAATTCATTTTGATACCGTCCGTTATTTTAAGAATTGTTGAAATTTTTGGTATGCGTTTTTAAAATATATTTTATCCGCAGTCAGCGGAGAAAATTTCTTTGATAATTCTGCGTGCAGCGGCTCAAGTGATGTGATATCGCCAAAGCCCTTTGGAAGATCAGTGCCGTCAAGATCACACCCGAAGCAAACGTTATCTTCGCCTGCAAGGCTTATAAGGGATTCAATGTTGCCTATAACCGTACTTAGATCTGCTTCTCCGTTTTCGGCAAGATGCCACGGGCAAAGGGAATGGCCGATGATGCCGTTGAGAGATACGAGTCTCTCTATCTGTTCTTTGTTCAGATTGCGGCTATGTTTAAAGAATTCTTGGGAATTACTGTGAGATGCGATCACGGGACAACGCGTTTTTTCAGCAATGTCCATTATGTCGTAAGAGGATCTTACGCTTGCGTGGCTTATATCAAGTATAAAGCCCATTTTTGCCGCTTCCGTAAGAATATCACGGCCAAGGCAAGTAAGACCTTCTTCCGATTCGTGGGAGCCTCCCAAGGCGTTCGTTTTGCCCCACATTGGGATAAGAATACGCACACCTCGATCGTAAACCTCGCTGAGTATATCAAGATTCGTTATAAATCCGCAATCTTCGATGCAGTAAATAAATCCTGCAGACGAATCGCCCGTTGCCTGTCTTTCTGCGGAAGCAATAAGTCCGATGCGGTCCCGAACAAGATCACAACCGTTGCTCCTGCATTCATTATCGAACTTATTAATTGTAGCTCTGAAGCTTTCAAGTGCCGTGCTTGAATCGGCACAGGTGCACCATATAGCGGCTACCTGAATATATGGAGAAAAGATTTCGGCTTTTTCAAGTGAGACGTGCCCCGTGCTGTCTTTGAGTGATTTGTTATGCTTGTAAAGATAGTGAGGCGCATCGCAGTGAGTGTCAAATAAAGGGATCATAGCTTTCTCCTGTGCTGCTTCAGATCGTTTCGGTTGACGGCAGATCGGATATGTTCTATTTGCGTGGACTCCTTGCCAATGTATACTTCAACCACGTCGATTCTCGGAATAAGAGGAGGAGAATACTTTTTCATATACCACGAAGCAGCGACGATAAGATTGTTTTTCTTATTTCCGTCAACGTAGGAGGATGGGCGCCTTGCGAATTCACCGTCGGAATTCTCTTTTACCGTCTTAACCTCAACGAAAACAATATATTCGCCGTCATAGCAAATTATATCGATCTCCTTGGTGCTGACTCTGAAATTTCGTTTATGAATTCGGTAACCTAAGCCCTCAAGATATTTAGCGGCGGCATCCTCGCCCTTTTTACCGAGAAGCTTTATTGAAAGGCTCATTTGTTGAGAAATTTGAGAAAGCTTCTGCGGTGCTCCGGGCACGGTCCGAGCTTTCTTACAAGATCCATATGCTCCTTCGTGGGATAGCCCTTGTGGCCGGCAAAATTATATTCCGGATACTTTTCAGCAAGCTCCTTCATATATCTGTCGCGGCTTACCTTGGCAAGAATAGAAGCGGCTGCAACGGAGGGAGACAGTGAATCGCCCTTAACAAGCGTAACCGTATGAAAATCAAATCCTCGGGAGGTGTTTCCGTCGATAATGCCCGCATCGGGCTTGGGATCAAGCATTGCCGCGGCTCTGCGCATGGCAAGCATAGAAGCGTTGAGAATATTGATTTCGTCTATCTCAGCGGCGCTTGCTGTGGCAATGCCGTAGCTGACGGCGTTTTCGACTATAATATCGAAAAGCTTTTCGCGTTTTTTCTCGGTAAGCTTCTTTGAATCGTTAAGACCGTCTATTACGAGTCCGTGGGGGAGAATAACCGCTGCGGCGTATACGGCTCCTGCAAGGGGGCCTCTGCCGGCTTCGTCCATTCCGCACACGGTTAGAAATCCCTCGTTAATGAGCTGTTGCTCGTAAAAATAATCCATCATTTGAAATTACCCGGAAGTTCCAGTGTTATTTTGCCAAGCTTTCCGTTGCGGAACTCTTCAAGTATCGTAAGGCAAGTTCTTTCCTCGTTGATCTCGCCCCCGGAAACAAGAAAACCGCGCTTTCTTCCTATCATGAGCATAACGTCGTAACCGCTCAGAGCTTCGATGTCGTATTTCATAATGTCTATACCGTATCGATCTTCTATTATCAACGGCTCGATCTTTAAGAGCCTGTCGCAAAGGCGGCATGCAAGATCCTCGTTATCGAGAATATCCTGCTTAATCGTGCCTGTAAAAGCAAGATTTTCCGCAATATATCTGTTTTCAAATTTAGGCCAAAGCACGCCGGGCATATCAAGAAGCTCAAGCCCGTCGCTTGCCGTTACCCACTGCTTATCCTTGGTAACGCCGGGGCGGTTCTCAGACTTTGCAGCGGCGGAATTTGTCAGTCGATTTATAAGGGTTGATTTACCTACGTTGGGAATGCCGAGGACCATTGCCCTGATCCTTCGTCCGGTCATGCCCTTTGCCTCCCACTTTGCGATTTTTTCGGCAAGAAGGCGATGAACCGCAGGTCTGATCTGGTTCAGACCGTTGCCCGTCTTGCAATCGCAAAGAATGCACGCGACCTGATCCTTTTCAAAATGCTCCTTCCAAAGCTTGTTCATATCGGGCATTGCAAGCCCTGCCTTGTTCAGCAGAATAAGCCTTGGCTTTCCCGCGGTAAGCTTCGGAACCTCGGGGTTTGCGGAGCTCATGGGAATGCGGGCGTCACGCAATTCAAATATAACGTCCACGTCGCGCAGATTCTCGGAGATCATTCTGCGTGTTTTGGCCATATGGCCGGGGAACCACTGAATCTCTTTACTCATATTACTTTTTCACCATGGGTACTGCACCGAATTTGTTCAAAGGCAAAAATCTTACGATCAGCCTTCCGACAATGTGTTCCTCGGGGATGAAACCTATGCCCGTGCTTCTGCTGTCAAGAGAATGGTTTCTGTTATCTCCCATGGCAAAAACGGTGCCCTCCGGAACCTCAATGGGAAACTTCAGATCGGATGTAATGTGCGCGTCTTGCTTGAAGAGCACGTAACCGCTTTCGTCGAGAGGCTCAGCAGTATCCAGTTCTTCGAGAGAGTCGGCGACGTAAACGGTCATGGTTCTGTCATTGTGGAAGACTATATTGACCCACTGTCCCTCGGTTGCGATGACTCTCTTTATGAGTGGGTCGGAGCGGTGAGAATCTCTGTTCTGAAAAACAACTATATCACCGTATTCGGGCTCGTAGAACAGCTTGCTGACGATAACCGTGTCGCCCTCCGTGAGAGTCGACTCCATAGAACTGCCCACAACCTTTGCGGGGCGGGCAATGAAGCCGAAGAACACAAGCACGAAACAGGCGGCGAATGCAAGCGTCTCGACGAAATCGTAAAACATCTCAAGCATCTTCCGCTTGCTATCGTCGGTGCGCTTCTTTTCGGATTCCTCGTCAAGAGCGGAAACGTAATCAAGCACGACGTTCTCGGAGGCGCTTTCGCCGTTGTTTTTCTCGATTGGGTCTTTATTCATCATATACTCCCTAAAATATCTTCAATCGTCGTATCTTCATTTACTGAAAGCATAAGCGGAAGCAGTGCGGTGCCGTCGGGGATATCAAGTCCCGTTGCAGCGGCGTTTTCTTCATTGAACTTGCCCTTGAGCATGTTAAAGCTTACGTTGCTTGAATATATCACGAACGGAACGTGCTCGCGGCTGTGAGTGCGTATCTCGAGAGGCGTGGGATGATCGGGGAGCGCCATAACCTTAAAATCCTCGCCCGTCGATTCAAGATGCTCAAGAACGGGAGCGAGTATCTTTTTGTCAATATACTCGATGGAAAGCACCTTGTTTTCGATCTCGCCCCTGTGTCCGCATTCATCGGGGGCTTCAACGTGAACGTATACGTAATCGTAGCCGTCTTCAAAAGCCTTGATGGCGGCATCGGCTTTGCCTTTATAGTTGGTGTGGATGTTGCCGGTTGCGCCGTCTACGTCTATACTCTTCATTTTGGCAGCAATAGCAATACCCTTGATAAGATCAACGGCAGAAATAACGGCGCTTTTCAGCCCCCATTTCTCGTCAAAGCAGGGAAGTGCGGGCTTCTTTCCGGGGCTCCAGAACCACGCGGAGTTTGCAGGGTTCTTCCCTTCGGCTATCCTCTTGAGATTTACGGGGTGATCGCGGAGAAGCTCTGCGCTCTTCTTCATAACGTCAAGATACTTTTCGCCTTCATCGCCGCCCGGAAGATAATCGCCTATACGCTTGCCGATGATATCGTGTGGAGGCGTGAACACGTATTTTGGGTCTGCGTTCTTCCATACGGAGCAATGTCTGTAAGAAACACCCGGATAAAAATGCACGGCGTCGCTTCCGAGCTTGGATTCAAGGAATTCTACGAGAACCCTTGCTTCCTCCGATGAGATCTCGTCGGCACTGTGGTCAAGCATTACGCGGTCTTCGTAGCAGTCCGCTTCGGAAAGTGTTACCACGTTGCACCTGATCGCGGTATCGTCGTCTGCAAGCTCAATACCGAGGCTCAGCGCCTCAAGCGGTGATCTTCCGTTGGAGTATATAAGCGGATCGTAGGACATTATGGCAAGGTTTGCAGTGTCGCTCTCGGGACGTAAAGCGGCAGGCACGTTAAGAACAGTGCCGACTATGCCTTTTTTGCATATTCTCTCGAGTGTAGGAGCGTCCGCTCTGTCCATAGGGGTTTTGCCGCCAAGCTCGGGTACGGGTCTGTCAGCCATACCGTCAAATACCAATACAAAATTTTTCATTTTACACCTGTATAATAAGAAGTAGAAAATACTCATACAATTATATCACAGGCTATCGGCAAAATCAATGATATTATGACGATATTTCCGTATTTCAAGCTCAAAAAACCGTCATTTCGCTTAAAAATTAACAAATATTAAAAAAACTATTGATTTTTGCATTGGGTTGTGATATCATAGCAAAGCGCGAAATTGCGCAAGTACAGAACAGTCCTCTGCCATGCTCGCACGAATGTTCATAGAATTAAGGAGGAGCCCATGACTAAGATCGAGGCTTTTGCAAACGAGCAGCTTAAGGAAACCGTTCCCGCATTCAACGTTGGTGATACCGTTCGCGTTCACAACAGAATCAAAGAGGGAACAAGAGAGAGAATCCAGATGTACGAAGGTACTGTTATCGCCCGTCACGGCGGTGGAATCTCCGAGACCTTCACCGTTCGCCGTATCGCATACGGTTGCGGCATTGAGAAGACTTTCCCCATTCACTCTCCTAACGTAGTTCAGGTTGACGTGATCCGTCAGGGTAAGGTTCGCCGCGCTAAGCTTTACTATCTCCGCGACAGAGTTGGTAAGGCTGCTAAGGTTAAGTCCAACATATAAGCAGATGCTTAGTAAAAAAGGGGCCGTCCCGACGGTCCCTTTTTTATCGCAGATCAGTTCATTTTGATTAAAATATTATACAAAAATCGCTTATTTATAAGTTTTGTATAATTAAACTTCGTGATATCAAGCAATTTCCTCTGAATTATTATTATAGAGCCTTTATCGGAGTGCAAACGGAAAAAGTAATTGCTGACGTCCTGACTCATTATCCGGTTTTTTAGCCAATAGCAGTGTTTCAAGATAAAATGAACCAATGCCTTCTTACGGTAACTTGACATTCGAAAAGGTTTTGCGGTAATTTTTTGCGATCGGCGCAGTTTGGATTATGGTTTCAGATCAATAATTTTCTTGCATAGAAATATGTACTCGTAATGTAAATTTTACTAATGGTTTTGCCGGTGTATTGACGTCACGTTTAAATACTGCTTGAAACGAAGCGGTCGGCTTATATAATTATCAGGAACGGTCATACGCGAAGGAACGGTCACACGCGAATTCGTACAGAGATTTTGGAGATTTACAAATGATGACGCGAATACGCGTTTTGTTTAAGTTGACTGCAAGAGAATCCATGAAAAAGACTTACGATGTACAAAAAATCTTGGCAGAGAGATTAACTTTGCGATATCTAGTTTTTAGGTGGATGAAGCATTGTTGGCAAAAAACCGGTAGATAAAACCCGTAATACGGCTTATTTGAGGTATTTCTATTCCCTTAATTATACAAAATTTGCATTTTGTATAATTATATATACTTCGCAATATGGTACAATAACTCTATTCTCCATTCTGATATCAAGAATTTTTTCCAGTTGTGATATTGATATCACTTAGCACACTTGCGCAATTCCTTTAATCGCTCGTATTTTTCTTTCGTGGCTTTCCCGCCTCGAAGGTGACGCTCTTTTTTGTTTTGATCGAGAAGTTCTTTTATTTCACCGTACAGGCCTCTGTTAACTTCCTTTAGTCTGACCGTCACGTCCTTGTGTACGGTGCTTTTGCTGATTCCGAACTCAGACGCGGTCTGTCTTACCGTTGCTTTTTGCTTTATCATAAATTTTGCGAAGGTCTCGCACCTTTCATCTGTTAAGGGCATATCTTCCTCCCGATACCTATTTGTTCATTCTATGCCGTCACTTTGATGCGTATTACTTCCCCTTTCCCGTTTTTTCTTGACACTTTGCAAGTGCTGTGTTAAAATTGTTAAAAAATCAAGGCAGTAACGTAAATATGGATAAATTAGATTCACTTGAACTTATTTTTGAGGGCTTTAACGCAGTTAAAGCCGCTATTTGCGGCATCGAATCCGGAATTACCTCCAGAACCGTTGTCCGCGTGCTTTTTTCAAAGAAGCGTCTTATAAAGAAGGGTTATGAATACAGCTGGCTAAAGACCAGATCCGTTCGGCACGGCTATGATATCGTTCTTTGCGACGAAGATGACGTTTCATCCCTTTGCGCAACTGAAACACATGGCGGCATAGTTGGTATTTTTTCGCCCCGCGTTCCTGGAAACGCAGAAGCTCTGTGCGATTTTGCAAAGCGTAATAACAGAGGTTGGTTTCTTGCTCTTGAAGGCATCGAGGACCCCTATAATCTCGGCTTTTCAATTCGCTCGGCTTATGCTTTCGGGTGCGCCGGAGTCGTACTTCCCAAACGCTATATTTTCGGCGCTGACGGCGTTGTTTGCCGATCCTCTGCAGGGGCATCCGAGCGCATACCCTTCTTCAGGTGTGATCTTTCCGATGCTGTGCGCCGCTTAAAGGGCGAGGGGTACGGTATCTGCGCGGCTTGCGAAAAGAACGCCGTTTCTCTTTCCGATCATCCTCTTTCTTTGCCTCTTGTTCTCGTTATCGGGGGCGAAAAACGCGGAATCTCCTCCGCTCTTCTTGCGGAGTGCACGGATTATATAAGGATAGATTACGCAAGATTTGCCGGTTCTTCCTTGTCAGCCGTTTCTGCCGCGGCAGTAATGGCTTATGAAATTGCTGAAAAGAACGGATTACTTATTAAAAATGATTGACGGAATAATTTTTGATCTCGACGGAACCCTTTGGAACTCCACGGGTGCCACTTATCTTATATGGAACGAGGCGTTTGAGCGCAACGGCATTCCCTACCGTATGACTTATGAAAAGGCGCTTCACTTTATGGGAATGACTATGCACACCATAAAAGCAGAGCTTGAGGAAACGGGATATGCCGATGATGCGGAGCGGATCGTTTCCGTTATGTCTTCTTCAAGCTCCGAATATAAATTCACGGACGAACACGGGAACCCAAAGGGTGTGGTGCTCTATGATGGCTGTTTAGACACCTTGAGGCGGCTTTCCAAACGCTATAAGCTTTTCATAGTTTCCAATTGCGGAAGCGGATATATAGAAAGCTTTATGGAGACCTTTAATATCGCTTCCCTTTTTGCCGATATTGAATGCTTCGGTCGTACGGGTCTGTCCAAGGCTGATAATATTAGACTTGTTGTCGAAAGAAACGGACTTGAAAGCGCCGTCTACGTTGGAGACACCGCAGGAGACGAGAGATCCGCCCACAGCGCAGGTATACCTTTTATATATGCAAATTACGGACTTGGCGAGGCTTTTTGCCCCGATCATATAATATATTCTCTTTGTGATCTGATCCCTCTTTGTTCGTCTCTTTAGAATTTTTGTAATTTTTTAAAAAAATTTCAAAAAACTATTGCAAAATCAAAAATGATGTGTTATAATACAATCCGTTCGATACCAAGGCCCCTTGGTCAAGCGGCTAAGACGACGCCCTCTCACGGCGTAATCATGGGTTCGATTCCCGTAGGGGTCACCAAAGACATCCAAACTTCGGTTTGGATGTCTTTTTTTGCTTCTCGGGAATGTGAAAGATAAGCTTTTGCTGTTGCAATGTTTTTCGCAATGTGGTAATATAAATAAAAAGCGTTGAGGTTGTCGTGTCATGAAACGGATATTTTGTACTCTTCTTCTCGCGTTGCTTGTGGTTATATTTTCTTCCTGCACAGACGATTCCGGTTTTGAAGGTGCTGTAACTTCCGGTACCGACGATACGAGTTCAGCTTCTTCCCTTTCCATATGCGGAGTTGATATTTCCGAGTTTTCAATCGTTTATAAAAGCGGTTGTGAAAACGGCGAGGACGAGCACGCCGCTCGAGTTGCAGAGCATATAAAAGATTATTTTGGCGTAGATCTGCCTGTAAACGACGATACTGCGCCTAAAGCTGCCCATGAGATTCTTATCGGAAGAAGCAAGCACGTTGATTCCGATATGCGTGCATCCGCAATACTGCTTGATAATTATAAACTTGATCATGCAAATTCTATGCTTTTCACGGTAAGCGGTCATCTTTGGGTGGTTTGCGACACACTGCATAACACTGAGATTGCGGTTAACAGACTGATTTCTGAAATTACGCCGAAGGCAGAAGGAGATTCGGTTATGATCAACTATTCAAAAGGCTTGAACGTGTCTTCAGATACTCTCGGAGAAGAACTGAGAATTATGTCGTATAACGTGCAGACGGGTACCGCTGAAAAGGTAATTCCGAGAGTTTCCAAGGTAAAAAAGCATATTACGGATTTTGGAGCCGACATTATAGGAACACAGGAAATAAACTATATCTGGCTTGAGGAGCTTGAAAAGCAGGGCTTTTTTGATATTTATACCCGAGTCGGAGAGGCGCGGCAGGGTGATATGAAAACCGCAGGCAATGAGTATTCCTGCATTTTCTTTAAAACGGATAAATTTGATCTGATCGACTCCGGTACTTATTGGCTGTCCGATACACCCGACAGCGTTTCAAAGCTCTCCGACTGCGATTATTACAGAATAATGACTTTTGCGCTTTTGGAGCGTAAAAGCGATGGCTTAAGGTTTTTGCACGTTAATACCCACCTTGAATGGGATCACGGTGCCGTAAAAACAAATTTGCTCCAGACGAATATTATGCTTGAGCTCACGGATGAGTTGCTTAAGAATCACGGTGACGTTCCCGTTTTCTTTACCGGAGATTTTAACGTTGGGCCGGAAACGGAGGGTTATGCAAGGATGCTTGAATGGGGCAATGAGGATTCAAGAGAAATTGCAATAAACTCTTCAAAGACAAGCACATTTTCAGGCGGATCGATCATTGATTTCTGTTTTGTTTCAAAAGGTGATTTTCTTGTTAATTCCTTTAGCGTGGGAAATAAGTACGAGGGTTCTGACCATTATCCCGTTTTTGTTAAATTGTATGTAAATAAGTGATTTTGGGAGGGTGCTGTGCATTATTCGGCGGAAAGAAAAACAGTATATATTACCGTTGATGAGCTTATGAACATAGCTATGCGCAGCGGAAGTATTGCAGAGCCCGAGCCGGTATACGAGAAAGCAAAGCAAAGCGCCGTAATGTGCGATACTGCAGCTGAGAAAAATCCCGAAGCCGAGCAGTATTCAGGCGCAAGCTGTAGGATAAGCTATCGCGGAATAACGTATGCCGTAACCGCTACGGCGGAGCTTACTGAAAGAAGATCAGACGGTATCCATATTTATTCCTTTGCATCTCAAGGCGGCAAGCAGAGCGTTGATGAAGATTTCATGAACGTTCGGGCAACGCGGCTTTGTGCCGTCTGCGCCGTTTTTTCCAAGGCTTACGGTTTCGCGGTTCACGGAGAGTTGATTATCAGATATTCCCCAAGACAGGGTGACGCTCATTATACCGTTGATATGACCGTAAACGAGCTTTATACCTGCCTTGAGACGATAATTCACCGCGCTGCCGAGCTTATTTATTACGAGACCGAGCGCAAGGAGGTTCGCATAAAGGAATGTGCGGCTGCGAAGTTTCCTTTTCCCACTAAAAGGGCGGGACAATCCGACTTTATGACGGAGGCGTACCGCGCTATGCGTGGCGGCACCCGACTTCTTTGCGAGGCACCCACGGGAATCGGAAAAACCGTTTCCGCACTTTTCCCTGCCGTGCGTGCTCTCGGCCACGAATATATAGATAAGGTGTTTTATTTTACCCCAAAGACCACTACACAGCTTGCGGCGGATAATGCTTTGCGCGCCATATCGGGCAATAAGCTTTGCGTTCGTGCTATTTCAATGACCGCCAAGGAAAAGCTCTGCTCCCACAAAAGGGGAGAAGCCATTGAATCTTCTGACGAGGTAAAACCTGTAACATCGAATAAATGCGAGACTTGTCCCCTTTCCCACGGTTTTTACGACAGAGTCTACGACGCACTCACTTATCTGCTTGATAAAACGAGATATATTACAAAAGAAGATATAATGGACGCCTCCGCGAAATTCAGCGTATGTCCATACGAGCTTTCCCTTGAGGTTTCCGAATACTGCGACGTTATAATATGCGATTATAACTATTTTTTTGACCCCAGAGTATATTTAAGGCGTTATTTCGATACGGAATGCCGCCACCTTTCTTCCTGCGTTAAACGGGAAAATTACGGGGTCCTCATCGACGAGGCACATAACCTGCCCGAGAGAGCAAAATCCATGTATTCCCATAATCTCTACCCCGATAAGCTACGTAAGCTTTGCACCGCCTTCGGCACCTCCGAAAGTGAGGTAAACGCCGCCAACGCCGCTTATTCGCTTTGCGAATGTATCACTAAACTCCGTTCGGATCTTAACGAGAACGTTTCAAAGACCGAGCGCGGCGAAACCTACGCTTATCAGATCTACGAGCGGCTTGATGCTGAGATCGTTAAAAAAGCCGGTGAATACGTGCGTCTTTGTGATGAGATACGCAAGGAACGCAAGATCTCCCTTTCCGATACGGCACTTGACGGTTATTTTGACTTAAAAGATTTTCTTGCAAAGGCAGAGTGGTTTTCCGATAAATTCCGCATAGTTTGCGAAAGATACGGAGAAAAGCTGACTTACAGAATGATCTGCCTTGATGCTGCGGAAATAATAGATACACATCTTGATATTGCACGTGGCTCTGTGCTTTTTTCCGCCACTATCTCCCCAATGGATTATTACAGCGATATTCTTGGCTGTACCTCTGCCGTTCAGCTGTCTTTGCCTTCGCCTTACGATAGAGAAAAGCTTATGCTTACTGTCTTTGACAGACTCAGCACCCGCTACGTTCACCGCGAGGAAACTGCGGATATGATCGCGGATATTATATATAAGACCGTCAGCGCAAAGATGGGAAATTACATTATTTACTTCCCTTCTTATAATTATCTTTCGCAGATATACGCGGCGTTTTCTTCCGCCCATCCCGAGATAAATACTCTTGTTCAAAGCAAGAATATGACCGAATGGCAGAAGGAAAACTATATTAACGCCTTTGAGCCCGAACCCAAAAAGACACTCGTTGGATTTTGCGTTCTCGGAGGCGTGTTTGCCGAAGGTATCGACCTTGCGGGAAAAAGACTTATCGGTACGGTGATCGTGGGAGTCGGACTTCCCCGCGTATCTCTTGAAAGGGATATGCTTGCAAGGTATTACGGAGAGGGCGACGCCGATGGGTATCTTTACTCATACGTTTATCCGGGTATGACGAGAATATTGCAGGCTGTGGGGCGCGTTATAAGAACGGAAAACGATTGCGGAGTTGCAATTCTCCTTGACGACCGATTTGCCGAGCCTCGCTATAAAATGCTTTTCCCCGAGCATTGGCGCCACGCAAAATTCTGCGAGCATACCAGAACCCTTGAAAAGTTGCTTTCCCGCTTCTGGAATGAATATGATTAACTGAAGGAGGACGAAA
The DNA here is from genome assembly GCA_015064505.1 of Oscillospiraceae bacterium. GTDB lineage: Bacteria > Bacillota > Clostridia > Oscillospirales > CAG-272 > RUG12395. Next base: position 28,764 of record SVSB01000024.1, read on the forward strand.
AATGTCTAACATCTGGCACGATATTTCCCCAAAAAGAATTAACCCCGAGGATTTCATTTGCGTTGTTGAAATATCCAAGGGCAGCAAGAAAAAGTACGAGCTTGATAAGGAAACGGGGCTTATAAGACTTGACCGTATTCTTTATACATCTACCCATTACCCTGCAAATTACGGCTTTATCCCCCGCACCTTCGGTGACGATAACGACCCCATGGACGTGCTTCTGATCTGCACGGAGGCTCTTGAGCCTATGTGCCTTGTTCAGGCATATCCCATCGGTGTCATATCAATGGTCGATTCCGACAGGCGCGATGAAAAGATAATTGCAATTCCATTTTCAGACCCTACCTACAATCATTACCGCGATATTTCCGAGCTTCCCGAGCATATCTTTGAGGAGATGAAGCACTTTTTCTCCGTATATAAGAATCTTGAGAATAAGGATACGGTGGTTGACGAGATCAAAGGCAGAGACGAAGCCATTAAGATCATTCAGGAATCTATCGAGAGATATATCGACGTTTTCTGTAAATAACGAAAAAATTCCGCAGAGAGCTCTCTCTGCTGAATTTTTTTAATTATTTGCGTAACTTTTTTCCATTTTAAGCGACTAAAGGGCGTAAGAGGATCCGCTTACGGACTGAAAGGAGAAGACGATGGATAAAGATCTGGAGTGCTATCAAAGGTATCTCTCCGGAGATGACGGCGGCATAGAAGAGCTGCTTGAAAGATACGGTGCAAAGCTCATATCCTTCATTTATCGCTTTGTTGGAGATATGGAGCTTGCCGAGGAGCTTATGGAGGATACCTTCTGCGATATCATTATAAAAGGTGGCTTCTCCGGCAGCTCTTCCTTTAAGACTTACTTGTACGCTATAGCTAAAAATAAAGCGTACAGTGAGCTTAAAAGGCGCAAAAGGTTTGCCTACGTTGATGATATTTCGTTCATTGAAGCGGCGGGAAGCTCCAGTGATATCGAGAATAAGGAGAGGGCAGACGCGATCCTTTTAGCTCTTTCAAAGCTAAAGAGGGATCATCGAACCGTGCTTTATCTTCTCTATTACGAGGATATGTCTTACAAGGACGCGGCAAAGGTAATGAAAAAAACGGAAGGACAGATAAAGAGCCTTGCCTTCCGCGCTAAAAAATCAATGAGATCGGTTTTGGAAAAGGAGGGTCTTACTTATGAAGAACTCATTTGAATGGAAAAAGGATATTGAATATAAGGTTACAGAGAAAAAAGAGAGGGTCGCTTATAGAAACAAGCAGCTTCGTTCCCTTGCGAGTGTATCCTTTGCCGTAATGCTCTGCGTGGGATGCAGTGTTGCCGTTGTGCGTTTCGCGCGCATAAATAAACCGGCAACGGGACTTCCAAACGACGGTATTATGACCATACCCAGCTATACAGGAAATCTGATTTCAGAAACAACAGCAGCAATTTCAACGGATTACGGTGTTATGACCGTCCCAAGCTTCCCCGACAGAACGGACGAACCCGCATTTACGGCAGATAGATCGGATATCGAGCTTCCCGAGTATACTGCCGCTACGCCCGATTTTACCGAGATGGATACGGAATATCCAATGTCGCACCCAATATATACCGATTATGACCCCTACGCGACCGTTACGACTTGCCCACCTGAAGAGGGTGAGTTGATTGAAGGTAAATATATTCCATATTTTACCCAAATACGCGATAAGATCAGCAGCGCGCCTTTGAAGATCGATGATGATAAAAAAGTAATCTATAGAAAGACGCTTAAAATGGCTTTGGAGTATTACGGTCTTTCTGAATTTTCATTGCCTTTAAGTATGGTTTCGGGTGGTGAATACGTGTGCAAGCCTGAGGACGGTGTAGACTTTATTGCCTTGAAGACGGGTGACGGCACGGGTGAAATAATCGTTCGCGACGTATTATCGGTTTGGTACGCAAGCAATAATACTCCCACAGAGTTTGAGCTTTCCATCGGCAAGGAGTGCGCTCCCTACGATTGGACCTTTGAGGACGAGGGTATAGCCAATTACGCACCCAAGGGTATTGAGATAAAGCTCGGTCAAATTAACGGCGATAATAACGGCGCGGAGCTCCTTGTTGCTGATTTTACCTATAACGGTCTCAAATTCCGCTTTACGGGTTACGATTCATCGTATAAGGATTTCGTTATTTTCCTTAACGATATTATCGACGGTTTGTTTGTAAGATGATTAAAACAAGTCACGGCAATTTTCGCGCCGTGGCTTGTATTTTTCTTCTCTCGGATATATAATGAACTTATCAAATCAGGGGGAGAGTTTTATGGTCAATATTGAATTTAAAGATAACTGCAATTATATCTGCCTTGACGGTGTGCCGTGTGCGAGGATAATTCCCGTGTGCGGCGCCGTTGATACCTTCACTCCGATAACGGAAGGTGTTTGGCGTTGGCACCGTCGCACCGAAGCTCCTACCGATAAAATGCGTATGGAGCTTGTTTTCCTCGGGGATCCCGATTTCACAATGGTTCCATCCGTAAGCTATAACGGCAACGGCTGGGGCGATACTCCTGAGTACGTGGGCGATTTTGCAGAGGACGGAACGCCCTGGAGCTGGGCGTGGCACCGCGTTACCATTCCCGCTTGCACGTATAGCGAAAACACCAGGATCGGTATTGCGCTGATGAGCGAGCCAAACGTTAATTGCGCATGTTCTCTGTATAAAGTAGACGAGGGCAAGAAGCACGTTCTCATTTTCCCCGAGGAAGAAAAGCCAAAAACTCTACAGCGTCATTTCTGGAACGGTCCTTATGAGGGCACCATGGAGCCCACCTGCGACTTTGAGGGCATAATCTTTACCGCGCCTTCTGATGGAACGAGATTCCGTTATAAAGCTCTTATGGACTTTGCCTGGCGCTATTACGGACACGAATTCAAAGCACCAAAGAGTGCGGAGGAATTATACCGTCTTTCCATTGCCTTTTCCTGCTATCTGTTTGAAAGAGAGCGTGACGGCTTTGCAGGCTTTGCCCGCGGCTGTGAGTGGAATCTCGGAAGCACCTCGTATAAAAAGACAGAGCATATCTACGAGGTGGGCTGGGCAGGTCAAAGCGCCTCCCTTGCCAATGCGTTTATTTACGATTATCTTAGAACAGGGGATAAAGAAAAGCTTGATATGGCGATAGAGGTTCACGATTCCTGGATACGCAAGGGCAAGCACCCTGCAGGTCACATAACCGGCCGTCTTGATATGGACGAGTGGTCTTATAAGGAAATTGCTCCCGATTATATGCCCGATAAATGGGTGCACGGAGAGAATAAATACGAGAGCCTTTATAACCGATACCTCAGTTGCTCACAAGGAAACATCCCCAAGGTATACCGTGACGTTGACGGGCGCCCATTTAAAGCAAACGACGCCTGCAATAACGGCACTGCGGCAGATTGCTATTTTGAGGCCTACGATTTGCTGTGCTCCGCCGGCATTGAAAAGCCCGAATACCTTGATATGGCGTTTGGAATTTGCGATCACGCGTTAAAAACTCAGGCGTATAACGGATGCTATCCAAAGGCCTGGAAAAACGACGGAAGCTCAAGAGGCTATAAGGGTACCGTTGGTTGCTTTATGATACTCCCTATCTTAAAGGCTTTTGAAAAGACGAATGACCGAAAATATCTTGACAGTGCCGTTAAGGCTTTCGCTTTTTATTACGGAGAGCTTGAGCGCGACGGCTTTACTACAGCAGGGGCGCTTGATACGTACAGCATAGATAAAGAGTCCTCCTCTCCCCTTCTCCGTTCAGCGCTCGCCCTTTACGATACAACCGGTGATAAGCATTACGTGGAAGCCTCCGAAAAGATCGCCTGGTACCTTTCCACCTGGCTTATGTATTACACTATTGATTATCCCGATGGAAGTCCTATCAAGAACGTGAATTACGACACGTTCGGCGGCACCTCCGTTTCCACTCCCCATAATGCCCTTGATATGTACGCACTCCGCGACGTTCTCTCATTCTTAAGACTATACGAGCTGACGGGATACAGGCAATGGTACGAGCGCGCCGCCGTGCTTTGGTGCCACGCGTCCCAGATGATTTCTGACGGAACGTGGTTCGTTAACGGCAGGCTTCGTCCCGCAGGTTCACAGGATGAGGCGGTGTTCCACACGCGCTGGGGCAGACACGTTTCGGGTAATTTCGTTCCCACCCAATGGTTCCCCAACTGGCCCTGCGCCTTCAGGCTTGAAAACCTCAGATGGCATAAGGATTGGTCGTTCTTTAACGAGGGATTGACCGAAATAGAAGGCAAGATACAATAAAGAAAGAGCCGACTGCAGTCGGCTCTTTCGTTATTTAAGCTCGTTTAGCTTAGTTGCCAATGTTTTAAGCTCTGTAAGGTAATTGTAAACTCCGTCTTCTGAAAGTACTCCACGCAATAGATCAGCGGGTAGCTCGCCCTTTTCGTCTGCTTCAAGATCTTCAAACCAGTTTCTGCTTCCGTAGTAATCCAGAAGCTCTTGCAGCTCCGGCAGAATGCCGTCAAGCTCGGTGGTGATCCTCTTCGCCCTATTAAAGATGTCCTCCATCCTTTTGATACGATCAATGCGATCCGCTGTGTTCATTGTTTCCTCTCCGTTTTTATGGTTGCCGCATAAGCACTGTTGCAGAGTCCGAGAACCGCGGACGCAATAAACAGCACCTCTATACCAAGGGCGTTCCAGAGCCAACCGCCGAAAAGGGCGATAAAGATCGTAATTATGTGGTTAATGGATACTCCCGTTGAGATGGTTGCCTTTACCTCATCCTCGTTATCGGCAAGATCCTGAACGTACACGTTGCTTGCCATAGAAGCCAAAGAAATAACCGAATCGAGAACGTAGTTCACGCAACAGACTATGTAAGCAATGTTTTTTGGGAATATATGATGAGCAAAGCCGTAGAAAAAGCAAACGACCACAAGAATAAGCGTATCTGCTACCATTACGGTCTTGTAACCAAGCTTATCAATAATTCTGCCCACGATTGGTGAAGCAAAGAAGCAAGCGACAGCTGAAACTGCAAAAAGCAGGCTGATCGCTGCGGCGTTAGCTCCGTAGAACAGAATAAGCAGATACGGACCGAAGGTGAAGAACACCTGCTTTCTTGCTCCGTAGAACATCTCAAGCATATAATACTTGTTAAACTTTTTATTAAAGTAGAACCTGCGCTTGTTCTTATCCGTTTCGCTTTTGCCCTTTATTCTCATTGATAATATCGCACTGATTCCCGCAAGGATGGCGGCAATGGCAAAGAAAACGGTATACGGTTGGTTTGCGGCAAATGCAGAGAACGCAAAAACTATGACGAGGTATCCCACAAGGGTTCCTATCTGGCTCATTGCGTTTTGAGCTCCGAGCGCGGCGCCGCCCTTGTTCGGCATGGCGTATTTTAATGACATGGTGTTCTTCATACCTATCTGTATGTGCTCACCGAAGGAGTAAACGCATATTGCAAGGGTTGCAAGCACTTTAGTGGGCGGTAATAAAGCGTGTCCCGCCATACCAACAAGCATAATGATCGCGCCCGCCTTATACAGCGTTTCTGCGGAAAGCATATAGAAAAGAGCAAGTACGAACACCAGAAGAATCCCCGGTATCTCGCGGAAAAATTCCGTTACTCCTCTGCCCATTTCCCCCATCTTGACCACTTCCGCAAGGAAATTATCAAGCATTCCCTTATATAGACCGTAGGAAAGTCCTGTGATCAGTACGGAAAGAAGAAACGGCTTGTAGTACGTTCCGCTTAAAAACGTATTCTTAAAATTCAGGTTTTCAAAAAGCTTTTTCATTCAATTATTCCAATCAGTATTTTAGGTTCAGTTAGCGCTGTCCCATTCGCATATAAAGCCAAAATTGCCCATTCCGAAGAATTCTTCGTCAAGGCAAGTGCCATCTTCGCTGAGGTCATTCCAGAATCCAACGCCCGATCCCATAACGTTCATCGGATTTATACCGTTATAGATCATCATCGCGTTTTCCAATCCAACAAAATTATCGGGCTGCTCGGGTGCCCAGTTGGTATACGAAGTATCTTCATTCGTTATCCAAGCAAAAGTTCCGTCCGCGTTAACGGTGGCGCCAAGCCAGTAATTGTTTCTCTGTCCTGCTTTAAGAAGCGCTTCGGCAATTTGCTGTTCCTCTGCGGAGGTTATGGTCATCAAATGCCCTCCGTATGATTCGCAAAGAGTCTTTGCCGTGATCCAGGTATATCCGCTGTCAAATATTTTGTACGTACGTCCGTTGTAGGTTAATGCGTCCTTAACGATGCTTTCCATCTCAGTCTTATTAACGGCATCGGAATAAGTTTCGCTACCGTGAACGAAGCTTGCAAGTTCGTTGGCAATACCCGAGGTATAGGCCTTGACCGTGGATCCGTCCTTCAGGATATAACTTATTTCTTTGACGCAGACGTCTCCGTAATTCTTTAAAACCGAATACGCCGCACGCCCGGGGCTTCCTGCTTCGGAGGTAAAGAAGTCGGCAAATTCGTTGAAGGCACTCGTCTCAAAATCAGGCGGGAAATAAGAGTTAAGAGAAAGGCTTATTCCAAGCCTTTCAAGGCATTGCGTTGCGTAGGTGGTGCAGTTATTATTATTCAGATCGTATTTTTTGTTGTAATTACCGTAAAAGTCCGTAAAAGCTGCGTGTGCTTCGCTGCTGACGAGAATCGGAAGCGCGATCACGGCGTTGCTGTCCTCGGGCTCTTCGGAATATTCATCGTAATCATATCTCGTTTTGGGATCGTCCGTAAAGTATAGATACTCGGGAGCGCGGACCCCTCCTTTTACGGCGATTCCGACATTTGTTGCGAAAGTGAAGACCGAACCGCTGCAAAAGCCCGTGGTCTCTGATTTTTGACCTGCCCGTCTGTAGGCTATCCACGTGTGCCCGACGTAATTATCCTCGTCGATCACCACGCCCGATGCCCACCCGGGCGGAGGGTTTATCATTAAGCTCACAACGTCGCTTGTGGGATAAAAGAAATTCAGGTAATGCTCGTAGGAAGCAAACGCCTCTGCGGAAAACGGAGTTGGGTCAAGAAAATCAAGGAATCCATCGCCGTCGGTATCCTTGTTAAGCTCGTCTCCAATGCCGCTTAACGTGTCCTCTATCAGCTTGCGTAGCGCGAGAATCGCATTGCCAACCTCGTTTTCATCAAAGACGGCGTAAACGGAAAAGTGCTCAAGCTCCGCCCAAATCACGTTGCCGTTCCTTTTCTGGGCTCTTACGCGCTCCAAGGAAAGCTCGTCTTCGTTAACGTAGTATAATCCGTAAAATTTTCCGTCCTCAAGCAACTCGTCAGGCACGGTAACGTAGACGGTTGCGGAATCAAATTCACCTTCCATAGTAAAGCTGATGCCGCTTCCAATCATACCCGGAAGCGTTGCGGGGGATATTATCGATGCTTGCGGAAGCTCTTTTACCTCTACGGTGGTCACCTCGTTTGCGGCTCCGTATAAGCTGAGATCAACGCTCGTGCCGTTATCAAAGCTCTCGGATCTTAAAACGGTAAGACCGCTGTTTCCGTCCTCTTTATTCAGTGGATCAAGGTATGCTTCGTATTCAATTCCGTCTTTAATGCCGTCGCCGTCTGTGTCTGCCTTCGTCGGGTCGGTTCCAATTACCGTTTCCTGCAGATCGTTGAGATCATCACCGTCGGTGTCGTCCGCGAACGGATCGGAATTATATTTGATCTCGTCTGCGTTCAGCAGTCCGTCGCCGTCAAAATCCTCCGCGCCGTCGTCGGTTCCGTTTTTATCCGTATCGGATACTAACGGATCCGTTAAAAGGCAAATAATCTCGTGCAGATCGTTAACGCCGTCGTCATCGGAATCACGCTTTTCCGTGCCGTAGGTGTTTTTGAATTCGGAGTTTGAGTTATATAATATCACGGATACCGTCTCCGAACTACCGTCGGTTGCGGTAGCTGTTACGGTGAGTCTGCTGTGTCCGAGCCAGATACCCTCCGTTGGGATAACCCAATTTTTCTCGATCTCCAGCTTCCCATTATCAAGCACGTAGCCCGAATGCAGAGTAACGGTGTACTCCAACGAAGCAAAGCCTTCGGTGTCTTGAAGCTCACCGCATAGAGAGTTGATCGGAGCCTTCAGAGAATAAACGTATTCTCCGTTTACGTCAATAACATCGAATCCCTCGCTGCAAACTGTTAAAGGGGCCTTTTTATTAGTTGATATCAAAAGAAAGACAGCTGGCAGGACGGCAAGAATTGCGATGACGCTAATAAGAGTGATTACCTTGCGTTTTGACATTTTTCCTCCGCAATTATATCAGAACCAATGGTCCTTCATCTTCTTCAGAAATTCTTCGGTTATGGGGTAGCCGGAGCTTTCGCCTATTACCGAGTCGATATGGCAATAGGGGCATTGCGCTGTTCCCTTCTTATCGGGCAGCCAGTCTGATATCTCCTTTGGTGAAAAGATCTTAAGGCAGTAAAAGCAGCCGCATAGCCTGTCCTTTTCAAGCTCTGCTCTGTGGTCGGAGCTGAACTTGTGAGCTTTAATGATGGAATCTGTCATATTACCTCCCCGTCCGGTTAATTATTAACTGCAATTTCGATACCGACAACGCCGTAATTCTTCTGCTCTTCCTTGGAATAGTAAAGCTCCATATCCTCGGGGCGGGCAGAATGAATCTCATCCTTCGTATAGCCGCATCGATCAAGGGGCAGGCTGCGGTAAAGCTCCGCAAAGCTTTCAAAAACGTGGATTTTTATAACCTTGGCAGTCAGTTTTTCGCCGCTTGCGGTGTTGGTGAATTCAATAATATCGCCCGATTTGATCTTCTTGCGCTTTTCGTCGTAAAGGCGTAGTTCTATGGTTTTATCTCCCTTTTTGATGCTCTCAAAGGGTGCTTCGTGCAGCTTCATTTGGTGAGTGCTTTTCTGACGGATTAAGCTCACGGCTGTTTCTACGTGATCGGTGTGAGGAAACATATCAAAAGGTTGGATCCTTTCTGCTTTGTAACCGAGCTTTTTGAAAATTCCCAGATCTCTTGCAAGAGTTTCTGGATTACAGGAAACGTACACCACTCTGTCGGGTGACAGCTCCGCAACGCTTTTTATAAACTTATAGCTGCAGCCTGCACGCGGCGGGTCTGTTATAACGGTATCAAAATGCTCACCGTTTGACGTGAGCTCGTTAATTACCTCGCCTGCATCTGCGGCTATGAACTTTGCGTTTCCTATGCCGTTTATTTTGGCGTTTACCCGAGCGTCCGCTATTGCGTCCTTGTTTATCTCAACGCCTAAAACCGATGCGCACTTATCGGACATTATGAGCCCGATGGTTCCCGTTCCGCAGTATGCGTCAAGAAGCTTTTCCTTGCCGGTAAGGGATGCAAATTCCTTCACATAGGTATATAGCTTTTCGGTTTGTACGTGATTGACCTGATAGAAGGAGCGCGGACTTATTCGGAATTTCAGCCCGCAGAGCTCGTCCGTGATATATCCGTTGCCGTATAGCACCGTGCTGTTTTTGCCGAGGAAAAGACCGGTATCGGTTGAGTTTACACAGTGCACTACGGTTTTAATTTCCGGGTGGCGGCGTATAAGCTCGTTCGTAAACGAGCGCGCCGATGAAAATACGCCCGGGGCGGTAACGAGCACGCACATTACTTCGCCGGTGGCAAAAGCTCTCCTTACAAGCACGTGGCGCAAATAGCCTTTTCCCGTGCGCATATCGTAGGGTTTTATCTTGAAGCCCGGGCAGAGCTTGCGCACAGTTAAAACTATGGCGTCTGCAATCTTATCGTTTAAAAGGCACTCGTCCACGGGGACGATCTTGCGGGAGGCGGATTGATACACTCCCGAAACGACCTTGCCGCTCTTTGAGCAAAACGCCGCTTGCACCTTGTTGCGGTAGTGATACGGTTCGTCCATACCGATTATCTCGTCAACGTGGCAAAAACGCCCGAGCAGACCGATAAGCTTTGCCTGCTTGTGGCTTAACTGTTCTTCGTAAGTCAGATTAAGTAACTGACAGCCGTTGCATTTTTTCGCGTGGGGACAGATCATTTTTCACCTTAAACCTTTGATTTGAAATTACCGAATACCTCATTTACCTTTTCAAAGCTTGCAAAGGTATCGGGATAGCTCTTAATTATCTTCATCATCTCGCCGATCTGGCGTTTGTTTATGATGCACACAAGCATATATTTATCGGAATCGGAATACATTCCATGCACGTTTACGGAGGTAACGCCGTGCTTAAGGCGCGTAAGCAGCTCTTCGGACAGTTCGTTCGGATGCGTGGTGATTATCTCAAACTTATAGCCGTTCTTGATGCCGTTCAGGCCGTGATCCACTATTACGTTTGCAATGAACAGGTTAAGCAGCGTACACATCACGGGAGTTATCTTCATTCCGTAAACGAAGAAAGCAATGAATACTACGCTTGCGTCCATAATAAAGGATACGTATGCAATGTTCATCTCGGGATGAGTTTTCTTTAAGAGCGCGGAGATTCCGTAGGTACCTCCGCTTGCGCCGAAGCGCTTCAGCATCATAGAAAAGCCGAAGCCGGAGATAACGCCCGTTGCTATGCAAGCAAAAACGATATTAAAATCCTCGCTGTTGTTTGCGGCGCTGTAAGGTAAAAAGCCGATGGCGTTATATATCTGCGGCATTGCCGACTGCACCACAAGGTAAAGGCTCAACATAATTCCCAGCTTTTTGTTGACCATAGCACTGACGAGAATAAATATCGGCAGATTGAAGGTCACCATTAGAATTGACCAATCGACCTTGTTCTGCAGCAGATGGTGGGTGATGGTGGCAAGACCGCCGACACCTCCCGGCGCAAATCCGTTGCTGTTCTGGAATAAATGATAAGCGGTTCCAACGATGATTCCCGCAACGATACAGCAAAAAATATCGCCGATAATATCTTTTGATCCCTTACGCGTTGTTTTCATATTCCACCTTCAGGCATTTTTGAATTTAAAGACCGTTACGCATTCCACGTGCCCCGTGCGTGGGAAAAGATCGTAGGGGTAGACGGATGACATCTCGTATCCGAGGGATGTCATAAGCTTTGCATCTCTTGCAAGGGTGGCGGGGTTGCAGGAAATATACAGTATCTTTCGGATCTTCTTTTTGTTACACAGATAATTTATAAGCTCGGGTGTGCAGCCCTTGCGCGGCGGGTCGAGCACAACTGCGTCAAAAGAAAGACCCATTCTTTCAATAACCTCGCCTGCGTCGCCGCAATAGTATTCTGCTTCAACTCCGTTTAACGCCGCATTCTCTTTGGCGCATTCAACGGCGCTCTCCACCACCTCGATACCCACGAGCCTGTGATCGCCGAAAACGGAAAGACCGATGCTGCCGATGCCGCAGTAAAGATCGCAAACGCTTTCTTCCGCTTTCAGCTCCAACAGTTCAGCGCCCTTGCGATATAGAGCTTCGGCCATATTTTTGTTTACCTGATAAAATGATGCAGGCGTTATCTTCAGCTTTGCGCCGCAAAGAGTATCGCATATGTGGCCTTCACCGTATATGCACCTAAAAACCTGCGATAGAACTGTGCTTATATCACCGGGGTTAAGATTGGTATATACCGTTTTTATTTGGGGAAAATACTCCGCAACGGTGGCCATTATGCTTGTTATTGGGTCAAACCACTCCGCTTCAAGGACGAGAGTGAGCTCCGTATCTCCGTTTTCGGCAGATCGGAGGTAGAGGCTCTTAATTACGGGGCGGTCGTCCTCCGTTAAAAAGATATCGGGGAAAACGTTCATTTTCTCCGTGATTTTTTTGGCAACGTCGTTAAAGAACGATTTGTGAAGCATGCATTCGGATACAGGCACGATTCTATGGGTCTTTGGTGCGTAAAAACCAAAGTAAAAGCCGTCCTTTTCGGAATATCCGATGGGAATTATCGCCTTGTTTCTGTAGTGCTTTGTTACGCCGTCGGAATAAACGGGTCTGATATCAACTTCCGCCATTCCCGCCTTGCGGAAAGCGCTGACAACGGTGCCTCTTTTGATATCAAGCTCGTGCTCGTAGCTTATTTCCGCATAGGCACAGCCGCCGCATTTACTGCATACCTTGCATTCCGGCTCGCATCTGTAGGGGGAGGCATCCGTGATCTGCTCTGTCTTTGCAATGAAATACGAACCGCAGTCCTTTATGATCCTGCAGCGAACCTCATCCCCGTCAACGGCACCCGAAACGAATACGGTTTTTCCGTTTACGTGGCCAACACCGTAGCCGAGATTATTAAGATCTTCAATTTTAAGCGTGAAAACATCATTCTTTTTCATATTACCACCTTCACTCTGCTACATTTTATCAAACTAAAAGGGAAAATTCAACTGTTTGAGCATAATTTGAAAAAATCTTCTTGACAAAAGAAAAAGCTTGTGATATACTAACCATTCGATACGGGTAAAAATATGTCTGCCCGTCTCCTTACCGCCTGAAAGGGCGGTCAAATGACCGAAAGGAGGTTAATAACATGGCTAACAACTACGAGGTTCTGTTCATCATTAATCCCACTCTTGCAGAGGATGAGATTAAGGCAGCTCAGGACAAGTTCATCAATCTCATTAAAGAGAATGGTGAAATCCAGGAGATCAACGAGTGGGGCAAGCGCAGACTTGCATATCCCATCAACGATATCCAGGATGGTTACTACGTGCTCGTTTACTTTGCCGCTGACGCTGAGTTCCCTGCTGAGCTCAACCGCAGATTCAACATTGATGATGCGATCATGCGCGGTATGGTAATCGCACGCGAGTCCGCTAAGGTTCCCGAAGCAGTTGCTGCTCCCGTTGTGGAGGAGACTGTTGCCGAGACCGTAGAGGCTGCTCCCGCTGTTGAAGCTCCCATCGCTGAGTAATTACGGATTAAAGGAGAAACACAATGGCAAGTCTTAACAAGGTTATGCTGATAGGAAATCTTACGGCTGATCCCGAGCTGAAGACCACTCAGTCCGGTATTAACGTAACTACCTTCACTATCGCAGTTCAGCGCCGCTTCGCCCGTCAGCAGGCGGAAGGTCAGCAGACCGCTGACTTTATCAGCATCGTTGCATGGCGCCAGGCAGCTGAATTCGTTTGCAAGTATTTTGCAAAGGGCAGACCCATTCTCGTTTGCGGATCTATCCAGACGAGAACGTGGACTGATCAATCTAACCAGAAGCGCTACGTTACCGAGGTCGTTGCCGATGAGGTCGGCTTTGTTGACAGTAAGCCTTCAGACGGATCCGGTGCCACTCCCATGCGTTCCGAAAATCTCGGCACACCCAGCTTTAACAACGCAGGTGCTTCCAAGTTTGAGGAAGTTACCGACGACGACAATCTTCCCTTCTGATCGGCTTTGCCGATTGATCTGCGCATAAGCGGTACAGATCGCAGATCAAAATTATTTACCGCAGATAAGGAGTATTAAGATGGATAGAAACGAAAGACCTGAGGGTCAGCGCCAGTTCCGTCAGAACAACCGCAGAAAGAAGAAGGTCTGCCAGTTCTGCCAGGACAAGATAGAGCACATCGATTACAAGGATACCGCTCGTCTCCGTAAGCTTACTACCGAGCGCGCAAAGATCCTTCCCCGCCGCATCTCCGGCACCTGTGCAAAGCATCAGCGTCAGCTGACCGTTGCTATTAAGAGAGCAAGATTTATGGCTCTTATGCCCTACATCAGCGACTAATAGAAACGATAAACGCCGTCTGCACCCGCAGACGGCGTTTTTGTGTTTATTTGTTTTTCAGTCGGTTATAAAAATCCTTGGCAAAATCGATTTTGTCGGTTTCAAGGCAGAATTCCTTGCCGTTGAGGTATCCGAGAAGGCCTTCGTCTCCGTTCTCAAATCTCACGTAGTAGGAGCACAGCGCCTGGGAGGAATATCCAAGGGCTCTGTCGTCCTTGTTTTTGCCGTATTTTCCGTCCCCGAGCAAAGGGTGACCTGCGTACGATAGCTGGGCGCGTATCTGATGAGTACGGCCGGTGAACAGCTCTGCCTCAACAAGCGAGTAGCTTTTTCCTTCGCACAGTACTTTACAGCCGGTTTTTGCGTACTTGGCACCACGGGGATGCTTTTCCCCGTAAACGCGTACGGTCTTTTCCTTTTCGTCCTTAAGAAGGAAATTTTCAAGGAAACAGGTCTTTTTTGCAGGTACGCCGTGCACAACGCAGAGATATTTTTTCTTGATTTTTCTGTCTCTGAATATCTCCTCAAGCTCGCGGAGGGCGGCGGCGTTCTTTGCCGCAAGCACGAGTCCCGCAGTATTTCTGTCAATTCGGTTGGCAAGAGCCGGTGAGAAGGAGTTTTCCGTTTGGGGATCGAATTCGCCTTTGCGGATAAGATAATCCCTCATCATTCTGACAAGTGTTAATTTCCCTGCCTCGCTTGAATCACCCTCGTGCACAAGAAGACCAGACGGTTTGTTTATTATGAGAATATTTTCGTCCTCATAAAGAATATCGGGATCAACCGTAACCGTAAGATCGGGAGCTTCCTTTTCCTTTTCAGCAAAATGCGGAGCAGCAAAGACGAGTACGGTATCACCCTCGTTTAGCATTGCGGAGATCTCGGCTCTTTTTCTGTTCAGTTTAATTTTCTTTTGCCTTATAAGGCGATATATCATGGGCATAGGCATGCCGGGCATTGCCTTGGTGAGAAACTTGTCAAGCCTTTGCCCGGCATCGTTTTTGCCAATATTGAATTCAAACATTACTTGGTTCCGAAGATCCTGTCGCCTGCGTCACCGAGACCAGGAACGATATAAGCGTGATCGTTCAGTTTCTCGTCTATTGCGGCAATGTAGATATCAACGTCGGGGTGTGCCTCCTGCACCTTCTCAATACCCTCGGGTGCGCCGACGAGATTAAGAAGACGGATGTTCTTGCATCCCTTTTCCTTAAGGGTGGAGATTGCGTCAATAGCCGAGCCGCCCGTTGCGAGCATGGGATCGCAAAGGATAACGATGCGGTTATCTATATCGGAGGGCAGCTTGCAATAATAAGGCACGGGCTGATGGGTCTCGGGGTCGCGGTAAAGACCGATATGACCAACCTTTGCAACGGGCATCAGGGAAAGCAGACCGTCAACCATTCCAAGGCCTGCGCGAAGAATGGGAACTATGGCAACCTTCTTGCCGGAGATACGGGATGCGGTCATGTGAGAAACGGGGGTGTCGATCTCAATATCCTCGATGGGAAAATCGCGGGTAAGCTCGTATCCCATAAGGAGAGTAATTTCATCAAGGAGGGTACGGAAATCCTTGGAGCCCGTGTACTTGTTTCTCATAATAGAAAGCTTGTGCTTGATCAGAGGATGATCTATAAGATATACTTTGCTCATAATGTTCTCCCTTCTTTTTTTCAACATCATTATATACCCTACGACATATATTATCAAGTAAAAAATCAAAAAATGTTTACAAAAACGCTATAATATGATAATATAAACAAAATGGAGGCTTAATGATGGCAAATAATATTACCGTTGCTATTCACACTCTCGGCTGCAAGGTAAGTCAGTACGAAAGTGCGTGCATAAAAGAGGAGCTTGTTCGCCGCGGATTTGTAGTTCGCGGTGATATTGATAATTGCGACGTTTGTATACTTAACACCTGCACCGTTACCGCAGAGGCAGACAGAAAATGTGCAAGCATGATCCGCCGTGCATCTTCTCACGGTGCAAAAGTCATAGTATGCGGATGCTATTCCCAGGTGCATTTTGATGATATAGAACGGGATGGCGTTGTGTTCGTTCTCGGAACTGCAGGTAAGATGCAGTGTGTTGAAGCCGTTGAACGGATCGCACAAGACATACCCCTCGATACGCCTCGGATTTGCCCCCCCGATGCTTACGGCTTTGAGGACATGCGCATTACCGAGTTTGACAGAACCAGAGCATATATTAAGATCGAGGACGGCTGTGACAGCAAATGTTCTTATTGCATCATTCCCAGAGCACGAGGCAGAGTTCGCTCAAAGCCTCTTTGCGAAGTAGTTAACGAAGCAAAATATCTCGTTGAAAACGGTTGCAAGGAGATAGTTATTACAGGCATTGAGGTCGATGCCTGGGGTAAGGATCTCAATGAGGGAGATCTCAGTGATCTGCTTGAAGCTGTAAACGGCATAGAGGGCGACTTCCGTATACGCATAGGTTCGCTTGACCCGTTCTTTATCACGGAACGCTTTGCTTCCCGCGCAGCGTCTCTTGAGAAGCTGACTCCCCACTTTCACATCTCGGTTCAAAGCGCATCTTCAAGAGTTCTTGCTGCTATGCGCAGAAGATATAACGGCGATAGGTTAAGGGAGGCTGTGGAGCTTCTCAAGAAGTATATCCCGAACGTTGCATTCACCTGCGATATTATCGTCGGATTTCCGGGTGAGACCGAGGAGGATTTTCTTATTACCTGCGAGTTCGCAAAATTTGCGGAATTTATAAATATGCATATATTTCCCTATTCCGAAAGACCGGGAACGGTTGCTGCCGAGCTTGATAATAAGATCCCCAAGGCCGAAAGAAAGCGCAGAGCGGCACGTCTTGGTGAGATTCGCGACGCGGTAAAAGCAACATCG
>SVSB01000067.1 GCA_015064505.1 Oscillospiraceae bacterium
GCATTATATCTCTTCCGTTTTGTCCTCTGCTTAACATTCTTTCACCGCCTGTCTTTTCTTGCTTCTATTATACCATATCTAACGCAAAAAAGCCACCCCGTAGAGTGACTTTTTCGACAGACTGAGAAAAACTCATTTTGAGTTTTTCTTACCTTAGTTTAATCGTTTTAAAGCATTGAAACTTTCGTGTTTTCAATGTTTTTTCTCTTTTTTACGGTCCGGCCTTTTTTTGCATCCCCATAAATATATTCCATAAAATATTTGACTATATAAAAAATGTGTGTTATACTTATTTATTAACATAGGAAAGTGTTGCTTTCGGAAGGAGTGGTATTACGGTAATACTCGGAATAGACCCCGGACTTGCCATAGTCGGCTGGGGAGCCATTGAAACCCTGCCACGCGGGTACCGTGTCCTCGGATACGGCTCCATAACCACTCCCGCCCATACTCCCACTGAGGACAGACTTGCCACCATCTACGGGGATATGAACGAGCTGCTTCGCCGCTTCCGCCCCGATGCCGTGGCAGTAGAGGAGCTTTTCTGGAACACCAATCAAACCACGGGAATAAGAGTTGCGGAGGCAAGAGGCGTGCTGCTTCTTGCGGCAAGACAGAATCTGGTTTCCATATACGAATATACCCCCCTGCAGGTAAAGCAGGCGGTGGTTGGCTACGGCAGGGCAGAAAAAAAGCAGGTCATCAGCATGGTAACTACGCTTCTGGAGCTGAAGGCCCCCCCAAAGCCCGACGATACCGCCGATGCCCTTGCTCTTGCAATTTGCCACGCGAACTGCGCTTCATCGGCGCTTTCCGCTTTCAACAGATAGAAAGGACAAATTAAAATGTGGTACAGCGATTCCTGGAAGGATTACGAGCTTATAGACACCTCAAAGGGTATGCGCCTTGAAAGGTGGGGAAAGTATATACTTGTACGCCCCGATCCGCAGGTCATCTGGACCTCCGATAAGAAGTATCCCGAGTGGAGACGTGCCGATGCGGAGTACGAAAGGCGCGGCGGCGGCGGAAGCTGGAAGGAAAACAAACTGCCCGCCGAGTGGCGCATCTCCTATAAGGGACTTACCTTCACCATTGCCCCCGGCGGCTTCAAGCATACGGGTCTTTTCCCCGAGCAGGCGGCAAACTGGGATTGGTTTTCCGAGCTTATTAAGGATGCGGGCAGACCCATAAAGGTGCTTAACCTGTTCGCTTACACGGGCGGTGCAACCGTTGCTGCTGCGGCGGCAGGCGCTTCCGTTTGCCACGTGGATGCGGCAAAGGGAATGGTACAGCGCGCAAAGGACAACGCCGCGTTAAGCGGACTTGCGGATGCTCCCGTAAGATATATAGTTGACGACGTAAGAAAGTTCCTTCTCCGCGAAAAGCGCCGCGAATCTTATTACGACGCGATCATAATGGACCCCCCCTCTTACGGCAGAGGAACGGGAGGGGAGGTATGGAAGCTTGAGGACAATCTTGAGGAGCTTATCGAGCTTTGCACCGAGGTGCTCACCGAAAAGCCTCTGTTTTTCCTGCTTAATTCCTATTCCACGGGACTTTCGCCTCTTACTATGCGCCACACTCTGGAGCTTGCTCTTAAGAGAGGCGGCTACGCGCCCGAAAAGGTGGAGGAGGGCGAGCTTGCTCTTCCTTGCCGCGACGGAAGCTTTCTCCCCTGCGGCGGAAGCGTGCGCGTGACCTTCTGAAAGGATGAATATGACACAATACGAACCTGCAAAAATGGGCGAGGAGTGCCCCGTTATAATCGAGGCGAGGAACGTTTCCTTCACCTACGAGGGCGAGGACGAAAGCCGCGCTCTCCCTGCCGTAAACGGCGTCAGCCTTGCGGTAAGGGAGGGAGAGTACGTTTGCCTTCTCGGCCGTAACGGCTCGGGCAAATCCACCCTTGCAAAGCTTTTCAATCTTATATTTACCCCCGATAGCGGCGAGATACTTATAAACGGCAAGTCCGTTTCCGAGGATATGACGGACGACGAGCTCTTTGAAATTCGCCGCACCGTGGGTATGGTTTTTCAAAACCCCGATAATCAGCTCGTTGCCACGGTGGTTGAGGAGGACGTTGCCTTCGGTCCCGAGAATCTGGGTATCCCCTCTGCGGAGATACGCAGCAGAGTGGACGAGGCACTTTCCCTCGTTGGAATGAGCGAATACGCAAAGACCGCGCCCCATATGCTCTCGGGCGGTCAGAAACAGAGAATTGCCATTGCGGGCGTGCTTGCAATGATGCCCCGCTGCATTATATTCGACGAGGCAACCGCAATGCTTGACCCCGGCGGCAGACATGACGTAATGGAGATACTCCACCGTCTTAACAAGGAGCGGGGGATCACCGTGCTTAATATCACTCACCACATGGACGAGGCAATAAGCGCCGATAGGATCTACGTGATGAACGAGGGAAGAGTAATGCTCTCGGGCACTCCGAAGGAGGTCTTCCGCGATATAGAGGCCTTGCGCACTGCCGCACTTGAGGCGCCTGCGGGCACGGAGCTCCTTTACGAGCTTAACAGGCTTGGCGGGGATTTCTCTCTGCCGTGTCTTGATTTTGCGGAATGCGCGGAGATCATCGCAAATAAATATAAAGAAAAGAACTGAAATGGCTAAATTAGAATTAAAAGACGTTTGCTACAGCTACAGCCCCGGAACGCCATTCGAAAAAAAGGCGTTGCAGAATATCAGCCTTTCCATTGAGGCAGGAAGCATAACGGGAATAATAGGACATACGGGCTCGGGCAAATCTACACTTGTGCGTATGTTCAACGGGCTTCTTACCCCGGATAGCGGCACCGTACTGCTTGACGGTACGGATATAAACGCGGATAAAAAGAATCTTTCCTCCGTTATGTGCCGCGTCGGTCTCGTTATGCAGTATCCGGAGTATCAGCTTTTTGATGAAACCGTGGAGAAGGATATTTCCTTCGGACCTAAAAATATGAAGCTCTCCGATGAGGAGATCGTGGAAAGAGTGCGCGAGGCGGCAGATTTTACGGGGATTCCCTCGGAGATGCTGTCCCGCTCGCCCTTTGATCTTTCGGGCGGTCAGAAAAGGCGCGTCGCCATTGCGGGCGTGCTTGCCATGCGTCCGGAGGTGATAGTGCTCGACGAGCCTGCCGCAGGTCTTGACCCTATGGGCAGGAAGGAGATACTCGGCGGTCTCGTGAATTACCGCGACCGCACCGGTGCCGCAATAGTCATAGTCAGCCACAATATGGAGGATATGGCTAATTATTGCGATAAGATCATAGTTTTGAAGGAAAGCCGTGAGGCTTTTGCGGGAACTCCCGAGGAGGTTTTTGCCCGCAGGGCGGAGCTTGAGGAAAACGGCCTTGACGTTCCGGATACCATCAAGCTTGCTGACGAGCTGAGGGCAAGGGGCGTTCCCGTAAGTATGGGAATATGCACGCCCCACGCCCTTGCAAAAGAGCTTTCCCTTTTGCTTGGTTATTCAGATAAGTAATTCCGCGGCGCGTAATCGCGGGGAGAAGGATAAATGTTAAAGGATATAACTCTTGGGCAGTATTACCCAACGGAGTCTGCCGTTCACCGCGCGGACCCCAGAGTAAAGTTGCTTCTTGCCACAGTATATATCGTGGCGCTGTTTTTAATAAAAAATATATGGGGGTTCGTATTTGCGGCGGCGGCACTGCTTGCTTGCATACGCCTTGCGCGCATACCGATCTCCACCATACTCCGCGGCCTTAAGGCGGTGTTGTTTATTCTGGTATTTACCGCAGTGATAAATATCTTCTGGACCAAGGGCGAGCATCTGCTCGTTTCGTGGAAGTTCATCAATATTTATCTTGAGGGTATTTACACGGCGATCTTTATGGCGCTTCGCATCGTGCTTCTTATTATGGGCACGGGTCTGTTCCTTACCTATACCACAACGCCCATAATGCTTACAAACGGTCTGGAATACGTCTTATCCCCTCTTAAGGTGTTCGGAGTTCAGGTGCACGAGTTTGCTATGATGATGTCCACCGCCCTCCGCTTTATTCCTTCGCTTATGGAGGATACGGACAGAATAATGGACGCCCAGAAGGCAAGAGGCGCGTCCTTTTCAAGCGGCGGTCTTATTGCAAAGGCGAAGGCGCTGATACCAATACTTATTCCGCTTTTCGTTTGCGCCTTCAAACGTGCGGACGATCTCAGCGTTGCTATGGAATGCCGTTGCTACCGCGGCGGTAAGGGCAGAACGAAAATGACGGTTATGAAGTTCCGCACTGCAGACTGGCTGTGGACGGTCGGGGCCGCGTTGTTCGTTGCCTGCATACTGCTTCTTAACGCCGTGCCATCGGGCTTCGTATTATAAGGAGAGCTTATGAATTATCTGCTCACCGTGGCTTTTGACGGAAAAAACTTTTGCGGCTGGCAATTTCAGCCGGAAAAGCGCACCGTTCAGGCCGTGATCACAGAGGCGTCGAATAAGCTTTTTAAGTGCAAGTGCGCGGTTACGGGATGCAGCCGCACGGATAGCGGGGTGCACGCTCTCGGGTTCCGTTGCACCGTAAAGCCGGAAAACGGGGACGCCGTAATTTCCGCGGATAAGCTGCCCCTTGCATATTCCTCCTTGCTTCCGGAGGATATTTCCGTTCTCGCGGCGGAAACGGTAAGTGATGATTTTCACCCCCGATACGCCACCATAACCAAAGAGTACGAATACCGCGTGCTGAATTCAAGGATCCCCGATCCATTTTCGGTTGGCAGGGTGTTCCGTTATCCTGCCCCCATCGGAGAAGAAGGAATTGAAAGAATGCGCGTTGCCGCGGAGTATATCTGCGGAACTCACGATTTTACCGCCTTTATGGCAAGCGGCTCAAAGATCACGGATGCGGTACGCACCGTGAAGTTCTGCCGCGTGGAGCGGGTTGGTAACGTTATATATATAAACGTTGCCGCAGACGGCTTCCTTTATAATATGGTAAGAATAATAGTCGGCACTCTGCTTGATGTTGGCAGGGGAGAGCTTGCCCCCGAGAGAGTGGGCGAGATCATCTCGTCGCGCAACCGCCGCCTTGCGGGAAGCACAGCTCCCGCCTGCGGGCTGTACCTTAAAAACGTGATCTATGAATAACCGTCGGAAAGTACTCCGACGGTTATTTTCTTTCCATATCAAATAAAAATTACCATTCATATAAAAACGAGTGCGGATAATAATATTATCGGAGGCAAACGGTGCATTCGGCAACGGATGAGCCGAATGCACTCCTTGAAATAGATTTTAATCCAAACAGGAGAAAAAAGAATGTCTAAGAAGACTCTCGTTCCCGGCGCACAGAACGCCCTCGATCAGTTCAAGATGCAGGCTGCAAATGAGGTTGGCGTAAATCTTACCAACGGTTATAACGGTAACCTTACCTCCAAGGAGGCAGGTTCCGTTGGTGGCCAGATGGTAAAGAAGATGATCGAAAAGTACGAGAACGACATCGCAACAAAATAAGTATCTGCAGAATTTAAAATTCGATACCAGAATACTTGTACCGGGCCCTCGGGCTCGGTATACATATTTAAACGCTCGTGTGTTGTGAGTTATGCACAAAAACGCCGTAATATTTTGTGCACTTTGTTTGCCAAATGTCGAAACTGAAAAAATGTGATATTTTTTCCAAAAAAACTGTTGACTTTTGAAACGGTGGATGATATAATAACAAAGCTGTCGCCGCGAGGGGGCAGCGGAACCGGTCATTGAAAAGAGAACAACAAGAGAGGAACGCACTTTTATTGTAGAGATACAATGTAGTGAGGAACTCGCAATTCTTTAGAG
>SVSB01000025.1 GCA_015064505.1 Oscillospiraceae bacterium
TGGTATCGGTACCGACGACACCCTTTTCGCTCTTATCGACGGAAAGGTAAAGTTCGAGCACAAGGATAAGAACAGAAAGTGCGTCAGCGTATACGCTGACTAAAAAAGGAGGAAGCAGAGGGATATTATTGCCTCTGCTTTCTTTGCGTCAGGAGACATTATGACACTTGTGATACTTGCCGCCGGTATGGGTTCCCGTTACGGCGGACTTAAGCAGCTTGATCCCGTGGGCGCTAACGGAGAGTTCATTATCGACTATTCCATCCACGATGCGGTGGTATGCGGCTATGATAAGGTAGTTTTCGTTATCAAGGAAGAAAATTACGAGCTCTTCCGCGAAACCGTGGGCAAGAGAGCCGAAAAGAAGATAGCCGTTGAATACGTGTTCCAGAAGCAGGACAGCTATTGCACCGTACCCGTACCCGAAGGACGCAAAAAGCCTTGGGGAACCGGTCACGCGCTTCTTTGCGCCAAGGGTGCAGTGGAAGGGCCCTTTGCGGTCATAAACGCGGATGATTTTTACGGACGCTCCGCATTCAAGATAGTAAAGGAATATCTGGAGAGCCATCCCGCGGACGGCAAGGAGCATTTCTGCATGGCGGGATACGTGCTTTCAAACACTCTTTCCGATAAGGGAAGCGTTTCCCGCGGCGTTTGCACCGTAGAAAACGGTATGCTTACCGCCGTTACGGAAAACAAAAAGCTTACCCGCTTTGGTAAAGATGCTCTCTCCGAATACGACGACGGCACCACTGCCGTTATCCCCGGAGATACTCTCGTTTCCATGAACTTTTACGGCTTTACCTCCTCTCTTCTTGAAAGGCTGGAGGCAGAGTTTGATAAATTCCTGAGATCCCCCGATACGGATCTTGAAAAGGGAGAGTATTATCTCCCCTCTGCGGCTACAGCCGCAATAAAGAGCGGGTTTGCCGATCTTGCGGTGCTTCCAACCTATGATAATTGGTTTGGAGTTACCTATGCGGAGGATAAGCCCTTCGTTAAGGAAAAGATCGCAAAAATGCACGAAATGGGCGTTTATCCCCCTTCACTCGTATAATTTATATCAGTTTTTACATAAAGGAGAATAACTATGGCAGTACTTGTTACGGGCGGCACCGGTTTTATCGGAAGCCACGCGGTTGTAGAGCTTATTGAGGACGGCAGAGACGTTGTTATTCTTGACAACCTCTCCAACTCCAAGGAGTGCGTTCTTGACAGAATAGAGAAGATAACGGGCAAGCGTCCCGCATTCCGCAAGGTCGACCTTCTTGATATGGAGGGAGTGCGCGGAGTGTTCCGTGAGTTCCCCGAGATAGATTGCGTTATCCATTTTGCGGGTCTTAAGGCTGTTGGTGAGTCAGTTGCAAAGCCTATGCTTTATTATCATAACAATCTTACGGGCACCCTCAACCTTTGCCACGCAATGGAGGAGGCGGGAGTAAGAAGAATAGTATTCAGCTCCTCCGCCACCGTTTACGGCAAGCCCGACAGCGTGCCGATACGCGAGGATTTCCCTCTGCGCACCACAAACCCCTACGGCGAAACGAAGCTTATGATAGAGCGCATCCTTTCCGATATCACCGTTGCATATCCCGAGTGGAGCGTTTCCATTCTTCGTTACTTCAACCCCATCGGCGCACACGTAAGCGGCCTTATCGGTGAGGACCCCAAGGGTATACCCAACAACCTGCTTCCTTATATTACCAAGGTTGCTGGCGGCAAGCTGCCCTGCCTCTCCGTTTACGGCAACGATTACAATACTCACGACGGCACGGGCGTGCGCGATTACATCCACGTCGTTGACCTTGCAAAGGCACATCTCTGCGCTCTTGACAGAGCTGCAAAGGTAAAGGGCATCGAGTACTTCAATATCGGTACCGGTAACGGTTATTCCGTCCTTGATATCGTTGCGGCTTACGAGAAGGCAACGGGCATCAAGATAAACTATAAGATCGTTGACCGCCGTCCCGGCGATATCGACGAGTGCTATGCAGATCCCGCAAAGGCAAAGGAGCTTCTTGGCTGGGAGGCACAGTACGGAATCGAGCGTATGTGCGAGGACAGCGCCCGTTGGCAGAAGCTGAATCCCGACGGATACGGCGAATAATGCAAAACCAATACCTGAACTGCCGTTTGTGTCCGCGTCTTTGCGGCGCGGACAGAACGCAGAGGGCAGGACGCTGCGGTAGCGGGGCAGGTGCCCGTGTTGCCGCGGCTTCTTTGCATAAATGGGAGGAGCCCTGCCTTTCCGGCGAGAGAGGCGCGGGGGCGGTGTTTTTTTCCGGATGCTCGCTTGGCTGTGTTTTTTGTCAGAACAGAGAGATAAGCGTGGACAATAAAGGCGTTTTTGTAACCGACGGCGAGCTTGCGGATATCTTTTTGCGGCTTGAGGAGGCGGGTGCGGAATGTCTTGACCTTGTGACCGCCACTCATTTTGCACCCTCCGTATTTGCGGCACTTGATATTGCAAAGCCCCATATTCCCGTGGTGTGGAACACCGGCGGATACGAGCTTGCCTCCCGTATGGACGAGCTTTGCGACCGTATTGACGTATATATGCCCGATATGAAGTATTTCAGCTCGGAGCTTGCTTCGGAAATGGCGCAGGCACCCGATTATTTTGACAGAGCGCTGGAATCACTGGCTATTGCCGTCGAAAGGCTTGGAGAATGCGTGTTTGACGGCAGGGGAATAATGCGCCGAGGCGTTATTATGCGCCATCTTATCCTGCCCGGGTGCAGAGCGGACAGCATCGCCATACTGAACGCCGTTAAAAAAGAGATAGATATATCCAAAATAAGGCTCAGTCTCATGAGCCAGTTCACACCTATGTTTCCCGAGCATCTGCCAAAGAAGATGAACCGCTCCTTGACGGGCTTTGAATACGGAGCCGTTCAGAAAGCGGCGGAGGAGCTTGGGTATACGGGCTGGAGTCAGGAGAGAAGCTCCGCAAAAAAAGAATATCTGCCAAGCTTTGATCTTACGGTCCTTGGCAGACCCATAAAGGAAGATAAAGCATGAAAAGCACGGAAAATTCCGTAAAAAAAGTTACGGTCACGGTCATAATAATGGCACTTGCCACAGTATGCGCAAAGCTGCTGGGGCTTGTTCGTGACGTGCTTTCTGCCGCGGCTTACGGCACGGGAACGGAGGCAATAGCCTACGAAACCGCAAGCCGTTTGCCCATAATGCTCTTTGATTTCGTTATCGGCGGCGTCGTTACGGCGGCGTTTATCCCCGTTTTTTCGGAGTTGCTCGTTTCAAAGGGCAAGGATAAAGCAATGAAGTTTGCGGCGGACTATTTTAATATGGTCTTTTCAGTAACGCTTCTTATTTCCGTGCTTGGCGAGATATTCGCCCCCGCGCTCGTGCATCTGCTTGCGCCCGATATACCCGCGGAGGCGGCATCCCTTGCCGTACCTCTTACAAGAATAATGTTCCCCATGGTCATTTTTGCGGGAACGGCGTTCTGCTTCGTGGGCGTTTTGCAGTGTATGGGACATTTTCGTCTTCCCAGTATAATCAGTCTGTTCTCAAACGGAGCCATAGTATTTTATCTGCTGTTTCTTGAAGAGAGCTTCGGCGTTTACGGACTTGCGGTATCAATGCTCGTTGGTTGGGGCCTGCAGGCTGCGGTACAGCTGCCAACGGCAATAAAGCTCGGCTTTCGTATCAAACCGGGACTAAGGTTCTTTACCCCCGAGGTAAGAGGCGCGGCGGCATCCTTTGTGCCGCTTCTTATGGCAAGCTGGCTTCTTCCCGTCATCAGCGTTATAAATACCCGATTTGCTTCAGGTATAGAGCAGGGAAGAGCCGTTACCGCCGTCGGCTATGCAAACCGTTTTTATATAATAATCGTGGGAGTTTTCTCCTTTATAGCAACTAATTTGCTTTTCCCAAAGCTCTCCCGTGCTTCTGCGGGCGGTGATGATAAGGGGGCAAAAAGGCTTACGGCATCCTCAATGAAGCTGCTGCTTGCGGTGGTGCTTCCCGTTGCCGCAGGATGCTTCGTGCTGGCCTATCCCATAATAGAGCTTATCTTCGTTAACGGTGATTTTACGGCAGATGACGCCCGTCTTACGGCAGAGGCGCTAAAGTGGTTCTGCCTCGGTATGCCCGCTATGGCGGTAAACGAGGTTTTGCAAAAGCTGTTTTTCTCCCGCAAGCAGGTGCGTGCTCCGATGATCACGTCCGTTATCGGATGCGTCCTTGATCTTTTGCTTGTATACGTGCTTTCCGATGCCTTCGGCGTTGCGGGGATTGCGGGAGCCGCAGGCGTAACGCTTACCCTTTGCGCCGCGGCGAATTATATTATTGACGCCCAAAACGGCGGCGGTCTTTTCTCTGCAAAAGACTTCTTTGAAATGGTAAAATGCGCCGTTTTTGCGGTAATTTGTGCAATTTGCGCCCATTTTTCATATATTTTCTTTGCTCCGATCCTCCCTTCGGTGCTTTCTCTCGCGCTTTCGGTTTTGTGCGGTATGCTTGCGTACGGACTGCTTGTTTTTCTCTTTCCTTTTGCCGAGCTGAAGGCTCTCTTGAAAGGGCGCGAAAATGAGTAAAAGAACAAGACTTTTCTTTCGGATAATTCTTGTTTTGCTCTGCGTTGTATGGCAGGGATTTATATTTGAATTGTCCGCTGAAAGCAGCGGCGGCTCTTCCGCGAGAAGCGAAGGCGTCAGCGAGATGATAGTTGAACTTTTTACCGGTGGAAAAAATATGACGGATGCGGAGAAAGAGGCTCTTGCCGAGCGTATAGAGCCGCCCTTGCGCACCTGCGCCCACATGTTTTGCTATTTCGTTTTGGGCGCATTGTATTTTCTTCTGGCATCAACCTTTTTTGGTAAGCTTGTAAAGTGCACCTTGCTTTCCCTTATGGGAGTGCTCATCTATGCGATCGCGGATGAAGTACATCAGTATTTCGTTCCCGGCAGAAGCATGCAGATGGCGGATATATTCGCGGACCTGTTCGGCGCCGCCGTTGCCGCCGCATTGCTTTGCGTAGCTTTTTACATTACGCGTAAAAGGAGATAATGATATGAGAACCGTAAGACTCGGCAAAACGGAAATAACCTCGCCGCAGAACGCCTTCGGCGCTTTGCCCGTACAGCGCGTCAGTGAAGAATACGCGGTAATGCTTCTCACCCGCGCTTTTGACGCAGGCTTTACCTTTTTTGACACCGCCCGTGCCTATACGGACAGTGAGAAAAAGGTGGGAATGGCCTTTTCCCATATGCGTGATAAGGTGACTATCGCCACCAAGACAGCCGCACAGACGGGAGATGCTCTTATAAAGGATCTTGAAACGAGCCTGCGCACCTTAAAGACCGACTATATTGATATTTATCAGCTTCACAATCCCTCCTTCTGTCCCCGACCCGGTGACGGCAGCGGACTTTACGAGGCACTTGAAAAGGCAAAAGCCGAGGGCAAGATACTGCATATCGGCATAACCGCCCACCGTCCCGACGTTGCAAGGGAAGCGGTGCTTTCGGGTCTATACGAAACGCTGCAGTTTCCCTTTTGCTATCTTGCCACGGAAACGGATACGGATATAGTTCGCCTTTGCGCGGAGCAGGACGTTGGTTTTATCGCAATGAAGGGGCTTTCGGGCGGTCTGCTTACCAATTCCGCCGCCGCTTACTCCTGGATGGCGCAGTTTGAGAACGTGCTTCCTATCTGGGGTATCCAGCGGGAAAGCGAGCTTGCGGAATTTATCGCGTATATGAAAGAACCTCCGCAGATGACTGCGGAGGTCAGATCCGTAATTGAAAGGGACAGAGCAGAGCTTATCGGCAATTTTTGCCGTGCCTGCGGCTACTGTATGCCCTGCCCCGTGGGAATAGAGATAAACAACTGCGCCAGAATGTCACAGCTTATTCGCCGCTCTCCCTCCGCACAGCATCTGACGGAGGAGGCAAGGGCGAAGATGATGAAGATAGAGGAGTGCGTAAACTGCGGAAGCTGTAAGTCAAAATGCCCTTACGGACTTGATACCCCCGAGCTTCTGCGGCTTAATCTCGCTGATTACAAAAACATTCTTGAGGGCAAGGTGAAGATCTAATTTGCACCCTCAAGCCACGAAAGAAGCTCCGCTTCGGTCGTTAGCTCCGTAACGTTAAGACGGTACATTGCGTGAAGGGATCGGGGTTCGCCCTTGGTTACGTAATTGTGCCCTGAAGTTGACGTGGACAGCGTTATCGGGATGCCGAAGGAGTGGATCGTTTCCTCCGTGACGGAATCGTAAGCTCCCTCGGGATATGCAAGCACCGTGAAGCTCAAGCCCGTTTCTTTTTTGAACAAAGCTGAATACTTTTCCAGATCGGCGGTAAGCGCGGCCACGTGGTTCTCTCTGCTCTCGTTTTCGAGAGGCAGAACGTTCGGCCTTGCTGCCGCCGTTTCGTATGCTCTGGATTGATGCATATCGTAGGTGTGAGAGCCTATGAATATTAGTCCCGAAGCAAGCATTTCCCGCATTTCCTCAAAGCCGAAATGGGGGATTATGGGATTGCCCGTATCCTTGTATTCGTCTTTTCCTA
Source organism: Oscillospiraceae bacterium (assembly GCA_015064505.1). Lineage (GTDB taxonomy): Bacteria > Bacillota > Clostridia > Oscillospirales > CAG-272 > RUG12395. The sequence continues at coordinate 6,540 of SVSB01000025.1, forward strand.
TGCACCAGCCCACCGGAAATATGGTCGCCTTCATTTCAAGCTCACGAAGGATCGGGAAGGCGATGGAATAATTGCTGTAGTATCCGTCGTCGATGGTGATGCAAACGGGTTTGGCGGGTAAAGGAGTGCCGTGCGTTACGAATGCGTAAAGCTCTTCAAAGCTTACGGTGGTGAAGCCGCTTTCTTTTATGAATTCAAGCTGTTTTCTGAAGGTTTCGGGCGATACTATGGTCGAGTCGTTGGGTTCGTCGGAAAAGTGATGGTACATCAGAATGGGGACGAGTACGGAATCGTCGGTTTCCCCTGATGGAGGCTCGGTGACGTCGGAAACAAGCTGGGTTGCGGTGCTTTGGTCGGTGGTTTCCGTGTGTGCCCCTTGCTCCCCGCATCCGAAAAGCAGAAAGAGAGCGGCAAAAGCCAGCGCGATCAATAAGAATCGCTGCTTATTCTTTCTCATTTTGGTCACCTCCCTTGACCTTATGCTATCACAACATTTGCTTCAAGTCAAGAAAAGAAAAACCATTTTATTTTCCTTTGGCTCCGCCTGTTTGTGCATTGTTTTCAGTGCGCGGGAGCATTGGGAAAAAGCCTTGTGAAAATGTCATAAAATAGCGAAACACCCGTTGACAAAGAAAATCCGCCGTGATAGAATATATAAAATATTGAAGGGAGAAAGTTATGGTGAAGACTGTAAAGATCAACAAGCTCAGAATTCCCTGCCTTCCCGACTTCTGCACTTCCGTACTGAATCCCTCTCTCACCGCGGATATTCTCGGCGGTTTTAACACTTGTGAATATACTGTTTTTCCCGGTTTTTGCGACGTGCACGTGCATTTTCGCGAACCGGGTTTTTCTTATAAAGAAACGGTGAAAAGCGGCAGCATGGCGGCGGCGGCAGGCGGATATACGGCGGTATGCACTATGCCCAATCTCAATCCCGTGCCCGACAGTGCGGAGCATCTTCTGATGCAAACGGAGATAATCGACAGGGATGCGGTCATAAACGTTTACCCTTACGGCGCCATTACGGTGGGCGAAAAGGGTGAAGAGCTCGCGGATATGGAGAATATGGAGCGCGCCATCGCATTTTCCGACGACGGACGCGGCGTTCAGTCCGAGGAGATGATGCGCGCGGCAATGCTGAAGGCAAAGGCTCTCGGCAAGATAATAGTTGCCCATTGCGAGGATAATTCATTGCTTCGCGGCGGTTATATACACGACGGTGATTACGCAAGGGCCCACGGACACAGGGGCATCTGCTCCGAGAGTGAGTGGGGACCCATTGCGAGAGATCTTAAGCTTGCGGCGGAAACGGGCTGTAAGTACCACGTGTGCCATATCTCCACCAAGGAGAGCGTGGACGTTATAAGAAAAGCAAAGGCGGCGGGAGTTGACGTTACCTGCGAGACCGCTCCCCATTACCTTGTGATGGACGATGGCGATCTTCGGGAGGAGGGGCGCTTCAAGATGAATCCTCCCCTGCGTTCCCCGGAGGACAGAAAGGCTCTCCTTGAAGGGCTTATCGACGGAACCATAGATATGATAGCTACCGACCACGCCCCCCACAGTGCGGAGGAGAAGGCAAAGGGTCTTGAAAAAAGCGCCTTCGGTATCGTCGGTATAGAAACGGCGTTCCCCGTTATGTACACAAAGCTTGTAAAAACGGGCATAATTACCATGGAAAAGCTTATTGAGGTGCTTTGCGTCAATCCCCGCAAGCGCTTCGGTATACCCCTTGGGGATGATTACAGCGTATGGAAGCTTGACGAGGAATTTACCGTTGATCCGGAAAAATTCCTTTCCAAGGGAAGAGCAACTCCCTTTGCGGGAGAAAAGCTGTACGGCAAATGCGTGCTTACCGTTTGCGGCGGCAAAAAGGTCTTTGGATGACCCCGAATAAAGTTTTCAAATAATTTTTCTATAAATCGGAGATCAATGTTATGGCAAAAAGAACGGATATCAAAAAGGTATTGATCATCGGCTCCGGCCCCATCGTTATCGGTCAGGCGGCGGAGTTTGACTATGCGGGCACGCAGGCGTGTCTGGCGCTGAAGGAGGAGGGTTACGAGGTGGTTCTCGTTAACTCCAACCCCGCGACCATTATGACGGACACCACCATTGCCGATAAGGTATATATGGAGCCGCTGACTCTTGAGTATATTGCAAAGATACTGCGCTACGAGCGCCCCGACGCCATCGTTCCCGGTATCGGCGGACAGACGGGTCTTAATCTTGCTATGCAGCTTGAGAAGAAGGGCGTGCTTAAGGAGTGCGGAGTTGAGCTGCTTGGCACCAGCAGCGAGAGTATTGAAAGAGCAGAGGACAGAGAGCTCTTCAAGGAGCTTTGCGAGTCAATCGGAGAGCCCGTTATTCCTTCCCGCATTACCTACGGCATCGAGGAAGCAAAGGAAGCCGCAAAGGAAATAGGCTACCCCGTGGTTCTTCGTCCCGCCTTTACTCTGGGCGGTACCGGCGGCGGCTTTGCAAACAACGAAGAGGAGCTTATCGAGCTTGGTCTTAACGCCTTCAAGCTTTCTCCCGTTCATCAGGTGCTCGTTGAGAAGAGCGTTAAGGGATATAAGGAGATCGAGTTTGAGGTAATGCGCGACTCAAACGATCACGCCATTACCATCTGCGGTATGGAGAATATCGACCCCGTCGGAGTTCATACCGGCGACAGCCTCGTGGTTGCTCCCATAATGACGCTTAACGATCACGATCTTAAGATGCTCAACGATTCCGCCATCAAGCTTATCCGCGAGCTTAAGATAGAGGGCGGCTGTAACGTACAGTTTGCTCTTAACCCCCATTCAAGCGAGTATTACCTCATTGAGGTAAACCCCCGCGTTTCCCGCTCCTCCGCTCTTGCCTCCAAGGCAAGCGGCTACCCCATTGCCCGCGTTACCGCAAAGATCGCCGTGGGCATGAGCCTTGAGGAGATACGTATCGCAAATACCAACGCGGCCTTTGAACCCAGCCTTGATTACGTTATAGCAAAGCTCCCCCGTTTCCCCTTTGATAAGTTCACCACCGCCTCCAATCAGCTTGGCACTCAGATGAAGGCAACGGGTGAGGTAATGGGAATCGGCTCCAATCTTGAAGAATGCCTTCTTAAGGGTATGCGTTCTCTTGAGGTGGGCGTAAACCACATCTACCATCACAAGTTCGACGATATGTCAACGGAGGATATACTCAAGTATATCTCCACCTTCCGCGACGATAACATCTTTGCAATAGCGGAGCTGGTTTACCGCGGCATCACCGTGGACGAGATCCACGAGATCACGAAGATCACTCCCTTCTTCCTTGAGGCCATTAAGAATATCGTTGATATGGAGGAAAATCTCAAGGCTCATCCGAGAGATATTGAGGTTCTTACCGCCGCAAAGAAGATGGGCTTCTCGGATAAATACGTTGCGAGAATGTGGAAGTGCAACGAGATAGAGATATATAACTTCCGCAAGGAGCATAACCTTTTCCCCGTATTCCGCATGGTGGATACCTGTCATACGGGCGCGTACATCCCCTATTTCTACTCTTCTTATACGGGCGAGAACACCTCCGTTCTTACGGATAAGAAAAAGATCGTGGTCCTCGGCGCGGGTCCTATCCGTATAGGACAGGGCGTTGAGTTCGACTATTCCACCGTTCACGCAGTTCAGACAATCAAAAAGGCGGGCTACGAGGCGATCATTATCAACAATAACCCCGAGACCGTTTCCACAGACTATACCACCGCCGATAAGCTTTATTTCGAGCCTCTTACTCCCGAGGACGTAATGAACATCATCGAGTTCGAGAAGCCCGAGGGCGTTGTTGCTTCTCTGGGCGGTCAGACCGCGATAAACCTTGCACAGCCTCTCTTTGACCGCGGCGTTAAGATAGTGGGTACCGACTGTGCCGCTATCGACCGTGCAGAGGACAGAAACGCATTTGAAAATCTGCTTAACGAGCTGAATATCCCCCGTGCCAAGGGCAAGGCGGTAACCAAGATAGAGGACGGCATTGCCGCCGCGGCAGAGATCGGATATCCCGTTCTCGTGCGTCCCAGCTTCGTGCTCGGCGGCCGCGCAATGCAGATAGTAGGTAACGAGGATCAGCTTCGTCATTACCTTAAGACCGCCGTTGAGATAGACGAGGACAAGCCTGTGCTTGTTGATAAGTACATCAGCGGCAAGGAGGTTGAGGTAGACGCCATCTGCGACGGTCGCGACGTATTCGTTCCCGGCATTATGGAGCTGGTTGAGCGTACGGGCGTTCACAGCGGCGACTCCATCAGCGTTTATCCTCCCTTCAGCATCTCCGATAAGGTCAAGGGAACCATTCTTCAGTACGCAAAGAAGCTGGGTATCGGAATCGGCATCATCGGTCTTTTCAACATTCAGTTCATAGTTGATAAGGACGATAACGTGTTCATCATCGAGGTAAATCCCCGTTCCTCCCGCACCGTGCCCTTCCTTTCCAAGGCAACGGGATACAGCCTTGCGGACATTGCCACCGAGGTAATTCTCGGCAAGAGCCTTAAGGAGCTTGGTATCTTCGATATCTATCCCGATGAAAAGAAGCGCCATTACGTAAAGGTTCCCGTCTTCTCCTTCAATAAGATCAAGGGACTTGATTCCTATCTCTCCCCCGAGATGAAGTCAACGGGTGAGGCTATAGGATACGACGATAAGCTCAATCGTGCTCTTTATAAGGCACTTCAGGCGTCGGGTATGCATCTGCAGAACTACGGCACCGTATTTGCCACCATTGCGGATAAGGATAAGGAGGAGGCGCTTCCTCTCATTCGCCGCTTCTACAATCTGGGCTTCAATATAGAGGCAACGGAGGGAACCGCAAAGTTCCTTAAGGAAAACGGCATCCGTACCCACGTTCTTAAGAAGATAAGCGAGGGAAGCGAGGAGATCCCCGAGTCCATCCGTCAGGGACATATCGCGTACGTTATCAACACAAAGGACATTGATTCAAACGATTCCGCAAGCGACGGTCAGTATATCCGTCTGTGCGCTACGGAGAACAACGTGACCATCTTTACCTCTCTTGACACCGTTCGCGTTCTGCTTGACGTGCTTGAGGAAACTACCCTTACCATTTCCACTATTGACGCGTGAGGAGCAAGATGAAACAGGGTATTTACAGGATAACGGAAAACTACCCCCTGACAGACAGCGTGTACCGTATGCGCCTTGAGGGCGACGTTGCGGAGATAACGGCTCCGGGGCAGTTTATTAACATCAAAATAGAGGGTATGTTCCTGCGCCGCCCCATCTCGGTCTTTGACAGAGATGAAAAGAGCGTGACCATCATCTACAAGGTGGTGGGCAAGGGAACCGAAGCAATGAAGGATATGCCCGTGGGCACGGAGCTTGACGTGCTCGTGGGTCTTGGCAACGGCTACGATACCACCGTAAGCGGAGACAGCCCTCTGCTTATCGGCGGCGGCGTGGGAGTTCCGCCCCTTTATATGCTTGCAAAGCAGCTTATCGCCGAGGGAAAGAAGGTCAGCGTTATTCTGGGCTTCAATACCGAGAGCGAGATATTCTGCGAAAAGGATTTCCGTGAGCTTGGTGCCCACGTTACCGTAACCACGGTTGACGGAAGCTACGGCGTAAAGGGCTTCGTTACCAACGCAATGAACACCCCATACACTCATTTCTACACCTGCGGACCCGAGCCCATGTTAAAGGCAGTGTACAAGGCAAGCACTACCTCGGGGCAGATGAGCTTTGAGGAGAGAATGGGATGCGGCTTCGGTGCTTGCATGGGTTGCTCCTGCAAGACTCTTACGGGATATAAGCGCATCTGCAAGGAAGGCCCCGTTATGAGAAAGGAGGAGATACTGTGGGAAGATTAAGCGTTGATCTTTGCGGCATCACTCTTGATAACCCCGTGATCCCCGCAAGCGGAACCTTCGGCTTCGGATACGAATTTGCGGAGCTGTACGATATAAACGTGCTTGGCACGTTCTCCTTCAAGGGAACTACGAAGGATCCCCGATTCGGCAACCCCACTCCCCGTATAGCGGAATGCTCCATGGGTATGATAAACGCGGTGGGACTTCAGAATCCCGGCGTTGACAAGGTCATCTCCGAGGAGCTGCCGAAGCTTAAAAAATGCTTTAACAAAAAGGTAATGGCAAACGTCAGCGGATTTTCCGTTGAGGATTACGCTTATACCTGCGAAAGACTTGATAAAGAGGAGCAGGTGGGCTGGCTTGAGGTAAACGTAAGCTGCCCCAACGTTCACGGCGGCGGAATGAGCTTCGGCACCGATCCCGCGGCTGCGGCAGAGGTCACGAGGGCCGTTAAGGCGGTGACCACCAAGCCCGTAATAATCAAGCTTTCCCCCAACGTAACGGATATCGTTTCCATCGCAAAAGCTTGCGAGGATGCGGGTGCCGACGGAATAAGCCTTATAAACACCCTGCTCGGTATGCGGATAGATCTGAGGACGAAGAAGCCCGTTATAGCCAATAAGATGGGCGGCTTCTCCGGCCCCGCAATATTCCCCGTTGCGGTAAGAATGGTTTATCAGGTGGCAAATGCCGTTCGTATTCCCGTTGTGGGAATGGGCGGCGTTTCAACGGCGTGCGACGTTATAGAGATGATGCTTGCGGGTGCTACCGCCGTTCAGGTAGGTGCCGCAAACCTTACTGACCCCTTTGCCTGCAGGGATATAATAAACGAGCTTCCCGGGGCTATGGATAAATACGGAATAAAAGATCTTAAGAGTATTATAGGAGGAGCGAGATAATGGGAAAGGACGTAATCATCGCCTGCGATTTTTCCAGCGCGGCAAAGACTTTTGAATTTCTTGACAGGTTCACGGGCAGAAAGCCTTTTGTCAAGATCGGTATGGAGCTTTTCTATGCGGAGGGACCCGCAATAGTAAAGGAGATCAAAAAGAGAGGACACAAGATATTCCTCGATCTTAAGCTTCACGATATTCCGAACACCGTAAAGAAGGCAATGAGCGTGCTTTCTAATCTTGACGTAGACCTCTGCAATCTTCACGCGGGCGGAACCGTCCGTATGATGGAGGCTGCTCTTGAGGGACTTACCCGCGAGGACGGAACAAGACCTCTGCTTATCGCCGTAACTCAGCTTACCTCCACCGATCAGGAGAGTATGGAAAACGATCTCCTTATCAAGGAACCTATTGATAAGGTGGTTATGCACTACGCGGCAAACGCAAAGAAGGCAGGTCTTGACGGCGTTGTTTGCTCTCCTCTGGAGGCAGGCAAGGTACACGATATCTGCGGTAAGGAGTTCATTACCGTAACTCCCGGCGTTCGCTTTGCAGACGGTGACGTTGGCGACCAGAAGAGAGTTATGACCCCTGCGGAAGCAAAGAAGATCGGCTCCGATTACATCGTAGTCGGCCGTCCCATAACGGCGGCTGAGGATCCCGTTGCAGCGTACGAGCGTTGCGTTGCAGAATTCTGCGACTGATATCAAGGTTTAAGGAGATATAAAATGGAAAGCTACAAGAGAGAATTTATAAAGTTTCTTGAAAGTGCAACCGTGCTGAAGTTCGGCGATTTCACCGCAAAGAGCGGCAGAAAGATCCCCTATTTCATTAACGCGGGCGAGATAAAGACCGGCGAGCAGATCGCAAAGCTGGGCGAATTTTACGCAAAGGCGTATCTTGAGAAGGTGGGTCATAAAAAAACCGTTCTTTACGGCCCCGCGTACAAGGGTATTCCGATTGCCGTTTCCGCATCCGTAGGTCTTGCAAAGCAGGGTCTTGACGTGCCCTTCTTCTTTAATCGCAAGGAGGAGAAGGACCATGGCGAGGGCGGCGTTTTCGTCGGCTATAAACCCACCGAGGGTGAGGAGATCGTTATCGTTGAGGACGTTATAACCGCAGGCACGGCTATCCGCGAGAGCATGGCTATCCTCTCCGGACTCAAGGGAGTCAAGGTTGCCGCTACCTTCGTTATGGTAGACCGCAAGGAAAAGGGCAAGACCGATAAGTCCGCCATGGGCGAGATCACCGACGAGTTCGGCTTCCCCGTATATTCCGTCGTGGACGTTTACGACATTATTGAGTATCTTGAAGAGGATCCCGCAAACAAGGAAAACGTGGATCGCATCAAGAACTATCTTGCCGTTAACGGCGCAAAGTGCTAAGAGGGTAAGATGAGAAGTCTTATTGATATAGTCGACTTTTCAAACGAAGAGCTTGACGCTCTGATGCAGACGGCGCTTGATATTATCGCCAACCCCGATAAATACGCCGAGTCCTGCAAAAGAAAAAAGCTTGCAAGTCTGTTTTTTGAGCCATCCACCCGCACACGCCTCAGCTTTGAGGCGGCGATGCTGGAGCTTGGTGGAAGCGTTATCGGTTTTTCCGAGGCAAACAGCTCTTCCGCATCCAAGGGAGAAAGCGTTGCGGATACCGCAAGAGTTATCGGCTGTTACGCGGACATAATCGCAATGCGCCACCCGAGAGAGGGCGCGCCCTACGTTGCCTCTCTCAACGCGGGAGTTCCGGTTATTAACGCAGGTGACGGAGGTCACTGCCATCCCACCCAGACTCTTGCGGATCTTTTCACCATCTACCGCGAGAAGGGCGGCTGTGATAACCTCACCGTCGGTTTTTGCGGCGATCTTAAGTACGGCAGGACGGTTCATTCTCTCATAACCGCCCTTGCAAGATACAATAACGTGAGCATAGTGCTTATATCTCCCGACGAGCTTCGACTTCCGGGATACATAAAGAAGGACGTGCTTGAAAAGCACGGAATGGAGTATACGGAGACCGCATCCCTTGAGAATGTGCTTCCCGAGCTTGATATTCTTTATATGACCAGGATCCAGCGCGAGCGCTTTGACGATATGGCGGTATACGAGAGACTGAAGGACAGCTATATCCTTACCGCAGATAAGATGAAGGCGGCAAAGGCTGATATGTGCGTGCTTCACCCTCTGCCCCGCGTAAACGAGATAAGCGTTGAGGTGGACAGGGATCCCCGTGCCTGCTACTTCAAGCAGGTGGAAAACGGCAAGTATATGCGTATGGCGCTCATTCTTAAGCTGCTTGCCGAAAAGGATGCGCCTGAGATAGAAAGGGAAGAGCTTGTAGATAACGCCCTTCTCAAATGCTCCAATCCCCGCTGTATATCTGCGGTAGAGCAGGAGCTTAAGCATCAATTTAAGTGTACGGATAAAGAAAAAGGCGTTTACAGATGTATTTACTGTGATGCCAAAGCTAAATAAAAGGAGATAGTAAAATGGCGATCTTTATAAACGAGCCTTCCCATACTTTTAACGAGTATCTGCTTATTCCCGGATATTCCTCAAGCGAGTGCATACCCGCAAACGTAAGCCTTAAGACCCCTCTTGTAAGATATAAGAAGGGCGAGACCCCCGCGATCACCATGAACATCCCCATGGTATCGGCAATAATGCAGTCCGTATCCGGCGACAGACTTGCCGTTGCTCTCGCAACGGAGGGCGGCGTTAGCTTTATTTACGGCTCCCAGTCCGTTGAGGACGAGGCGGCTATGGTAAAGCGCGCAAAGAGCTACAAGGCAGGCTTCGTTAAGAGCGATTCAAACGTTACTCCCGATGCGACTATGGCAGACGTGGTTGCCCTTAAGGAAAAGACCGGTCACAGCACCGTTGCGGTAACGGAGGACGGAACCGCCGACGGAAAGCTTCTCGGTATCGTTACGGGCCGCGATTACCGCGTAAGCCGTATGGATCCCCAAACCAAGGTAAAGGAGTTTATGACTCCCTTTGATAAGCTTATCTGGGCAAAGGAGGGCACTACCCTCAAGGAAGCAAACGATATAATCTGGGATAACAAACTCAATTCTCTGCCCATCATAAGCGATGAAGGAAAGCTGCTTTATTTCGTATTCCGCAAGGACTACGATACCCACAAGCAGAACCCCAACGAGCTTCTTGACACACACAAGCGCTACGTTGTGGGTGCGGGAATCAACACCCGTGATTACGCAGAGCGCGTTCCCGCCCTTGTCGAGGCAGGCGCGGACGTTCTGTGCATCGACTCCTCCGAAGGATTTTCGGAGTGGCAGAAGCTCACCCTTGAGTGGATCCGCGAACGCTACGGCGATAAGGTAAAGGTCGGCGCAGGTAACGTTGTTGACGCGGAAGGCTTCCGTTTCCTTGCCGATTGCGGTGCGGACTTCATTAAGGTCGGTATCGGCGGCGGCTCCATTTGTATCACCCGCGAAACGAAGGGTATCGGCCGCGGTCAGGCAACTGCCCTTATTGAGGTATGCAAGGCGCGTGACGAGTATTTTGAGGAAACGGGTATCTACGTTCCCGTTTGTTCCGACGGCGGTATCGTTTACGATCACCATATCACTCTGGCTCTTGCAATGGGTGCCGACTTCGTAATGCTTGGCAGATACTTTGCAAGATTTGACGAGAGCCCCACCAATAAGGTGAACATCGGCGGTACTTATTATAAGGAGTACTGGGGAGAGGGAAGTGCCCGTGCACGCAACTGGCAGCGCTACGACCTGGGCGGAGACAAGAAGCTTTCCTTCGAGGAGGGCGTTGACTCCTACGTTCCCTATGCAGGTGCGCTGAAGGATAACGTTGCTCTTTCTCTTTCCAAGGTGAAGTCTACAATGTGCAACTGCGGCGCGCTCTCAATACCCGAGCTGCAGCAGAAGGCAAAGCTCACCCTCGTTTCCGCAACCAGTATCGTGGAGGGCGGAGCGCACGACGTTATTCAGAAGGAAAAGACTACGTCCATTAAATAAGATTCCGTAAAGCCGCAGGCGGCACTTGGCAAAATCGCACAAGTAAAGCCGCCGCAAAGCCTTAAAATTCGCTTTTGTGTGTCTTGACACAAATATTGATCGGTGGTATAATTATTGTGTAAAAGCAAATAGTTATGTTCCTTGCGACTGACGGATATTGTGGAGTACCACAAGGAAACAGGGAACGGTAAAAGCCGACCGTCTGGGCACACTCACTCTATGAGTAAGTGTGCCCTTTTATATTTTCAAAGGAGAGAAAATGAAAAAAGTTGGTATCGTAATGGGTAGTGACAGCGATCTGCCCATCATAAAAAAAGCTACTGATATGCTTAAGAGCCTTGATATGCCCTTTGAGGTGCATATATATTCCGCCCACAGAACTCCCGTGGAAGCCCGTGATTTTGCCCTGAACGCGGCAGATAACGGCTTTGGCGTGCTGATATGTGCGGCAGGTATGGCGGCGCATCTGGCAGGTGCCATTGCCGCAAATACCACCCTTCCCGTTATCGGCATCCCCTGCAGCTCCTCAAATCTTGACGGAATGGACGCTCTGCTCTCCACCGTTATGATGCCCACGGGCATCCCCGTTGCCACCGTTGCCATAAACGGCGGTGCAAACGCGGCGCTTCTTGCGGCGCAGATTATCGCTTTAGGTGAACCCGAGCTTGCAAAGAAGCTTGCTGATAAACGCGCTGCCGATGCCGCCAAGGTCCTTGAAAAGGACGCCTCGGTAATGGAAAAGCTTTAAATCGTTATCGTCATTATTCTACTACATATTATAATTTAAAAGGAGAAAAACCATGAAAACTCTTGTTTACACCGGAAAGACCAAGGATGTATTTGCGCTGGATAACGGCAACTATCTGCTTAAGTTCAAGGACGATTGCACGGGCAAAGACGGCAAGTTCGATCCCGGCGAAAACTCCGTAGGGCTTACTATTGACGGTGTTGGTGACGTTAACCTCCGTATGTCCATTCATTTCTTTGAGAAGGTCAATGCTGCCGGCATAAAGACCCATTTTGTAAATGCAGATCTTGAGAATACCACCATGGAGGTGCTTCCCGGTAAGGTGTTCGGTAAGGGCCTTGAGGTAATTTGCCGCCATAAGGCTGTTGGCAGCTTCTACCGCCGCTACAGCGACTATATCGAGGAGGGTGCAGATCTTCCCGCTTACGTTGAGATGACCTTCAAGAACGACGCAAAGGGCGATCCGCTGGTAACTGAAGACGGTCTTATCGCTCTCGGCGTTATGACCGCAGAGCAGTATGACGATATCAGAGATATGACCAAGAAGATCACTCAGATCGTTGCCGACGATCTTAAGGAAAAGGGTCTTATCCTTTACGATATCAAGTTTGAGTTCGGCTACGATAAGGATGGCAAGGTAATGCTTATCGACGAGATCTCTTCCGGTAATATGCGCGTATATAAGAACGGCGAGTACGTCGATCCCATGACTCTCTCCAAGCTTTTCTTCGCTTAAGAAAAGATAAGTATTAACAAGGAGTAAAACATGGGCGGATTTTTCGGCGCGGTATGCAAGCACGATGCCGTAGAGGACGTTTTCTTCGGCACGGACTACCACTCCCACCTTGGCACCCGCAGAGGCGGAATGGCGGCTTACGACTTGGATATCGGTCTCCAGAGAGAGATTCACAATATACAGAACTCACCCTTCAGAACGAAGTTTGATAAAATATTTGAGGAAATGTCGGGAAACGCCGCCATCGGTTGCATCAGCGACAGTGATCCTCAGCCTTTGCTTATCCGTTCCAATTACGGCACCTATGCCATTTGTGTGATCGGAATGATAAACAACGCCAATGAGCTTATAGAAAAGTATCTTTCCGAAAGCGGCGGTCATTTCACTACTATGACAAGCGGTAAAATAAACGGTACGGAGCTTGTTGCCGCCATCATCGGCAGAAAAGACAGCCTGGTGGAGGGAATAAAGCTTGCCCAGACGGCAATAGACGGCTCTATCTCCATAATGATACTCAGAGATAACGGAACCATGGTGGTTGCCCGCGACCGTCTCGGAAGGACTCCCGTGCTTATCGGAAAGAACGAGGGCGGCTGCTGTGCTTCCTTTGAGTCCTTTGCTTATCAGAAGCTGGGATACGAAACGGAGCATGAGCTGGGCCCCGGCGAGATAGTTGAGATAGATGCCGAAGGCTACCGCACTCTTGCGGAGGCGGGAAGCGAGATGCGCATCTGCTCCTTCCTCTGGACCTATTACGGATACTCCTCCTCAAATTACGAGGGTGTGAACGTGGAGGCGATGAGATACCGCGACGGCGGCATTCTTGCGGAGGCAGATAAAGAGAAGGGACTTCTTTCCGATATCGATTACGTCGGCGGCTTCCCCGATTCGGGAACGCCCCATGCGATTGGATACGCAAACGCTTGCGGAGTGCCCTTTGCAAGACCTTATATCAAGTACACACCCACCTGGGCAAGAAGCTTTACCCCCGCAAAGCAGGTGGATAGAAACCGCGTTGCAAAGATGAAGCAGATACCCATAAAGGAGCTTATAGAAAACAAGAAGCTTCTGTTCGTGGACGATTCCATAGTAAGAGGTACGCAGCTTAAGGAGACCGTGGATTTCCTTTACGAGCACGGTGCAAAGGAAGTGCATATGAGAAGCGCTTGCCCTCCCGTTATGTATTGCTGCAAGTATCTTAACTTCTCAAGAGCAAACAGCGAGATGGATCTGATAACCCGCAGAATTATAATGGAGCTTGAGGGCGAAGAGGGCTTTAACCATATTGATGAATACAGCGATGCAAACACTGAGCGCGGCAAAAAGCTGAGAACTGCCCTTTGCGAAAAGTTCCATTTCGATTCTCTGGAGTTCCAGACTCTTGATGGAATAATCAAGGCCATCGGCCTTCCGGAGTGCAAGCTTTGCACCTACTGCTGGACGGGAAAAGAATAAACGGCTTTTTCCGTATCACTTAATAAAGAGAGGACATGAAAATGCATTCTAATTCAAAATCCGACAGCTACGCAGCTGCAGGCGTTGATATTACCGCAGGCTACAAGGCCGTGGAGCTTATGAAGCAGCATATTGCACGCACCCGTAACGCAGGCTGCCTTGACGACGTTGGAGGCTTTGGCGGTTGCTTTGCCCTTCCCATGGGGATGGAGGAGCCCGTTCTCGTTTCCGGCACCGACGGATGCGGAACAAAGGTAAAGCTTGCCATACTTATGGATAAGCACGATACCATCGGTATCGACGCCGTTGCCATGTGCGTGAACGATATTATCTGCTGCGGCGCAAAGCCCCTCTTCTTCCTTGATTATATCGCTTGCGGAAAGAACTATCCCGAAAAGATCGCTTCCATCGTTTCCGGTGTTGCGGAGGGATGCGTTCAGTCCGGTGCCGCTCTTATCGGCGGCGAGACCGCAGAGCACCCCGGCCTTATGCCCGCAGAGGATTACGACCTTGCAGGCTTTGCCGTTGGTATAGTTGATAAAAAGAAGATAATAGACAACACGAAGATGGCGGAGGGCGACGTGGTTATCGCTCTGCCTTCCACGGGAATCCACTCAAACGGCTTTTCCCTGTGCCGCAAGGTCTTCGATATTGACAATAACAATCCCGATCTGTACGTTCCCAATAAAGATCTCGGCGGCAAGACCGTAGGTGAAACTCTCCTCACCCCCACGAGAATTTACGTTAAGTCCATTCTCGCGCTTATCGATCAGGTAGAGGTGAAGGGAATATCCCACATTACGGGCGGCGGCTTCTACGAGAATATTCCGAGAAGCATACCCGACGGACTCGGCGCAAGGATAAACCGTGCAGACGTTCGCGTGCTTCCTATATTCGACGTGATCGCAAAGACGGGCAACATCCCCGAAAGAGATATGTTCAACACCTATAATATGGGCGTTGGAATGAGCGTTGTGGTTAAGAAAGAGGACGTTTCCAAGGCAATAGAGATCCTGAAGGCAAACGGCGAGGACGCTTACGTTATCGGCGATATCATTAAGTCCGAGGAGAAGATAGTAATATGCTGAAAAAGCTGACAGACGGCCTGCTTGCGGGCATTATGGTTTCCATCGGCGGCGGTGTTTTTCTTGGTTGTGACAACAAGTACGTTGGCGCCGTGATGTTCTGCATTGCCCTGGTGTGCATCTGCAACGACGGATATTCACTGTTTACGGGCAAGGTCGGATACATAGTGGAGAGTCACAAGAAAGAGGATTTTTCCGTGCTTCTTATGGGGCTTCTGGGTAACGCAATAGCTACCTGCCTTCTGGGTATAGCACTCTCCCACGCCGTTCCCGGTTTTGGAGAAAAGGCGCTGGGTCTTTGCACTGCAAAGCTTGAGCAGGACTTCTTCCAGACTCTTATCCGTGCTATTATGTGCGGCATTCTCATGTATCTTGCCGTCTGCCTTTTCAAGGAGCATAAAACTCCTCTCGGAATCTTCTTCTGCGTGCCCGTATTCATTTTAAGCGGATACGAGCACTCCATTGCAAATATGTTCTACTTCGGCGCGTCCGGTATAGTAAGCCTTGAGGCATTTGCTTATATCTGGGTAGTGATCCTTGGCAACTCCATCGGCGGAATGCTTTTCCCCATATTAAAGCTTCCGAGAAAGCTGGGTAAAAAATGAGCAAAAAGAAGATAGCCGTTCTCGTTTCAGGCGGCGGAACCAATCTGCAGGCGCTTATAGACGCCCAAAACAGAGGCGAGCTCGGAAACGGCGAGATAGCTCTCGTGCTCTCCTCGAAGCCGGACGTGTACGCTCTTGAAAGAGCAAGAAACAACGGTATCCCCTCCGTGGTCGTTGCCCGTAAGGAGTATGCCGATATAGCGGATTATTCAAGAGTGCTTACGGAAACGCTCGTTAACGCGGGAATTGATCTTGTGGTGCTTGCGGGCTTCCTTACCATATTCGACGAGCAGGTATATAAGGCGTTTACCAATAAAATTTTAAACGTTCATCCTGCGCTTATTCCTTCCTTCTGCGGCAAGGGCTTTTACGGACTTCACGTGCACGAGGCGGCGCTTGAAAAGGGAGTTAAGCTCTCGGGCGCAACGGTGCATATCGTAACCCCCGAATGCGATGCGGGCCCCATAGTGCTTCAGAAGGCAGTTGAGGTAAAGCAGGACGATACCCCCGAAACGCTTCAGAGGCGCATTATGGAGGAAGCGGAATGGAAGCTTCTTCCCAAGGCTGTGCAGCTGTTCTGCGACGGCCTCGTTACCGTAGAAAATAATAAGGTATACATAAAAGGAGAATAAGATGAAGATCTCAACCATTGCAGAAGAGCTTAACTCTCTGGCTTATCACGGCCGCGGAATTATCATCGGCAAGAGCGCCGACGGAAAGAAAGCGGTAACCGCGTATTTCATTATGGGCAGAAGCGAAAACAGCCGCAACCGCGTGTTCGTTGCTGAGGGTGAGGCAATGCGCACCAAGGCTTTCGACGAGTCCAAAATGACGGATCCCCACCTTATAATCTATTATCCCGTTCGCGTGCTCGGCAACAAGACCATCGTTACAAACGGCGATCAGACCGACACCATCTACGATCTTATGGACAAGCAGATGACCTTTGAGCAGGCGTTGCGCACCCGTGAGTTCGAGGATGATAAGCCTAACTTCACTCCCCGTATCTCCGGCATCATCCGCCGCGAGGCAGACGGTGATATGAATTACGCAATGTCCATCCTTAAGAGCGCGGAGGGCGACGATAGCTCCTGCGAGCGCTTTACCTATGCTTACTCCGATCCCGTGGCAGGCAAGGCGAAGTTCATCCATACCTATAACGGCGACGGAAATCCCCTGCCTTCCTACGAGGGCGAGCCCAAGACTCTTATCCTGCCCGACGTGGAGATAGACGAGCTTACGGACCTTATCTGGAATAATCTCAATCAGGATAACAAGGTATCTCTCTTCGTTCGTTACATCGATCTTGCAACGGGCAAGACCGATACGAGAATAGTAAATAAAAACGCGTGAGGTGAAAAAAATGAAAGAATTCGAGCTTAAGTACGGCTGTAATCCCAATCAGAAGCCTTCCAAGATATATATGCACGACGGAAGCGATCTTCCCATAGAGATCCTTTGCGGCAGACCCGGATACATCAATTTCCTTGATGCTTTCAACTCCTGGCAGCTGGTTAAGGAGCTTAAGGAAGCTCTCGGCCTTCCCGCAGTTACCTCCTTCAAGCACGTAAGCCCCACCTCTGCCGCCGTCGGCATTCCTCTTTCCGATAAGCTGAAGAAGGCTTGCTTCGTTGACGATATCGAGGGACTTGACGAATCTCCCCTTGCCTGCGCTTACGCAAGAGCAAGAGGTACCGACCGTATGTGCTCCTTTGGCGACTGGGTAGCTCTTTCCGACGTTTGCGACGTTACCACCGCTCTTCTCATCAAGCGCGAGGTAAGCGACGGAGTTATCGCCCCCGGCTACGAGCCCGAGGCACTTGAGATACTCAAGTCCAAGAGAAAGGGTAATTACAATATCGTTAAGATAGACCCCGATTACGTTCCCGCAGAGGCAGAGCACAAGCAGGTATACGGCATTACCTTTGAGCAGGGAAGAAACAACTTCAAGATCGACCGCGAGCTTCTTTCCAAGGTAGTTACCGCAAATAAGGATATGCCCGAAAGCGCCGTAAGAGATCTTATCATTTCTCTTATCACTCTTAAGTACACCCAGTCAAACTCCGTTTGCTACGCGGTAGACGGACAGGCTATCGGCGTTGGTGCAGGTCAGCAGTCCAGAATCCACTGCACCCGTCTTGCAGGTCAGAAGGCGGATACCTGGTTCCTTCGTCAGCATGAAAAGGTGCTTGCCCTGCCCTTTAAGGACACTCTCGGCAGACCCGACAGAGATAACGTTATAGACGGATACATCAACCGCAACGAGGAGGACGTATGTGCTGACGGCAACTGGCAGAAGTACTTCACCGTACAGCCCGAGCCTCTTACCGACGAGGAGATCAAGGCTTACCTTGCAACCATCGACGGCGTTGCCCTCGGTTCCGACGCGTTCTTCCCCTTCGGTGATAATATAGAGCGCGCTTACAGAAGCGGCGTTAAGTATATTGCAGAGCCCGGCGGATCCATCCGCGACGATCTCGTAATCGAGTGCGCCGATAAGTACGGCATGGTAATGGCATTCACGGGAATGCGTCTGTTCCATCATTGATGGAGGTAAAAATGAAGGTACTTGTGATTGGCGGCGGAGGCCGCGAGCACGCCATCATTAAAAAGCTTAAGGAAAGCAAGGAGATCGCAAAGATATACGCGCTCCCCGGTAACGGCGGAATGGCTGACGATGCGGAGTGCGTCGGCGGGGATGCAAAGGATATTGAGGCAATCGTTGCTTTTGCAAAGGATAATAATATCGACTATGCGGTAGTGGCACCGGACGATCCCCTCGTTCTCGGCGCAGTTGACGCGCTGGAGGCTGTGGGCGTTCCTTGCTTCGGCCCCCGTGCAAACGCCGCAATTATTGAGGGAAGCAAGGTCTTTTCCAAGAATCTGATGAAGAAATACGGTATTCCCACGGCGGAGTACGAGGTATTCTCCGATATGGAAAAGGCGCTTGAATATCTTGACGGTGCTCCCATCCCCACGGTCATCAAGGCGGACGGACTTGCCCTCGGCAAGGGAGTTATAATCGCAAACACCCGCGAGGAGGCAAAGGCAGCCGTCAAGGAAATGATGCAGGACAAAAAGTTCGGCAAGAGCGGAGATAACATCGTCGTTGAGGAGTTCCTTACGGGCCCCGAGGTATCGGTGCTTTCCTTTACGGACGGCAAGACCGTGGTTCCCATGATCTCTTCGATGGACCATAAGCGCGCCCTTGATAACGATATGGGTCTTAACACGGGCGGAATGGGCACCGTTGCACCCAATCCTTATTACACAGCGGATATTGCCGCCGAGTGTATGGAAAAAATATTCCTGCCCACCGTAAACGCAATGAACGCGGAGGGAAGGACCTTCAAGGGATGTCTTTACTTCGGCCTTATGCTTACCCCCAAGGGACCCAAGGTCATTGAATACAACTGCCGCTTCGGCGATCCCGAGACTCAGGTAGTTCTTCCTCTGCTGGAAAGCGATCTCTTTACCGTTATGCGTGCGGTAACCGATGAAAAGCTTGCGGAGACGGAGGTTAAGTTCAAAAACGCCCACGCTTGCTGTGTTATTATGGCATCTGCAGGCTATCCCGAAAAGTACGATAAGGGCTTTGAGATGACCATTCCCGCAGATATCAGGGATAACGTTTACGTTGCGGGCGCAAAGCTGGAGGGAGATAAGCTGCTTACGAACGGCGGCAGAGTTCTCGGCGCTACCGCAGTCGCGGATACCCTTGCTTCCACTATTGAGGGGGCTTACGCTCTCGTTTCCCGTATAAGCTTTGAGAACGCCTTTTACCGTCACGATATCGGGGCAAGAGCAATGAAGGCAATGGAGGAATAATATGGTCTACAGAGTATTTGTTGAAAAAAAGAAGGAGCTTGCAAACGAGGCAAGAGCTCTTTATAACGACGCCCGCGCGTTCCTCGGAATTGCGGGACTGACGGACGTTCGTCTGTTTAACCGTTACGATGCGGAAAACATTACGGAGGAGCTTTTTAACTACTCCATAAATACCGTGTTTTCCGAGCCCCAGACGGATATAGTATACGGTGATATCGACTGTGCAGACGCTTGCTGTGTATTTGCCGTTGAGTATCTGCCCGGTCAGTTCGATCAGCGCGCGGATTCCGCCGCGCAATGCATTCAGATCATCTCCAAGGGTGACAGACCCACCGTGCGCACCGCAAGAGTTTACGCGCTTTACGGTAAGCTTACGGAGGGTGAGATCGCAGAGATCAAGAAGTACGTAATTAACCCCGTTGAGAGCCGCGAGGCCACCCTTGAGAAGCCCGTTACTCTCGCGGTAAACTACGAGATCCCCACCACCGTAAAGACTCTTGAAGGCTTCACGAAGCTTGACCGCGCAGGACTTGAAAAGTTCGTAGCCGACTACGGTCTTGCAATGGATGCGGACGATATTGCGTTCTGTCAGAATTATTTTATCTCCGAAAAGCGCGATCCCACCATCACTGAGATAAGAATGATAGATACCTATTGGTCGGATCACTGCCGCCATACCACCTTTAATACGGTAATCGACGGCGTTACATTTGAGGACGAGCTTCTTCAGAGCGCCTACGAGGATTATCTTGCGATTCGCCGTGAGCTTGGCAGAACCAAACCCATCTGCCTTATGGATCTTGCAACCGTTGCCGTTAAATACCTTAAGGTAAACGGAAAGCTCCCCAAGCTTGACGAGAGCGAGGAGATCAACGCCTGCACCGTTAAGATCAACGTGGACGTTGACGGAGTAAGCGAGCCTTGGCTCTTACTCTTTAAGAACGAAACTCATAACCATCCCACGGAGATAGAGCCCTTCGGCGGTGCCGCCACCTGTATCGGCGGTGCTATCCGCGACCCCCTCTCGGGCAGAGCGTACGTTTACGGCGCAATGCGCGTAACGGGTGCGGCAGATCCTCTTAAGCCCGTTTCCGAGACCATTCCCGGAAAGCTCCCCCAGAGAAAGATCGT
The DNA here is from genome assembly GCA_015064505.1 of Oscillospiraceae bacterium. GTDB lineage: Bacteria > Bacillota > Clostridia > Oscillospirales > CAG-272 > RUG12395. The sequence continues at coordinate 26,872 of SVSB01000025.1, forward strand.
TACGACTGCCGCCGCAGGATATTCCTCTTACGGCAACCAGATCGGACTTGCCACCGGTATAGTTGACGAGATCTATCACCCCGGATACGCCGCAAAGCGTATGGAGATCGGTGCAGTGGTTGCCGCGGCTCCCGAATATAACGTAAGACGCGAAGTGCCTGCCCCCGGCGACGTGGTTATTCTTCTCGGCGGAAGCACGGGTCGCGACGGTATCGGCGGTGCTACGGGATCTTCCAAGGCGCACAACGCCCATTCCGTTGAAACCTGCGGCGCGGAGGTACAGAAGGGTAACGCTCCCGAGGAAAGAAAGCTTCAGCGCCTTTTCCGCAATCCCGAGGCTACCCGTATGATCAAGCGCTGCAACGACTTCGGCGCAGGCGGCGTTTCCGTTGCCATCGGCGAGCTTGCGGACGGACTTAATATCGATTTGAACGCAGTACCCAAGAAGTACGAGGGTCTTGACGGTACGGAGCTTGCCATCAGCGAATCTCAGGAGAGAATGGCAGTTTGCATTGAAAAGGAAAATATCGACGCGTTCCTTGCTCTTGCCGCAAAGGAAAACCTGCAGGCTTGTCCCGTTGCGGTGGTTACCGAGGAAAAGCGCCTCGTTATCAACTGGAACGGCAACGCCATCGTAAATATCAGCCGCGAGTTCCTTAACTCCAACGGCGCAGATAAGCACATCACCGTTGCTCCCGCAAAGCCTGCCATCAAGGCAAAGGAGATAAAGGGAAGCTTCACGGAGAATTATACCGCCCTTGCAGAGGATCTCAATATCTGCTCCAAGCGCGGACTTTCCGAGCGTTTTGACTCCACCATCGGCGCAGGCACCGTGCTTATGCCCTTCGGCGGTAAGAATCAGCTTACCCCCATTCAGGCAATGGTACAGAAGATCTCCGTTGAAAAGAAGCATACGGACGATTGCTCCGTAATGTCCTGGGGCTATAACCCCTTCATTACCGAGCAGAGCCCCTATCACGGCGCGTATCTTGCCGTTGTTGAGTCCGTATGTAAGCTTATAGCAACGGGCGCAAAGTTTGAGGACGTATACCTTACCTTCCAGGAATATTTTGAAAAACTCGGCAAGGATGCAAAGCGTTGGGGCAAGCCTCTTGCGGCTCTCCTCGGTGCTTTCAAGGCACAGATGGAGCTGGGCATCGGCTCTATCGGCGGTAAGGACTCCATGAGCGGCTCCTTTGAGCAGCTTGACGTTCCCCCCACTCTCGTTTCATTTGCCATTACTACCGAAAAGGTGGGAGATATCGTTTCTCCCGAGTTTAAGACAGCGGGGAATAAGGCGGTTCTTATTGCACCCGAGCTTGATAATAACGGACTTCCCGTGACCGAATCCCTCCTTGCTTGCTTCGATAAAGTGACCGCGCTCCTGCGCTCCGGCAAGGCAGTTTCCTGCTATACTCCCGGAATGGGCGGTATTGCGGAGGCGGTCATGAAGATGGCGTTCGGTAATTCGCTTGGCTTCAAGTATGCCGACGGAATCACCGTAGAGGATATATTCGGCTATAATTACGGCGCGTTCGTCCTTGAGGTTCTGCCCGAGGTAGACGAGGGCAAGCTTCTCGGTACCGTTACGGACGAGGCGGCTATCGCTCTCGGCGGCGAAAAGCTCGCTCTTGACGCACTGCTTAGCGCTTATGAAAATAAGCTTGAGAGCGTATTCAGCTGCAATATCCCCGAAAGCAAGGGCGAGATGAAGAACTTTGAATATAAGGCAAGCTCTTATCCCGCACCCGCAGTAAAGCACGCAAAGCCCAAGGTGCTTATTCCCGCATTCCCCGGCACAAACTGCGAGTTTGACAGCGCAAAGGCCGTAAGAGACGCAGGCGCAGAGCCTGAGATATTCGTGGTTCGCAACCTTACCGCTTCGGCTATCAGCGAGAGCATAGACGGCTTTGCAAAGAGCCTTAAGGATGCGCAGATGATATTCATTCCCGGAGGCTTCTCCGGCGGCGATGAGCCTGACGGAAGCGGTAAGTTCATTACGGCGTTCTTCCGTAACGCAGCAATAAAGGAAGGCGTTACCGATCTCCTTGAAAACCGCGACGGACTGATGTGCGGTATCTGCAACGGCTTCCAGGCTCTTATCAAGCTGGGACTCGTACCTTACGGCAAGATAATAGATACCGACGATACCTGTCCCACCCTTACCTTCAATACCATTGCCCGCCACCAGAGCCGTATCGTGCGCACCCGTATTGCATCCAATAAGTCACCGTGGCTTGCGTATACCAACGTCGGCGATATCTACAGCGTGCCGATATCTCACGGTGAGGGACGCTTTATCGCAAGCGAGGAGCTTATCCGTCAGCTTGCCGCAAACGGTCAGATAGCTACCCAGTACGTTGACCTTAACGGCAACGCAACGGCAGACGTTCACTTTAATCCCAACGATTCCATGTACGCTATAGAGGGTATCACTTCTCCCGACGGACGCGTATTCGGCAAGATGGGACACAGCGAACGTATTGGCAAGGGCCTTTACAAGAACGTTCCCGGCAATTACGATATCCGCATGTTTGAGGCGGCAGTTAAGTATTTTAAATAATTCGATACTGATCGGAGGATGATAAAATGGGTTACAAAACCGACATTGAGATAGCACAGGAGTGCAAAATGGAGCATATAACGGAGATCGCAAAGCGAGCTCACGTTGATGCAAAGTACGTGGAGCAGTACGGCAACTATAAGGCAAAGATAGATCCCGCTCTGCTTAACGATACCGACCGTGAAAACGGCAAGCTTATCCTTGTTACCGCAATCACCCCCACCCCCGCAGGAGAGGGAAAGACCACTACCACCATCGGACTTGCAGACGGACTTAAGAGGATCGGCAAGGACGTTACCGTTGCCCTCCGCGAGCCTTCCCTCGGACCCGTGTTCGGCGTTAAGGGCGGTGCCGCAGGCGGCGGATACGCACAGGTCGTTCCCATGGAGGATATCAACCTTCACTTCACCGGTGACTTCCACGCCATCGGTGCCGCAAACAACCTGCTTGCCGCAATGCTCGACAATCACATTCAGCAGGGCAATGCTCTGGGTATCGACGTAAGAAAGATCACCTGGAAGCGTTGCGTTGATATGAACGACCGCCAGCTCCGCTTCATTGTTGACGGTATGGGCGGCAAGGCAAACGGCGTACCCCGTGAGGACGGCTTTGATATTACCGTTGCTTCCGAGATCATGGCTGTTTTCTGCCTATCCAACTCCATTACTGACCTGAAGGAAAGACTTTCCCGCATCATCGTTGGATACACTTACGACGATAAGCCCGTTACCGCAGGGGATCTTAAGGCTGTGGGCGCTATGACCGCGCTCCTTAAGGATGCAATAAAGCCCAACCTCGTTCAGACCCTTGAGGGTACTCCCGCGTTTGTTCACGGCGGTCCCTTCGCAAATATCGCACACGGCTGTAACTCCGTAATGGCAACCAAGCTTGCTCTCAAGATGGGCGACTATACCGTTACCGAGGCAGGCTTCGGTGCTGACCTGGGTGCTGAAAAGTTCCTTGACATCAAGTGCCGTATGGCAGGTCTTACCCCCGATGCAGTGGTAGTAGTTGCTACCGTCCGCGCTCTTAAGATGCACGGCGGTCTTGCAAAGACCGCTCTCGGTACCGAGGATCTGGTTGCTCTTGAAAAGGGTATTCCCAACCTCCTCCGCCACGTTTCCAATATCAAGAACGTATATAAGCTCCCCTGCGTTGTTGCAGTTAACCGTTTCCCCACCGATACGGATAAGGAGATCGACTTCATCATCGCAAAGTGCCGTGAGCTTGGCGTAAATACCGTGCTTTCCACCGTTTGGGCGGAAGGCGGCAAGGGCGGCGAGGCTCTTGCGCGCGAGGTAGTCCGCCTCTGCGAGGAGGAGAAGGGCGACTTCACCTTCAGCTACGAGCTTGACTCCACCATTGAGGAGAAGATCGAGGCGGTAGTAAAGAAGGTATACGGCGGCGCGGGTATTACCGTAATGCCCAACGCAAAGAAGCAGATCGAGCAGCTTGCGGCTCTCGGATTTGACAAGTGTCCCGTATGTATCGCAAAGACCCAGTACAGCTTCTCCGACGATCCCACCAAGCTTGGCGCACCCGAGAACTTTACCGTAACCGTAAAGAACGTTAAGGTATCCGCAGGCGCAGGCTTCATCGTAGTTCTCACAGGCGATATTCTCACAATGCCCGGACTTCCCAAGTCTCCCGCTGCCGAGAAGATCGACGTTGACGAAAACGGAAAGATCAGCGGTCTGTTCTAAAATAAAACCACAAAAGAGGCTCAAATGCTGTTGCGTTTGAGCCTCTTTATCTTCCGATTGTTTACTTTTTCGAAAAGCGATGGTATAATAAAATAAAACGAACGTCTTTCCCGTGGAGAGAGTGTAAAGTGAAAAAAATTAAATGTATTGATTCGGATCTCCTTAAAATAACAGCAATGCTTTTTATGCTTCTCGATCATTTATGGGGAACGATAGTGAGCGGAAATCAATGGATGAGCTTCGTCGGAAGATTGGCTTTTCCCATTTTTGCCTTCTTGATAGTTGAGGGATTTATTCATACCTCAAATTTCAAAAAGTATGCGATGCGTTTGTTTATTTTCGGCCTTATATCGGAAATTCCGTTCAATTTGATGCTTACGTCATCTCCCATATTTCCGTTTCATCAAAACGTAATGTTCACGCTCTTGCTTGGACTGCTTTGCATAAACGAGATCGAAAAGTTCAAAAAACTGCCGAGTGTAAAAAATGCGATCCTTCGGCTGCTGATGATAGCTCTGTTTTTGCTTATCGGCGCCGTAGGCTTTGTGGATTACGGCGTAATGGGTATCTCCGTGGTCATTGTGTTTTACGTGTTCCGTGGATTCAGGCTTGCACCTCTTTGTCAGACCGTGTCGCTTATTTTGCTTTTCATCGTGTTCTTTAAAGGGGTCGGAGTTGATCTTCAAATATTGGGTGCAAGCTTCTTTTTCCCGTTTCAGGGCTTCGGGGTACTTGCGCTACCGTTTATTTGGATGTATAACGGACAAAAGAGAAGCAAAAGCAAGGTGATAAAGTACCTATTCTATTCCTTTTACCCTGCCCATATGCTCATCATTTACGTAATATATATGTTGTTTTTCTGAATATTATAAACTTCTGTGCGACGGCGAATACCGTAGCGCGTGCTATCTTATTTCATATACTTAATACGGGGAGAATTGAGCTTCCGATGGCTGAATTCTCTGCGGTGTCTTACGATGCCTTCGCTTGCAATGCTTACTAAAGTATGATGCGGACGGTGAAAGGAGGGCGGCGCAGGGGTGCAGATACGGAACCCGTATATTTAACTCCCCGTGGAGTAGATATGAAGATAGTTTTGCTTACCGCCATAGGTGTCGGCGGGGCAACGGTGCTTGGCGCCGTTATAGGATTCGTTTTTAAAAATATATCCCACAGATTCAGCGATATAGTTCTTGCCTTTGCGGCGGGAGTTATGCTCGGTGCGGCACTTCTTGGGCTTATACTGCCCTCGCTTGAATACGGCGGCAAGCTCGGTGCGGTAACGACCGTAGGGGGTATCTTTTCGGGTGCCGCTCTTATCAGCGTTCTTGACAGGCTCGTCCCCCACCTTCACGCAACCTTCGGCCATCAGGACAGCACTGCGGACAGAGGACGGCTTGATAAGGTGATTCTGTTCGTTCTTGCCATTGCCATTCACAATCTTCCCGAGGGTATCGCGGCGGGAGTCGGTTTTGGCTCTGGCAATACGGAAAACGCCATCTTCATTGCCTTCGGTATTGCCTTGCAGAATATACCCGAGGGTATGGTAATAATCTCCCCAATGCTGCTTGCGGGCGTACCGCCCAAAAGAACCTTTCTTGTGGCGGCGCTTACGGGTGCGGTAGAGGTGGTGGGCACGCTTTTCGGTTATTTCGCAGTAAGCGTTTCAAGTGCGCTTCTGCCGTTTTCGTTGGCGTTTGCGGGTGGCACCATGCTGTACGTAATAAGCGACGAGATGATACCCGATACCCACGCGGACGGAGCGGAGAGAGGTGCCACTTACGCACTGCTCGCGGGTTTTTCGCTGATGCTGTTGCTTTAACGGAGAAATATGAAGTACTCAAATATAAAAAAAGCGGAATTTATTGCACGTCCCAACCGTTTCGTTGCTATAGTAAGAACGGAGCGGGGAGAGGAGACCGTACACGTAAAAAACACGGGAAGATGCAGGGAGCTTCTTGTTCCCGGTGTTGCGGTATATCTCAACCGCCCGGGCGGCGAGAAAAGAAAAACTGAATACGATCTTGTCGCCGTTGAAAAACAGCGGGAGGGAATGGCGCCGTTGCTTATAAATATGGATTCACAGCTCCCGAACGCCGTTGCGGCGGAATGGATAAGGGGCAATCTGCTTTCACCGAACGCGCAAATAAAGCGGGAAGTTTTTTACGGAGATTCCCGCTTTGATATTTATTTCGAGGATGGCGACAGGCGGGGATTTGCAGAGGTAAAGGGTGTTACTCTTGAAGAGGACGGCGTTGCGCGCTTTCCCGATGCACCCACGGAGCGGGGAATAAAGCACCTAAAGGGACTTGCCCGTGCCGTAGAGGAAGGATACGATGCGTACGTTATCTTCATCGTGCAGATGGAGGGGATGAAACGTTTTGAACCAAACGACGCAACCCATCCGCAGTTCGGGGAAGCGCTTCGCCGTGCGGCGGAAAAGGGTGTTAAGGTGGTTGCGGCGGAATGCGAGGTTCGCCCCGATTCCGTAGTTGCCCAAAACAGAATTCCCGTGGTGCTGTAAACACCGTAAAAGCAGACAAGTCCGTACTTTTCGCAGACCTATCATTTCTTTCACTATATGAACTTTTAGGGGCGTATTCATTGTGTTTACGGCGTTGCAATGGTAGAATTGTTTAAAAATATAATAGAAGGTGTTAATATGAAAAAGTGTTTTGCACTTCTCCTTGCAGCATTACTGCTTTTTGCCGCCTGCGCTCCCGCAGGGCAACCCACGGACACGACGGCTATTACCGATACCGTTACGGATCCGTCCGTAACGGCGGACCCCAATGCCCCCGATACCGCGTATCCGGAGGAGAAATATTTCATAATCTCAAAAGAGGATTACCTCTCCAAAACCACAGCAGGCTTCCTTTCTCAGCTTGTGGGAACTCTTTCGGGTTTTGAGTTTGTGACTCTTTCCGACGGAAGATGCCGCGTTGCAATGCCCGATTCATGGTTTGAATACTGCCGCGGACCTTACGCGGAGAAAAACCCTCATAAGTCTCACACCGATAAGCACCTTCGTAATAAAGAGACTCAACAGTGGGAGGTATGGCTTGATGATGATTTCAGCGTGGACGTGGTGAATCAGTACATCCTTGCTGATATGTACAGATCAAAGGATACCGTAGCCGCCAAGTATATAACCGACGGTTGGGTAAAATACGACGTGTACGATATGGGCGGCGGCCAGCGCTCCGTCGGTGCTTATGCTCTTGCCAAAAACCATAATTATCTCCCGCAATTTGCGGGTAATACCGAGTACGGCAATTGGTACAGCTATTGTACCGAGGCATATCTCGGCGCGGATACCATGGGTATGAACGCTGCGGGAATGCCTCAGGTTGCCTCTGATATCTGCGGACTCTTCGCAAGTATGACCGGTGACAGAGATAACGTGCTGTGGGCGCAGATGTTCGGCACCATGATGAGCTATGCTTACTTCGATAACGATATCGAGGCCGTTATCCGCAAGGCGTGTTCCGTATTCCCGGAGGGAAGTCATCCCCTTACGGTGGTGGACGAAATATTTGCCTTGTATGAAAAATACCCCGATAACTGGCGCCAGGCCTGCAAGGATTTTGAGAATGCGCATTACGTGAAGGACGTTACCCGCAATACCGATACGGATATCAACTGCGGCTTTGTGCTTCTTGACTTGCTTTACGGCGGCGGTGATTATTACGAGACCTGCAAGATAGGATCTCTTATGGGATACGATTGCGAAAGCACCGTAGGCATCGCACTTTCCATTCTCGGAATAATGGGCGGTATGGAAGTGCTTCCCGAGGAAACAAACGACCTTATCTGGCTTGACGGTGAGGGAACGCTTGTTAACCTTTCTCCCGAAGGAATTGAGAAGGGGTACTGGATGATAGCCGCAGGTCTGCCGGACAGAATAAAGATAGCTTCCGTCGTGGATAAGTATCGCGCAAATTTTGAAAGCGTGCTTATTGAAAACGGTGGTGCTGCAGATGAAAAGTATTATTATATCCCCCGCACCGAGCTTGGTGAATACAAGGTCGTAACGCTTTCCGACCCCGGTTTTGAAAGCGGCAAGCTGGATGCTTACACCGTAAAGGGCGCAGTCAGCATCACGAAGCAAGCAACCATGGGTCAATACGCCGCAAAGCTTGCAAAGGGCGGTGAAATTTCCACAAAGGTGAGCGGACTTGAAGCGGGAAAGACGTATGCACTTACCGCGTATATGGTTACAAGCGCCAAGGGAACCGTCCTTATGTATGCAGGCGACAAGTGCGTAAGCGTTCACCGCACGGAGGGAACGCCGAAATATCTTGAACAGAGCACCGTAAGACGCACGCTGGTATTTGATGCAACCGGTAGCGAAATGGAGATAGGCTTCCGCTTTATAGGGGAAGCGGGCGAGAGCGCGGTGGTTGACTGCGTTTCTTTGATCCGTATAAACGAAAAATCTGCAGGCAGTGCAAAAATAGCAGAGCACTCCGCAGACGGAGTATATACGGGAGCCGTTGTTATCAATATAGAGTCCGAGACCGATAAGGAGGTGCTCCTTAAGGTTGAATTTGCAAATGCCACTGGGGCAATAGCTGACGTTGCCGTTTCCGTAAACAGCCGCAACTACGCAACCGCCGCATTGTATAAGACTTATAGCGATGATTGCGGTATGGAGTATGAGGATTTCGTATACATACCCATAGTATTGAAAAAGGGTGAAAATAAGGTTAAGCTTGATCTGGGAAGATACAAGGCGACTATAAGGGAAGTCAGCCTTGTTACAGTGGAAAGCAGATGGAATTGAAATGAGTGGAAAAAACGAATTGAAAACCTTGTATACAGATCTTGCAAAAGAGGTGGGGGACGTGCCCCATAACGAATACCCCCGTCCGCTTATGGAGAGGGATTCCTTCCTTTGCCTTAACGGCAAGTGGGACTTTTGTGTAACCAAAAGCGGAGAAACTCCCGAATACGGGGAAAAGATACTGGTGCCTTTTCCGCCCGAATCGGCGCTTTCGGAGATAGGAAAGGTGTTTGAGGACGGCAGTTATTATAACTACCGCCGTTCCTTCAGCTTGCCCGAGGGCTTTAACAGGGGCAAGGTGCTTCTCAACTTCGGTGCGGTGGACAGAGAGTGCGAGGTATACGTAAACGGAACCCTTGCGGGCGTTCACCGCGGGGGATATTTCCCCTTTTCCTTTGATATAACCGCGCTTTTAAGAGATGAAAACCTGCTTTGCGTGCGCGCCTTTGATAAGCTTGGCGACTATATGATGCCCTACGGCAAGCAGAAGCTAAAGCGCGGAGGTATGTGGTATACCCCCGTCAGCGGTATCTGGCAGACCGTGTGGCTGGAGAGCGTGCCCGAGGAGCATATTGTTTCGCTGGAGCATACCGTTGATCTTACGGGTGCGGATATAACCGTAAACGCTTGCGGCACCGGCGCCATCGTAACGGTGCATACGGAATCGGGGGATATAACCAAGGAAACGGACGCCGATGGAAGAGTGCGCTTCGATATTCCGTCGCCCCGTCTTTGGTCGCCCGAGGATCCGTATTTGTACGGATATACCGTAAAATGCGGAGAGGATACCGTAAAGTCCTATTTCGGTCTGCGTACCGTGGAGATCGGCGAAGTAAACGGAAAAAAGCGTATGCTTTTAAACGGCAAACCGTATTTTTATAACGGTCTTCTTGACCAGGGCTATTGGAGCGACGGACTCTTTCTGCCGGCAACGGAGCAGGGCTATGCCAACGACGTGAATTGTGCAAAAAGCCTTGGCTTTAATATGCTCCGCAAGCATATAAAGATAGAGCCGCAACGGTTTTATTACGAGTGCGACAGATCGGGAATTGCCGTTTTTCAGGATATGATAAACAACGGTAAATACTCCTTCTTCTTTGATACCGCACTGCCGACGGTATTGACTAAGCACAGGCTGAATCCATTTGCCCACAGAGATGAGGAGCAGAGAGCGGAGTTTGTTTCCGCTATGGAGCAAACCGTAAGCTTGTTAAAAAATCACCCTTCCATCGTGCTGTGGACGGTCTTTAACGAGGGCTGGGGACAGTTTGATACGGATAACGTCGCAAAAAAGCTTAAGGCGCTTGATCCTTCAAGGCATATAGATTCCGCTTCGGGATGGTATATCTGCAAGAATAACGAGTTTGACAGCCGCCACGTGTATTTTAAGAAATTCAAGGTGGGCAAGGTGGATAAGCCTCTTTATCTTTCCGAGTTTGGCGGTTATTCATATAAGCCGGAGGGGCACGTGTTCAACACGGAGGAAACCTACGGCTACCGTATGTTTGAAAGCGGAGAAAAATACGCCGATGCGGTGGAGGAGCTTTTTGAAAGGGAAGTGATCCCTGCCGTAAAGGAGGGGCTCTGCGCAACGGTTTATACCCAGCTTTCCGACGTGGAGGACGAAACCAACGGCGTTATTACCTACGACCGCAAAGTAGTAAAGCTCCGTCCGGAAAGAATGCGCCAAATTGCGGAAAAAATAAAAAAAGAACTATAAAAGGGGCTGCAAAAAAAGTCCGGACCGAAAAAAAGAGAAAAAACATCGAAAACACAAGGGTTTCAATGTTCTAAAAGCGTTTTGTCAAAGGTAAGAAAAACTCAAAAATGAGTTTTTCTGTAAAATTCTCTTTTTTTACTACGAACAAAATCCACACTCGACGTATAATATACGCCTATCGTGTGGATATTTGCTCGTTCCAGCCATTTTTTCCTATCCCCTTGGCTGTTTAAGGGGTGTAAAGAAACTGCGTTTCTTTACACCCCCTTTTATAGCTGACTGTGGTGCCGTTACCGTACAAGCAATATTCCTAACGGAATAAGCAGGGAAAGATCGGGCTTGCCGTCCTTGTTCATCAAGAGCACGGTAAGGATCACGGCACCGATAAGAAGCATATCCGTAAGGTTGCTTGCGTTAGGGTCTCCGCAGTGCTTTTCCGCCTTGCAGGGAATGGCGGGAACCTTTGAAGGCGCTTCCTCCCGGCATTCCGTTTCGGGGGTTTGCTCTGCCGCCCAACCGCTGTAATTGCCGGGCAAACAGCTCCTTTGGGGTTCAAATCTTTTTCTGTACATATTGCCTCCTATTTCAGCAGCGAGAAAAGCTCAATAAGTCCCGTCAGCCTTATGATATAGTCAACGGTTTCCGCTCGCTCCGGAGAAAGATACGGCTTCAGGGCAAGCAGCAGAGCGCTTCTTTTTGCCTGCTCGCTGTCGCGGAACGGCAGTGCTTGCGGCAGACTTTGCGGCGTCGCTTGCGCGGTTTGCGCCGTCCCCGCGCCATTCAGCATTGGCGCAAGGGCAGAAAGCATCTGCGGCATCTTTTGCATAAATTCGGGGTTTTCCAATACGGCGGACAGTATATCGCCTCCGTTTTTATCTCCTTTGGGCGGCTGCTTTTCCGCTTCTGTGCCGTTTGCGCTTTGTTGCCCGTTTGCACTCTGCATCATCTTTCCTGCCAGCTCTGCCGCTGCTTTTGCCGCCTCCGGGTCAGAGAGGAATTTGCTTATGGCATCGGATAACTCCATTATTTATCTCCCGGATTGTAATTTACTCCCATATTTTTCAGAAAAGCCATAGCGTCCTCTGCCGTCATATTGCTGTTTGCGGCGCCGAGGATGGCGGCGCGGAGCTGTTGCATCTCCGCGGGCCCAACGTTATCGGGTAAAGAGATACCCGAGGAGGCGGCCACCATTCGGATAAATTGCCAAAGCTGAGCATCGTTTCCCGCAAGCAAATTGTTTACTGCATTTTTATCAAGCTGCATATTTCCTCCGCAATAATCATTCTGCTTACAGTATATGTTTTCGGCAAGAGCGGGTGCGCGAAAAATCTTCAAAAACTTAAGTTTTTTTCAGCTTGCCTCTTGAGAAATGGAAAAAAAAGTATTATACTATAGCTATTAAAATGCGTAAGTGTTTCTTTGAAGCATTTCCCTATATTTTTTCTATGGAGGATAGAATATGAATCCCAACGTACGCCCCGATGATATGAAAAGAATCGTTAATTTCGAGCTTGCCAATGCGTTTATAGACGAGCAGGTTGCCGCCATTCGCGCACAGGTGGGCGATAAAAAGGTGCTTCTTGCACTTTCAGGCGGAGTCGACTCCTCCGTTGTTGCCGCTTTGCTTATCAAGGCTATCGGCAAGCAGCTGGTTTGCGTTCACGTTAATCACGGTCTTATGCGCAAGGGCGAAAGCGAGCAGGTGATCGAGGTATTCGGCAAGACGCTGGATGCAAACCTCGTTTACGTTGACGCAACCGACCGCTTCCTTGATCTTCTTGCGGGCGTATCAGACCCCGAAAAGAAGCGCAAGATCATCGGCGGCGAGTTCATTAAGGTGTTCGACGAGGAGGCCTCCAAGCTTGAGGGCATCTCCTTCCTTGCACAGGGAACAATCTATCCCGATATTCTGGAGAGCATCAAGCAGGCAGAGGGCAAGAAGGCAGTAAAGAGCCATCATAACGTTGGCGGACTGCCCGAGGAGATGGCTTTTGAGCTTGTTGAGCCCATCAAGCTTCTCTTCAAGGACGAGGTTCGCGTTGTGGGCGAGGCGCTTGGTCTGCCTCACGCAATGGTATACCGTCAGCCCTTCCCCGGTCCCGGACTTGGTGTAAGATGCCTCGGCGCTATCACCCGCGACCGTCTCCACGCTCTCCGCGAGGCTGATGCAATACTGCGCGAGGAGTTCGATAACGCAGGCCTTGCAGAAAAGGTATGGCAGTATTTCATCGCCGTTCCGGATATCAAGAGCGTTGGCGTGAAGGACGAAAGCCGCTACGAGGGCTGGCCCGCCATCATTCGTGCAATCAATACAAAGGATGCAATGTCCGCAACCATCGAGGAGATCCCCTACGCGGTGCTCCACAAAATAACCGCCCGCATCACAAGCGAGGTAGAAGGTATCAACCGCGTGCTCTACGACCTCACACCTAAGCCTACGGGAACGATCGAGTGGGAATAATTTCAGAGGTCGAAAAAAGCCTGTAATATCAAGGGTTTTCACGATTCCGAAGCCATTTGTGGCAACAAAATGGCAACATTTTTAGAAGAATAATTGCAACTGGCTTTCAACTGCCCGGAAACCCTTGAAGGGCTTCCGGGCAGTTATGCTATATAAAGAGGTGTTGTATTATGGGATTATTTAGTTTTTGCAAAAGGAAGAAACAAAAAGAAGAACCAATAAGGATTTTTAATGCTGAAGCAACAATAGAAGCTTTCTTTTCAGAAAAAGAGAGAAAAGCAATAGTTAATGAATGTAAGGATGTAATCAATCATTTATTGACTGAATGTAAAGTTAAAAGGAAAACCGAATTGCTTGAATGCGGTTTAGAATGGTGCAATGAACTGCTTGAAAAAGTCAATCGCAATCCTAACTCAAGTAAAATCAATAATTGTATGATTGCATTTACTTATTTTCGGTACTATTTTCAGTGTGTTTTAGCCCTTGATACCGATATAATAGATATTACGCAGTTTTATGAAATGTATAAAGTCTCGCAGTATATTCCTGGGGATGTGCATAAGTATCTTCAAACGATGATAAAGATTTACTTTGAAATCGATAAGGGTCTGGAGCTGCTTTGCGTAAACGGAAAGGAAAATAATGTTAATTACTTTGAATTGGTATATCAAACTATTGGCAGATACATAGATAGTTATGAAGATGATAATACAGATTGGAACAAAATCTAAGACAAGTGGCTGCGATACAGTATCTGTTGCTTGATTTATATATAAACAGGGAAAGATTATGAAGGAACTATTAGTGGAATTGATAATCGCGGTTCAATCCTTGCAACAACGAGATTTGTGGGACTACATTGCAATAATCGCCCCATTGGTTTTATCTGTGGTTGCCGTTTGGATTTCTATAAGCACCGCTAAAAAACAAAATAAAATTGCTCTATTTGAGATGAGATATAAAACGGTATTTGTTTTATGCTTTTTACTGCCCGTTGCAAAAGAAGTAGTTAATCAAAAAGACAAGGAAATAGACGATTGGACTACTCTTGCCGTGGCAATGAACACATATAAAATGTCTACAGCAGCGGCTTCTGTAGAAGTTGATTATTCTAAATTAGATTCATTTTATACACACTTGATCTTTGAGGTGGGTAAGGTTAATTGTTTGTTTGCCGAAAAAGAAACAAAACAGATAACAGATTTTTTAGAAGAATTTCACACTTTTGTTTCTCTTGTGTGTAAAGATGAAGTTACTGATGAGTCGAGAGAGAAACTTAAGAATACTGTGTTATTGCTTGAGAAAAGCAAGATAATGAAAAAACTGGATGCATCGTTAAAACTTTAATTTAAAACATTCTCTGTTTAGGCAAACATCTTTGCATAGTGGCAACACTATGGCAACAAAAAATCAGATAACCCCTACTATCTGAATAATGAAAGTAATATAAATAATCCGGGTCAAATCCCATAAGCAAATCTGTTTAAGATTTATTTTTCAGGAGCGAGTGGGAATAATTCGAAAAATTCAAAAAAGCCAGTAATACCAAGGGCACTGAAAAAGTCAGGTCTGCATCCGCAGATCTGACTTTTTCAGTGCCCTTGATTTTGTGGGCTTTTTTGGACTTTTTTATCCTTCATAAGCAATGGCATTCTTGTTTACAGATACACATACGCCTCCCGGTTCTCGGAGAGGATGGCAGGAAGTGCGGACCGGAGGGCGGTGATGTCTCCGAGGCGCTGCTGCAGATATGC
>SVSB01000026.1 GCA_015064505.1 Oscillospiraceae bacterium
ATAAAAGAACGCCCAGAACAGATTCTGCCTGATAACGCGTAGCACTCGTCTGCCGTATGCAAGAGTAACCGGCACGGTACCTATTCCCTGCTTCATAAGCAAAAGATCAGCGGCATTTGCGGCAATATCCGTTCCTCCGTACACGGCGGCACCGATATCGGCACTTGCAAGAGCGGGGGCGTCGTTTATTCCGTCGCCAACCATCATAACCACTCTGCCCTTTGCCCTTTCCTCGGCAACTGTCTTTTCCTTATCTCCGGGCAAAAGATCTCCGCGTACCATATCCGCGTCAATACCGAAGCGTCTTGCGGCGGCAACGGCACTTGCTTTATTATCACCCGAGAGCATCATAGTTTTAACTCCCAGCGTGTGAAGCTCATCTATCGCCTTTTTGCTGTCGGGAAGATCGGTATCTCCTGCGGCAAGAACGCCGAGAAGTCTTTCGCCCTTTGCAACGAACACGAGAGTAAGCCCCTCTTCCGTCAGTCGCTTCACTTCATCCTCAACAGGAGAAATATCAACGCCAAGCTCGGACATATACCTCTTACTGCCCGCGTAGCACTTATTTCCCTCCACGGTACCGCAAATGCCTCTGCCGGGCATATCGCGCATATCCGCGCTGGGCTCCGTTTCCCCGATCTTCTCAACGCTGTAAGCAACCACGGCCTTTGCAAGGGGATGGGCGCTTCCCGCCTCAAGAGCGGCAGCAACGCAAAGAAGCTCGCCCTCGTCAACTCCGTGGGCACATACGGCTTCCTTGACCTCGGGGCGTCCCTCCGTGAGAGTTCCCGTCTTATCAAAGACCACAAGATCCACCTTGGCAAGTGTCTCCAGCTCCTTTGCGGAGCGGAGCAGCACGCCTTTTTCAGCCAGGTGTCCGCAGCCAACCGTAACGGCAACGGGCGTTGCAAGACCGAGAGCGCAGGGGCAAGATATAACGAGCACCGATATTGCGGCGTTAAGCGCTTCGCTTACGTCGCCTCCGCACAGCATCCAGATAATAAACGTCACGACGGATATGGACATAACCACGGGAACGAAAACGCCGCTTACCTTATCAGCAAGGCGTGCGATGGGCGCTTTGCCTGCGGCGGCCCTTCCAACGAGCTCGCTTATCTGGGCAAGAGTGGTGCTTTTACCAACGCGGTGAACGCGCACGGTGATCCTTCCGCTGATATTGGCGGAGGCGGCAAGCACGTTATCTCCGGGCATTTTATCGCAAGGCATGCTTTCTCCCGTAAGGGCGGATTCGTCAACGGTGGAGTAACCCTCCTCCACAACGCCGTCCGCCGCAACCCTTTCACCGGGGCGAACTATAAGGAGATCCCCAACCGCTATTTCAGCAGTCTTTACGGTCATCTCCTTGCCGTCGCGCAGAACGTTTGCGCTGTCGGGTGCAAGCTTTGAAATACCCTCAAGGGCGGCACCCGCTCTCTTTTCCGCTCCCTCCTCAAGCCATTTGCCAAAGGTAACCAGCACCAGTATCATAACCGCGGACTCAAACCACAGATCCATGGTTGACTCCGCTGCGGCCGCAAAGTTACCGTTTGCGCTGTATATTGCGGTCTGCACCGTGCGGTAAAGACTCCATATAAGAGAAGCACCGGAACCGAGCGAAACGAGGGTATCCATATTGGGAGCGCCGTGGAAAAGAGCCTTTGCTCCGGAAGTGAAAAACCTTAAATTAAGCACCACCGCAAAAAGAGCGGGAACGAGCTGAAAGAGCGCTCTGTTAAGGGCGTTTTCATCTCCGTGGAGAAAATGCGGCATGGGAAGACCGAGCATATGCCCCATGCTTGCGTACATAAGCACGGCAAGGAATACGGCGGAAATAATAAGGCGGACAGCAACTATCTTTCGGCTCTTATTCTGCTTTTTTTCTTCCTTCAGCTTTTCTTCCGCGCTTTCATCCACGTATAGCTTTGCGGAAAACCCGATATCCTCAATAGCTGATATTATTTCTTTATCGGTAACGGAGCCGTCGTGCTCGCAGGTAAGGCGCTTTGCAAGCAGGCTTACCTCCGCGCGGCTGACGCCCTCTATTCTCATTATGCACTTTTCCACCGCAGAAGAACACGCGGCACAATGCATTCCTTCAACTGTATATTCTTTTATCAAAGCTGACCTCTTTCTCTTATAGCCTGTACGTCTATACTTTTCGTTTTCTGTTCCTTGCCCTCTCGGAGGGTAAACTCAAACTCGCAATACTTTCCGAACTCACTGCGCACCTCTATTTTCTCGCCGTGCGCCTCCATAACGGAGCGGGAGATGTAAAGCCCGAGTCCGACACCTGTGCGGTCAAGGCTTCTACTCTTATCGCTCTTGTAGAATCTGTCGAATACGAAGGGCAGATCCTCCTCGGGAATTCCGTTACCTTCGTTATAGACCGCAACGTGGATCTTCTTTTCGGAAGAGAACACTCTCAGCCTGAGCTCTCCTCCCTCGCGGGAAAACTTCACCGCGTTATCGCAGATATTGTAAAGCACCTGATGGATAGCGTCCACGTCTGCGTATGCTATCATGGAATCCCTCTCAACGTCGAATTCAACGTCAAGCTTTTTTCCCTCAATAAGCTGTTCAAAGGAGATAAGTATCTGCCGCGCCATCTCGCAGATATCAAAATACTCGGGTTTGAACTTTCTTTCGCCCGCCTGAATACGGGAAATATCCAAAAGTGCGCTGACGAGGCGGGAAAGCCTCTTTACCTCGGAGCTGATTATACGCAGATAATATTCGTGCTTGTCCTCGGGGATGGTACCGTCAAGTATTCCGTCAACGAATCCGCTGATGGTGGTCATTGGTGTGCGAAGATCGTGGGATACGTTACCAAGGAAGCTGGAACGCATTTTTTCCATAGTGGAAATGGATTCCGCCATGCTGTTAAATGCAGTTGCAAGCTCGGCGATCTCGTCGTTTCCGGAAACGTGCACGCGCACGTCAAGCTTGCCGGAGGCAAACTGCTTTGCCGCGCGGCTCATAGATTTGAGGGGACCTATAGTGCGCTCACTCACAAAGTAAATGGCAAGGAGCATAGCAATAAGCACCCACATGGTAGAAAGCACTATGGTGCGTACAAGGGAGCTGAGCATCTCGGTTTCCGCATGGCTGTTGGTGTAAACGAACACGGCAGCGCGGCTGTTACCGTTTGGGTCGTCTATGGGCTGTGCGGCAACTATGCTTGCCGTGCCCAGCATTCCGCCAAGATCCGTAACGCCCGTATATCCCGCGTCTCTTAAGGCTTGAAGCATTATGTCACCAGGAATTGCGCTTTTGATAGGAGCCACGGGACTGCTCTCGTCGTAAAAAAGCACGTTTCCGCTCACGTCGGTAATGAAGGCGTGAATGGTATTGCTGTTTATTGGCGCACTGAGCATTCCCCTCATCACCTCAACGTCATATTCACCGTCCTCGGAAAACGCAAGCTCCATCACTCGCCGTGCGGATGTGGCTGTGTCGGACACCGTCTCCGTCTTCATTGTGATGGCGTAATCCCCAACGAGAGAGGTGATTATGAACGCTATCATAGTAAAGCTGAAAACGATTATCAGCACGAATATCGCCGCAAGGCGGGAAAAAATCGATTTAAACATAGATTCCTTTCAGCAACAAAGCCGGGAGTCCCGACGAAATCGGTACTCTCGGCACTGTTTTTATTGCAATATCTCGAATTTGTAGCCAACGCCCCAAACGGTCTTCAGTATCCATTTATCGGAGACGCCCTCAAGCTTTTCTCTGAGACGCTTAACGTGAACGTCCACGGTGCGGCTGTCGCCCAGATAATCAAATCCCCAAACCTTATCAAGCAGCTGATCTCTGGTGAATACTCTGTTTGCGTTAGATGCAAGAAAATAAAGCAGATCAAGCTCTTTAGGAGGAACATCCACGGCCTTGCCGGCTATCTTCAGCTCGTATTTTGCGCGGCTTATCTCCATATTGTCAAAGCGGAGGGTCTCGTCGCTTTCCTTTGGGCCGCTTGCGGCAGAACGGCGGAGAACCGCCTTTACGCGGGCAGTAACCTCCTTCGTATCAAACGGCTTAACTATAAAATCATCAGCACCAAGCTCAAGACCGAGTACCTTGTCAAAGACCTCGCCCTTGGCGGTTATCATAATAATGGGTTTGGAGGATCTCCCTGATCTCGCGGCAGACCTGCCAGCCGTCCTTTTGCGGCAGCATAATGTCAAGAAGCACAAGATCCGGGTCAAAGCGCTTGAAGGCGGCAACGCCCTCAGCTCCGTCGTTTGCGGTCTTGACCTCGTATCCTTCCCTTTCCAAATACATACGCAGTATGTCGCAAATGTTTATATCGTCGTCAACTACAAGTATCTTCATTCCCATTTTTATCTCCTTTACGTCATTGCAGAAATAATTAAAGTGCACTATCGTTCCACCGACATAATACTACAAAGCCGTTAACAGATTGTGAACATAAGGTAAAAACTTTATGTATTCGTACCATATTTATTATATCTCCCATTTTGGACGAATGCAAGCGCAAAGGCGAACTTATTTTTCATTTTTGCCTTTAATTTGTCAAAAAGAATTGCAAATATGAAAAAAAGAGTGTATAATGTATCGGAATAAACAAAACAAAGGACTTTGATATGAAATTAGGTATAGTAGGACTTCCCAACGTGGGAAAAAGCACACTTTTTAACGCACTTACTAATGCGGGGGCGCTGTCTGCGAACTATCCGTTTGCAACGATAGAGCCGAACGTGGGCGTTGTTGCGGTGCCCGACGCGCGTCTTGACAGACTTGCGGAAATGTACAATCCCGCAAAATACACTCCCGCCATCATCGAATTCGTTGATATTGCAGGACTTGTACGCGGAGCGCACGAGGGCGAGGGCCTGGGAAACAAGTTTCTCTCCCATATACGAGAGGTCGACGCCGTTATCCACGTGGTACGTTGCTTTGAAAACGGTGATATCATCCACGTTGACGGCAACGTTGACCCCGCCCGCGACGTGGAGACCATAAATCTTGAGCTTATATATTCCGATATAGAGCTTCTTCAGCGCAAAGCAGACAGAATAAGAAAGGCGCTGAAGGGCGATAAGACTCTGCAGGCAGAGCTTGAAGCAACGGAAAAGCTCATTGCCGCACTTGACGGAGGCAAGACCGCCCGTGCCGCAGGACTTGACGAGGACGAGCTCGCATTTTTTGCAGATACTCCCCTGCTTACACTTAAACCTACCATCTACGTTGCAAACGTAAGCGAGGATCAGCTTGTTTCCGAGGATAAGGGCGCAGGCTATAACGCCCTTGCAGCCATCGCAAAGGAAGAGGGCGCCGAGCTTATCGACGTTTGCGCAGGCGTTGAAGCGGATCTTGCAGAGCTTGAAGAGGAAGAAAAGCAGGAATTTCTTGACGAGCTGGGCATCACCCAGAGCGGCCTTGACAAGCTTATAGTTGCAAGCTACCGTCTGCTCGGACTTATCAGCTTCCTTACCGCGGGCCCGGAGGAGGTGCGCGCATGGACCATCCGCAAGGGCACCAAAGCTCCTCAAGCTGCAGGAAAGATACATTCCGACTTTGAGCGCGGATTTATCCGCGCGGAGACCGTCGCCTTTGAAGATCTTGACCGCGAGGGCAGCATTGCCGCAACGAAGGAAAAAGGCCTTTACAGAAGCGAGGGCAAGGAGTACGTCGTTAAGGACGGCGACGTTATGCTGTTCCGCTTTAACGTTTGATAAAATGAATACGTGCAAGGAGACGGATGCGAATTCGTCTCCTTGTTTTTGAATCTGCCATTTTTGTAAACAGAGCGTTAATTTTTGTAAAAACGAATTTAAATATTGTATTGACCGAAAATCCCCAAAGTTGTATTATATTATTGGATCTAAATCTATTTTTATGGAGGTATAAAACTATGCTTAAGAAAATTCTTTGTCTTGCTCTGGTAGTCATGATGATCTGTGCCATGTCTATCACCGTAAGCGCCGCAGACGAAGGAAAGGTCGTTTACGAGAACGACTTCTCCGATCCCGCAACCATCGCCGACTTCAAGCAGTACCGTTCCATTTGGGAAGTTGCTGACGGCAAGCTGTGGATCGTTGGTCCTTCTGAAGAGATCACCGATGCAGAAAGCTTTGGTCACATTCTTCTCAACAAGGAAGTAACCTGGAAGAACTACATCGTTGAGGCTGACCTTGAGAACGTTCAGACCTCTACCGGTATTATCAGCCGCGCTGATATCACCAAGGCCGACGCATCCTCTGCAAACAGCTTTGCCGGCTTCCTCGGCTTCCTCTCCAACAACGCAAAGAGCGGCGCTATGGGTCGTACCAACCCCGCCGATATCACCGCATGGGGCGGCAACTACGAAGGCTCCGTTATCGCTGCTGGCACAGATATGGGCTCCAGCGTTCACATGAAGGTCACCGTTATCGACGATACCTTCACCCTTGAGATCTTTGATCTCAATACCGGCGTTGAGCTTTACAACAACATCGTCGTTTCCGAAGAGTGGACCAGCGGAACCGTTGGCTTCCGTGCACGCTTCAACAATGCGGGCACCGGCGCTTCCTCTCTCAACATCGTTTCCTTCGATAACCTGAAGGTAACCCTTCTTGACGAAGAGGTTGAGACCACTGCCGCTGCTACCGAGGCTGTTACCACCGAGGCCGCAACCGAGGCCACCACTACCGAGGCCACCGTTGACACCACCGTTACTCCCACCGTTCCCGAGGGAACCCCCGCTACCGGTGACAGCACCGTACTTCTTGCTTTTGCTTGCGCCGCAATCGCTTGCTGCGCCGCAATCGTTGTTTTCAAGAAGAAGAGCGTAAGATAATCTGATTACATAGCCCCAAAAAAGGCTGTTGCCCCGTGCAACAGCCTTTTTTACGTATTAAGCAATAATAAAGTCAGCGCGTTTCAGAATGTCTGTCCTTTCAAAATAAACGTTCTCAAGAGGGATCCACTCATTTACGAATCTGTCGTAAAGATCGGGATTTCTCTTTTTTATGCGCTTTTTCTGCTCTTCTCCGTCTATTCTGCAAAAAGCGGTAATATCATAATACTCTGCAAGATGGGGATGCATAGAGTAGCTTCCCTCTACGATAATAAGCTGTTTTTCGGGGAAACGCTTCTCCTCGCCATCCTCTCCCGTTGAGCAATCGAAGGGGCTGTAGGAAAACTCCCCCTTCACCGCATCCCGAAGAACAAGCGAAAGCTTTTCTCTATCCATATTACCTCCGGGCTCCGCAAGCCTTTCCGGCGTTTTCCTTTCAAAGGGCAGAAAAAAATCGTCGACGTGAATAATATTGCAGTCAAAAATTCCGGCAAGATACTTCGCAACGGTGCTTTTTCCGCTTGCGGCGGGGCCGTCTATGGCAACAACGAGGTTTTCTCCGCTTTTCAGGCGGGCGTCTATTTCCTTGATAAGCGTATATGCTCTTACGGCAGAAGGCGACATAACTCTGTACGCAGGATGATAAGCTTCTCTGTATACGTTACTGTGGCTGACGGCACCTCCTCCGTTTTTCTCGTATTCGGCGAAATAAGCTCTTGCTTCCTTCTCCGAAAAAGCGGCCAGCCCCTTTCTCGCCGCCTCAAGGATATCGTTCAAGCCGTCAGTAAACCTATCCTCTGTCTTGAACGCCGCATCCTCTATTGCTGACGCGGCAAACATACGGGAAATAAGAGGCACGGAATCGGCTGTTATTTCCCGGCAGGCAAGCTGCAATCTGGCACGTCCTTTACCGATATTCTCAAAAAGTTCACATTGAGTCAATTGTCTCTTTTCAGTATTTTCACAATCATTATTTAAAATTGAATTAAGCTCTGCCAAAAGACGCTTGTGGGCCATACCTGCGTCAACGAAATGGCCGCAACCGTATTCAGACTGATAAAGAAGCTTAACGCAGTCTTGGGGAGTCATAAGCGGATACTTATTTAAATGATAACAGAGCACGTCAAAAAAAGTATAAAATATCATAAGCAAATCTTCATCTTTCTATTGAAAAATAACAAAAAATATGCGATAATATTGTGAATGGATTTATACTGATATTGTAACATAAATCTCCGCCCAAAGCAATATATTTCTTGATTTCAACGGAAGGAGGCAAAATGGCAAACAAATACATCTTCAAGCGTGTTGAAAAAAAGTATTTTATCACCGAAGAAACAGCCCGCGCCCTTTTTGACCGCATAGGCCACCTTCTTGACACCGATCCCCACGGAAAAAGTACCGTTTACAATATTTATCTTGATACGCCGTCTTTTCTGCTTATTCGCAACTCAATAGACGCAAAAACTTATAAGGAAAAGCTCCGTATGCGCAGCTACGGAGTACCGAAACCTGACAGTCACGTATTTTTGGAGCTTAAGAAGAAATACCACGGCGTTGTATACAAACGGCGTTTATCCATGACGTACAGTGAAGCACTGGATTACATAATAGACGGAAAACGCACAAAAGACTCCCAGATCATGCGGGAAATAGATTATTCTATGAAGTATTACGGAAACCCGGGTCCCGGTGCTGTAATAATCTATGACCGAGAGGCTTTTTACTTTAAGGAAAACTCGGAGGTTAGACTTACCTTCGACAGGAACGTGCGCTACCGCTTCGACGATCTTACCACAGCAAGCGGCGACAGCGGAACGGTGATAACCGAGCCGGGCGCGGTTCTTATGGAGATCAAAACCGACGGCGCAATGCCCCTTTCCCTCGTTAAAGCTCTTTCCGAGCTAAAGATATATCCATCGTCGTTTTCCAAATACGGAACGGCGTATACCCATATGTTGACAAAGAAAAAATCAGAACTAACCACAGGAGAAAAGCAATATGTTTGATTTTATCGGAGCAGTATCCAACGGAGTATTTGACCTCAAGAATTATCTCATCTGCACTGTTGCCGCACTCATATGCGGTATAATAGTCGCCGTTGCCGCCTCCCTCCGCGGAAGAATTTCCCCAAGCTTCCGTCTCTCCCTTATTCTTTTGCCCGCTATCGTTGAGACCGTTATCCTGATGGTAAGCGGCAATATCGGAACGGGAATCGCCGTTGCGGGCGCCTTCTCCCTTATCCGCTTCCGTTCCGTTCCCGGAAAGGCAAGCGACATAACCCTTATCTTTTTAAGCATGACCGCGGGTATCACCTGTGCCGCAGGCTACGTTGGCGTTGCCGTTTTATTCAGCGTTCTCATCAGCATCGTTGCCGTTATTCTTGCAAAGCTCAACCCCGTAAACAACGGCGAGCTTGATCTGAAGATCGTATGTCCCGAGACGCTTTCTTACGTAAACGCCTTTGACGAGGTATTTGCAGAGTTTACAAAATCGCACCGCCTCGTTAAGGTAAAAACCACCGATATGGGAAGCCTTTATAAGCTCTATTACAAGGTTTCCGTAAAGGACGTGAAGCGCTCCAAGGAATTCATTGATGCCATTCGTTGCATCAACGGAAATCTGGAAATCTATCTTGCCGAAGCCGACGAAAGGAACGAAGAACTATGAGAAAAAGCTCTTTAATTCTTGCTCTGTTGCTTTGCTTTTCCCTTTTCTCCTGCACTGCTCCCCAAGATGTCGTACGTCATCAGTACGCAGTGGACTTAAGCGCAGATCCTGAGGATACCTCTCTTATCGATTTTGCGTTTTCCGCAAGAGATACCAACGCAACTTACGATGCAGGTACCGCCACAACAATTACCCTTGATAACGAAAACACCGTCATAAATGGCGCCGGCGCTTCTCTTGCAGACGGTAATCTGCTCATAAACAAGGAAGGCACTTATATCCTTTCGGGTAAATATACCGTTGGAATGCTCCGCGTGGAATGCACAGATACCGAGAAGGTGCAGATTGTGCTTAACGGCGTTGAGATATACTCACCGAACTCTCCTGCCGTTTACGTTAAGCAGGCAGATAAGGTATTCTTTACCCTTGCCAAGGGCACGGAAAACAAGCTCACCGACGGAGATAAGTACACCATTATCGACGGCAACTCCGAAATTGACGCCGCGCTCTTCAGCCGCGCGGATATGACAGTAAACGGAGAGGGTAAGCTTCTTATCTACGGTAACAACAAGCACGGAATAATCTCCAAGGACGATCTTGTTATCACCGGCGGAGATATTCAGATCCGTAGTAAAAAGGTTGCTCTTAACGGCAAGGATTGCGTTAAGATCGGCGGCGGCAACATCGTGCTAGACGCGGGCAGCGACGGAATCCGTTCCGATAACAACGATTCTCCCGATAAAGGTTATATATACATAAACGGCGGCACTCTCAAGATCGACGCAGAAAGAGACGGCATTCAATCCGAGAACGTACTGCGAATCGACGACGGCGATATCTCCCTTAACTGCGGAGGCGGAAGCGAAAACACCGTTGAAAGCAACAAAGAAGTTGATAAGCAGCCCGAGGTCATTGACCCAAACAAGGCAGCAGACGAGGATAAGCCCGAATCCTACAAGGGCATAAAATCTGAGAAGGATATGATAATCAACGGCGGACGCATAATCGCAGATACCGCCGATATAAGCCTTTATGCTGAGGGTTGTCTGGTAATAAGCGGTGGCGCAATAAAGCTTTCCTCCGGCGGCGACGCAGCAGTTGCGGAAAAGAGCTTCAGCCAGAGCGGCGGTGCTCTGTACGTTACCAAGGCGCTGAACGCAATAAGATCAACTGCCGCCCATATCTCAGGCGGCGAAACGAGTCTCATCTGCAGTGAGATCGGAATCACTCTTACCGGTGCCTTCCAGATATCCGGCGGCTACCTTATAGCCAAGACCGCCAATGGCGCAGTAAACGCAGGCTCCACTCTCCTCGTATCCGGCGGTGCCGTGCTTGCGGACGTTCCCGCAGACGGCAGATCCCTTCCCTTCACCGCTTCTGCATCCGCTATCTGCGGAGGATACGTTGCAGCCCTTTCTAACGGCTCTGCAAGCGCCTTTGATAGCACCTCCACTCAGTTGAGCGTATCTAAAACCATTGGCGCTCAAAGCGAAAAAACAGCCATTGCACTTTGCGATGAAAAGGGCAAGGTTGTGGTTTCCTTCACCGCAAGCGGTGCATTTGACAGCGTGCTGCTCTCCTCCCCCTCTATCAAGGCGGGAAAGACCTACTCCATAATGGTGGGCGGCACGGCAGAAGCCGCAGACGCAAACGGATATACCTACGGCGGCGCTCTCAACGGAGGCACCTCCGTTGGCGATATCGAATTTGCTAAATAACTCTTCAAAAAAGCCCGACGGAGCTCCGTCGGACTTTTTTATTTACTTATTCTTCCCGCGAAGATAATCAGCAATGGAATCGGCAGGCACTCCCGGGTCTTCGGAAACGTAAGCCTCGTCAAACCAATATCCGCGGGGATGCCGCTTTGAGCGATATCTGTTGTGGGGCGCGGGTATGGGGTCATCTGCCCTTAATATAGCCGCAGTAAGCTCTGCAAGCATATCCGTCTTTTGCGCGGCATATTCCGATGCGCTCCAAATGTTGTTTATCTCATAGGGATCCCTTTTCAGATCGTAAAGCTGACCGTTGCCCATCATATCCATTATGATCTTCATATCCCCCTTGCGGAGAGCGCGGAGCTGACCGCCCGAAGTCCACGAGCTGATGCAGGCAAAGGTGGTACCGTCGGTAATGCACCTGTCGTCGGCAGGAGTAAGCTTATCTTTTTCGTTCCAATAAAGACCGCCGTGACCGAATTCGCAGAATGCAGTGTCAAATTCCTTTTCGGGAACCTTCTCACCGCGCAGCAACGGAACCAGACTTTTTCCCTGATTGCCGAAGGACACGGGTTCTCCGCACAATTCGCACACGGTGGGCAAAATATCAACCAGATTAACGCAGCTTTCGTTATCGCAACGGGAAACGAATCCCGGCCCCTGCCACGCCATAGTGATCCTGCAAAGAACCTCGGGAAGACCGACGCCCTTGCGGATCAGACCGTATTCGCCAACGAAATCTCCGTGATCCGACAGAAAAACGACGACGGTGTTATCACGCAATCCTCTTGTCTCAAGACCTTCCATAAACCTTCTGAACTGATCGTCGATAAGCCTCAGCATACCGTGATAATTGGATCTGGTTCTGGCAATTCGTTTTTCGCAGTCCTCACCCAGAACGTATTCCCATGCCTTTCTCTCCCACACGTAGTCACTACCCTTCAGCTCACAGCACTCGGCACCGCAAGCAACGGGAGGCAGACTTTCGGGCGGGAACATATCAAAATAAGGCTCGGGCACCTGATAGGGATTGTGCGGCTCGGCAAAGGACAGCCACATAAAGAACGGATCGTCGCCTCTGTGATTATCAATAAAATCAAAAGCCGCGGATACGTTTCTGTAAGGATGCTGGTTTTCAACGCCTCCCGGGGACGGCACGTGGCTTTCCATATGCTTTGAGGCGCTGAGAAAATCCTCAAACTCCTTTTGCTCGTCGGAAAAAGTTCCGTCGTCCTTCGTTCCAAGATGTCCCGTTGCCTTAACGTAATCAAAATCCTTAAGAGCACGATAAGTGTGATTTTTTCCGCACAAAGCGGTTTTATATCCCGCACGCTTAACGACATCCAGAATATCGTCACCGCGCACCACGTCGGCAATATTGTGGTTCGTGCGCACCTTATGGCACGAGGGATATCTGCCTGTGAACATACTGGTTCTTGCAGGCAAACAGACGGGATTTGGTGTATAAGCTCTCCGCATATCCACGCCCGCTTCTGCAAAACTATCGAGATACGGCATAGTATCAAGTGCGTATCCGCAGCCGCGCCGCAAATCGGCACGGTGCTGATCGGTCATAACTATTACTATATTCGGTTTCATATTTTCACCTATTTGAAAAGGTCGTAAACTTAATTTACGACCTTTTCTTTTTCGCGACCTTACGGTCGAAGACGTTATTTATTTATCGGTCTTGGAAAACTGGGTGTTGATCTGCTTGATCTGGATATTTGCTGCGCGGGTAGCTCTTTCAACGCTGGAAGCAAAGGTGTCGATCTTGTTGTCGCTTACGAGAGTGGGAATATTACTTGTAAAGCTACCAATCTTGTAGTATGCACCAACGTCGAATACGCGGCTACCGAAGATGATATCAAGCATCTCTGCGCTTTCCTCATCGCGGATAATGCTACCAACAAGGGTCTTTTCGTAGTATGCAGGAGTAAGAGTGCTCTGGGAAGCCCATGCAAGCACCTCGGTTACTACGCCCGTACGGTCGATATCCTCAGAGAAATAAGGAATGCAGAGGAACTGGCAATGGTAAGCGGAAACCAGATGACCGTAGGTCTCCTGATTAGCGTCAAACTTGGGGAAAGGAAGGATACCGAAGTCAGTTTCCTTATCGCGGTGCTTGGGAACGGTGTTAAAGGTGGTCATGTAGTAGTATGCAAGATCCTCGTCAAACATCTTGATACGGTTGGGATCCCAAGAGGACGTGGTCTTATCAAACTTCTGATAGTTAAAGCAATGGTCGGTGTTATGGATCTCGGAGTACTTTTCAAGAACGCCGAGAGCGGTCTGGGTGTTCAGGGTAAGCTCGATCTGGCCGTCTGCGTTTACTGTGCAGATGCGGGAGAGAGAGGAGTTAAGAACCGCAAGCGATGCATCGCTCCAGGTCATAAGTCCGTAACGGTCGTTGGTGTCCATCTTATCATCACCGTTTACGTCCTCACCGATCTTCTTTACCTCTTCAACGAATACGTCGTAGGTCCACTTATCCTCTCTTACCAGCTGATAAGGATCGAGAAGGTTGGAATTGCTTGCAAGTATGCCCTTGTTGAACATAATGCAGTGGGTGATGATGTTATCGGTAAGACTGATATCACCTGTGGTGTAAAGAAGCTTGCCGTTGATGGTAAGATCGCGATTAGCCATCTGATCCCACCAGGAACGGGAGGTATCGATTCCGGGAACCTCGTTAATATCTGCAATATATCCGGACTGCGCAAGGTTAGCAACGTCGTAGGTACCGATCATTGCGATATCGTAGTCAAAGGATGCGGCGTCGTACGCCTTCTTCATTTTGGTAAAGCCGGTGCCGCTTCCGCCGGAGGAGCCGAAGGCAATCTCGTCGATATTCTCGATAACGATGCCAAGCTGGGCCTCAACTGCGGAGTTCTTACGGTAGATAGCGTCGCTTACAACGTCTGTGCCAAGTCCGTCGCTCTGGAAATCGTTGTTGTTAAAGTTACCGGTAACGAGGACGGTAAAGGTGTAATCGTCGTAATAAGCGTCTTCGGGGATATCGGGCATTTCGGGGGGCTCGGTGGTGACGGTAGGCTCGGTTACGGTGCCGCCGTCGGTAACTGCGGGAGTGGTGTCGCCGGATACGGGGGGAGTTTTTTCGCCGCATGCGATAACGGTGGGCAGAAGCATTACTGCCATAAGAATAAAGCAAATCAGCTTTTTCATGGTTTTCCTCCTGTTTTTTATTTATTTATATGCTTTTAAGATCCGGTTTGCAGCCTCCTCGGCCATCAGCTCGTAAAGCTTATCGCCGGGATGCACCGAATCGCTGTAATAAGACGTGCTGGAAAGATCTCTGTCTGCAGCTTTTGCGTTCCAAAGTGCGGTTGCGTGCTCTGTGGACAGGGTGAACATGTCGATAACGGGACATTCAAGCTTTTTTGCGACCTGCTCAATAGCGGGAAGGATAACGTTCTTGAGGTCTTTTATTCTCTGCGCCGTATCAAAGCGGTCGGTGCAAAGAAGCAGATATACCTCGGGGGACGTTTCAAGTCCGCGGTAAGTATTTACAAGCTTTTCAAGCGCTTCCGTATACTTCTTTGCCGCATCCTTGTTCTGGGCGACGGTGTAAGCATCGTTTGCGCCAAGCATTATAAGCACGATATTGGGCTTGGAGCGGAGACTGCTGTTATATTCGGGAGAGGCGGTATACGCAATGCTCTGCGCGCTTGCGTACTTATAATCGACCTCGGCGTTATTTATGGCGTAAGCACGGCTTCTTCCGTAATTAAGCACCACAAAGTTTTTATCGGGTCGCTTCTCCTTGAGTTTAGTCTGGAGCATTGCGGGGTATGCGGTCTTGGTTCTGTTGGACGCGCCAACTCCGTACGTGATACTGTCGCCAACGCAAGCAATTCTGAGCAGGGCAGGAAGCTCGGGGAGCTCTGCCTTTTCCTCGCCGTCGGTGGTAGGCGCTTCCGTTACCGCTTCCGTGGTATCGGGTGCGGCAGTGGTTTCCGCAGGCACAGAAGTCGTTTCCACAGGGGCTACGGTAGTTTCTGCGGGAGCTGAAGAGCCCACATCCGTGTTGCTTTCGGAAGGCGCGGAAGGTACCGCAGAGTCAGACCCTGCGGTACCTTCCGTAATATCGTTTATATCATTTCCGGGCGTAGCAACAGAGCACCCGCAAAAGGGCACCAACATTATTCCAAGCAGAAAAAATGATATAACGCGCTTCATACTAAACCTCACTTAGTCAGCGAATTTGTGGAATACGTAAGCTGCGAAGTTGGTGGGATCAAGCTCCTCGGCTGCCTTGATAGCCGCCTCGGCACCTGCCTTATCGCCAAGTCCGAGAAGACCGAATGCCTTAAGAACGTTACCTTTTACAACGTGACGCTCAGCAAAGTTGTACTCGAAGGGGCAGGGGCAAGGAGAACCAACGCCGTAGTAAGCGGGGATATCCTTATCCTCGATCTCCTTCTCACCGTTTGCGATCATCAGCTTGAGGAGAGCCTCGGCCTCGTCCTTCTTACCGTCTGCAAGATATGCAAGAGCGCGGAAGTAGGAGATCTCGGTGGGAGCTGCGTGATCTATCTCAGCCTCGGCAAGATACTCTGCGTACTTTGCATCGTTGCCGCATTCCTTAGCGGCTACGGCTGCACCGTAATTGAGGTGGGACTCCTGTGCGAAGTAGTTCTTCTCTTCTCCGTAGCAGAGGGGGAAGGTATAGCCCTTCTCGAACTCAGCAAGAGCAGCAGCAGCATTGCCGTTCTTCAGTGCCTCAAATCCGCGGAGCGTGTAGAGCCATGCGTGATGACGGGTAAGGTTGCCCTCGCCGCCCTCATAGGTATGGAAGCGATGATCAAGGAGAATATCGCGTGCCTCGTCAAGTCTGCCGAGCTGGGTGAGGATGATGGACTTATCAAGAGTGCAATCGTCTCTGTCGGCGCAAAGCTCGGGATACTTGTTGTGAAGCTCAAGTCTTTCCTCAAGGGACTTGCCGCCGTTCTTCTTAAGCTGGCAGAGCTCGTAGAAGATACGGGACTGAGTGGGAGCGTTGTCAAGCGCGTTCTGAAGTGCGTTCAGAGCCTTGTCGTAATCGTGCTTCTTATCGTAGTAAGCAAGACCGAGGTTACGCCAAGCGGGAGCAAGAGTAGGAATAGCGGCAACCGCTGCCTCCCACATCTCGATAGCGTCGTCGTAACGGAAGCGGTCGTAGTAGAGACAACCAAGGTAGTACTTAGCCATGGGAGTATCGGCAAACTTAAGTACTGCGATATCGTCAAGACGTGCGGGGAAGCAAAGCGCCCAATCAAGCTTTTCAGCCGCTTCTGCATAGCTTCTGTCGCCTGTGATGTACGCCTTGTGGTAAAGCACCTCGGGCTTGGTCTGATCGGCCTTATCGAGCTCTGCGAGAGCATCAGCCTTAAGGCCTGCGCGCATATAATCAACTGCACGGTCAATAAAGTACTCGTGCTTGTCGGGCTCTGCGTCAAAGAGGGGGTCAAGCTCCGCAATTCTCTTCTCGATCTCGGCATCACCCGTCAGCTTGCTCTTAAGACGGAGAGCGTTCAGGTTCATTGTGTTAACGGAGAGAGAAACGTCAAGATGCTCGATAGCAAGCTCGATATTGCCGCGCTTAACGTCGATCTCTGCAAGTGCGTAATAGCCTGCAGACATATACTTGTAGCTCCATACGGCACGGTAGATAGCGTCGTACGCCTCATCGTCGCGGCCAAGGAAGCGGAGCGCGATACCCTTTATGTAGAGAGCCTCGGTATCGTCGGGATTGTCGTTACGGAGAGTGAGACGCTCGATAGCCTTGTCGGCGTACTCGATAGCCTTCTCAAACAGTCCGCGGTTAAGCATCATACCCGCAAGTGCGGTGTTGCAGCGGGAATCGCCGGGATCGCGGGAGAGAGCCTCAAGGTAGTAATCCTCGGGCTGATATGCAAAGTGTCTGTACTGCTCAAGGTGCTTACCGTTGATAAAGAGCTCCTCAACGGTCTTAATTTCCTTGGGAGGAAGTGCGGGCTTACGAACCTTGATGGGCTTCTTGTTGCCGCGCTGATAGTACTTGTATCCAACGAGCTCGTTGCCCTCTGCATCGGTATAGCTTGCGCTTACCTTGGTAAAGTCAACGCCCTCTGCGTCAACGAGCTTCTGGTAGGTCTGCTCGGGAGAGCAGTCAACTCTCTCGTCAAGAAGGATCTTATCGCCTTCCTTAAGAACGATCCTGCCGTTCTTGAAGTCACCGGTAGCGTAAAGGCCGACGTAGATCTTGCCGTCGCGCTCCTCAACGTTGATAGCAGCGTCGATGGTAGCGTTCTTTACCTCTCCGATGTCGCGTACGGGATACCAGTACTGATCAAAGGTACGGGTCTCGTAAGGCATAAGCCAGGTAAAGTCAGGCTGGTTATCGGTGTAAACACCGGTCATAAGCTCAACGTAAGTGGAGCCGTCGTCGGTAAGGTTGGAGCACCACTTCTTACCGAAGGGGTGGTTACCCCAGTGCCAGAGCTTCTTACCGGGGGAGATGTGATGGTTTGCAACGGTTACGATACCGCACTGCTTGGAGTGATCGTAGCCGGAGATAAAGTCCGCATCGCTCTGTCCCTTGGAAACAAGGTAGGAGGAAGGAACGCGAACCGCGGAAAGGTCGTGGATATCGGTGCCGTCGCCGAAATCGAAGGGACGGGCAGTGTGATATACGCCCTTTGCGATAGGCCACTCAAGAACTGCGCGTCTGTCGTGGTCGTTTACGTACTCAACGTCCGGCGGGAATACAACGCGGTAATCGTCGTTGATCTCAACCGCAAGGTTTGCCCACCACATAACGGGCTGACGGTAGGGGGTTCTGTTGTAAAGCTGAACCTTTGCACGGAAGTAGGATCTGCCGGGAACGATGGTGATTCCCGCCATACCCTTCATTCTGTAAAGGGGATCAACCTCACCTACCCAAACGGTCTTCTCGCCCTTTTCGTTCTCCTCTATCTTTGCTTCAAGAGGCATATAGGTAGTGGGGCGATGATGCTGAGGCCAGTTAAATTCGATACCGCCGGATACCCAAGGACCGGCAACGCCAACCATTGCGGGCTTGATTACCTTGTTGTGGTAAACGAAGTCGTAGCCTGTGGTCTTGTCGAGCGCGCGCTGGATCTTACCGCCGATCTGGGGAAGTACCTCAAGATAGATGTACTCGTTCTCAAGAACTGCACCGTCGTATACCACATCCTTCTTCTCATCGCTGATCTTGCTGGTGAAGGGGATGGGGTAAAGTCTTCCGCTTGCACCCTGATAGGGCTTCTTCTCAAAGAACATAGGAAGGCTTTCGGGTGCGCCGGGCTGGTAAGTAGGAATCGTAAGCTTTTCAAACTTAACAGTTGCTTTCTTGCTCATAACTACTCCTTGAAGATTTTAATAAATTGTTTTACGAGTACATTTTACCATCATATGATAATTCTTTCAAGTCCAATAAAAAAACAAACCGTATTTTCATTTTTGTCTTGACTTTATTTGTACGAGTTGGTATAATAATAAATTAACAAAAAGGAGGCTGCAGCATGAAAGCTTATATTCTCATACAAACGGGAAATGCAAACACTCATTGGACCTCCCTTTTTCTTCGCGGTATTACCGAAGAATCAAAAAACAAGGGGATGGAGACCGTCAGTGCTGAAAGCGACGGCTACACCTTGCCCGATTCCCACGCAGACGCCACGGCAGTCCTTGCCATCGGCTCATCCTTTGACTGGATAGTTACCGTTTCCAAAATGCTCAGAAGCCGCAAGAAGAAGCCCATCCTCGTTGGTTGTGCAAATCAGAACGGAATTATCGCATCCGGCTTTTCCGTTGCAGATTACGAAAGAGCCACCGAGAGCCTTCTTGACTATTTTTACGCAAACGGAAGAAAGCGCGTTGCTCTCTTTGGAATAAACAACGATAGTCCGGCAGACCTGCTTAAAATGAAAGCATTTTTAAGATATGACAGCAGATTTACTTACAATGATATATTCTTTTTCCGCGGCCAGACCAAAAACGTATGCGAAAGCCTTGTTCCCATGGCAAGCAATTACGATGCGGTAATAAGCGCAAACGACGTTGCAGCGCTTATGCTTATGCAGACCTTGGAGCACTCGGGAATCAAAGTTCCCGAAGATATTTTCGTTGCGGGCTTTGGAGATATTGCATATCGCAAAAACGTCAATTCAAAGCTTACGGTCGCTACCCTTGACTGCGTTAAGGCGGGCAACGCGGCAGTAGATATATACCGTAAGATCTGCAAGGATCCTTCCCTTTCCTATATCACGATCAAAATGAACTGCGAGCTTGACGTAAGAGAAAGCACGGCTTGCATTCCGTATGAGAACACGACTCCTCCTCCCAAAAACGCCACCCGCGACAAATTTGATCTTTTCTCAGATGCGCCGTTGAATAATATGATGCTTGCGGAAAAGATACTTTCCGAATGCGATGCTCTTGATATCGAGATCATGCGCGGAGTGAATAAGGGGATGAAGAACGCAGATATAGCGGAAATGCTCCATGCATCCGAAAGCACGGTCAAATATCGCTTAAAGCGCCTTGTAAATCTCGGCTCTTTCGCAAGTCGATCGGAGCTTATACGCATAATGGCTTCATATCTCGCGTGATTTTTCGATAATTTTGGAGTTTTTTGAATTTTTTTGAATTTAATCTTGCATTTCGCCTCCGTTTGTGTTATGATTATGCTATTATCATGTTTTAATGGCATATTACCACAGCGGAGGTCTTTTTGTGAATTACTTAAACAACATGTCGGAGCAGGAGAACCGAGCCCGCGAAACGCTCGGGAAGCTTATAAACGAAAGCCGCGATCATTACAGCATTCCCGCATCCGCATCAAACAAAGCATATATCAAGCGCGGTCTGCGCGAGGCAGACGGCACCGGAGTCATTGCCGGCGTTACCAGAAAGGGTAACGTACACGGTTACATCATCAGCGAGGGTGAGCGAATTCCCGCAAAGGGCGAGCTTTATTACTGCGGATATAACGTTGAAGATCTCGTTACCGCCTTTATGGAAGAAGGCCGCTTCGGCTTTGAGGAGACCGTATACCTTCTCCTCTTCGGCAAGCTTCCCACAGCCGACCAGCTTGAGCAGTTTGACAGCGTAATGGACGATTGCCGCTTCCTTCCTCCCCGTTTTACCGAGGATATCATAATGAAGGCTCCCTCGCCGAACATTATGAACAAGATGGCAACCTCCACACTTGCCCTGTATTCCTACGATGAAAACCCCGAGGATAATTCTCTTGACAATATGATCAGGCAGTCGGTGGAGCTTATTTCCCGTTTGCCAATAATCGCCGCACATTCCTATGCGGTATACCGCAATTTCTTCAAGAACAAGAGTCTTACCCTGCACAACCCCTCAAACAATCTTTGCACTGCGGAAAACTTCCTGCGCGTGCTTCGTTCAAACAAAGCTTATACGGAAGAAGAAGCAAAGCTCCTTGACCTTTGCCTCGTTCTCCACGCAGAGCACGGCGGCGGTAACAACTCCACCTTCACCACGAGAGTTATCTCCTCCGCAGGCTCCGATACCTACAGCGCCATTTCGTCCGCGATCTGCTCCCTTAAGGGCCCCCGCCACGGCGGAGCAAACATCAAAGCTCAGCAGATGTTCGACGAGATCCGCGAGAACGTAAGAAACCGCAAGGACGACGGCGAGATCAAGGATTATCTGCGCAGAATACTGCGCGGCACCGCAGGAGACGGAAGCGGCCTTATCTACGGTATGGGTCACGCGGTCTACACCATGTCCGACCCCCGCGCCGTAATGCTTAAAAAGTACGCACAGCACCTTGCCGAGGAAAAGGGCTACGGCGACGATTTCCGTCTGCTTGAGGCGGTTGAGCGCCTTTCCCCCGAGGTATTCTGCGACGTAAAGAAGACTACCAAACCCATATGCGCAAACGTGGACCTTTATTCCGGTCTCGTTTACCGTATGCTTGGAATCCCCACCGAGATGTTCACTCCCCTCTTTGCCATTGCCCGCGTTGCGGGATGGTGCGGTCACCGCATAGAGGAGGCAGTCGGCAACAACAAGATCATCCGCCCCGGATACAAGTGCATCTCTCCCGTGAACCCCTATATAAGCATCAGCGAAAGAGACGAAGAAGAATTATAATTTATAAGAATTCCCCGCAGGCTGCGGGGAATTCTTTATTTATCATTGAAATATCACTTCAACACGGATATAATATGAATATAAAACGAAAGTTGCGAAAGGCTATATCAAAAGCTATTGGAGGAATATATGCAAAAGGTACTCAAAAGAGAGGACGCCGCACTTGCAAGAGAAGCTCTCGGGGACGAGGTATTCAACTATATATGCAGTGAAGAATGCGAGACCTTTGAAAGCCACAAGGGATTAAATATAATTGCCTTTGATTGGTACGATACCGACGCTCCCGATACTCCTCAGGCAAAGATGACCATATGCGTGAATAGGGATCACCTCATCGTGTTTTGCGAGGATGATCGGGCATACCGCACCGCTTGCCAATGCCTTGTAAGCGCAAACGGAACCGAGCGGGCACTTTACGGCTTTTTCAGCCGTCTTATCCGCACTGATATGTCCTATCTTGACGGCGTGGAGTGCAGGATAAACGCAACGGAAGAAAGACTTATGAAGTATCTGGACAGCGATTGCCTTATGGAGATACTTGATTACAGATACGAGCTTTTTGATCTGAAAAGATATTATCAACAGCTCGTTTCCGTTTTTGAATCCTGCGAGGAAAACGAAAACGGTCTGCTGAGCGAGGAGGGCACCAGATATTTTTCCGTGCTTGCCAACCGCGCCGGAAGGCTTCTTGACAGAACCGCAAGCCTCAGGGATTACGTTTCACAGGCGCGGGAGGCATATCAATCCCAGATAGACATAGAGCAAAACAAACTGATGCGCGTTTTCACCGTGATAACCGCGGTATTCTTGCCGCTCAATCTGCTGGTTGGATGGTACGGAATGAATTTCAAGTATATGCCCGAGCTGTCTCTGCCTTATGCATACGGGGTATTTGCCGCAGTCTGCGCGGTAATAGTTACGGTGCTTATTATCATATTCAAAAAGAGAAGGTGGTTCTGATGGAAAAGCTGCTTGTAAGCGCCTGTCTGCTTGGCGAGTGCTGCAGATACGACGGAAAAAGCAAGCCCTGCGAGGCGGTCATAAAATTAGCCGAAAAATACGAGCTAATCCCCGTATGCCCCGAGCAGTTGGGCGGTCTTTCCACGCCGCGCCCCCCATCCGAGATGCAAGGGGACGGAAGATTTATAAATACCGAGGGCAACGACGTTACCGCAAACTACAGAAGTGGCGCGGAGAAGGCTCTTGCCATTGCCGTGAAAAACGGGTGCAAAAGAGCGGTGCTCAAAGAAAAGAGCCCCTCCTGCGGCGTACATAAGCGTTACGACGGCACCTTTACGGGTACTCTCATATCTGATAGCGGCATTACCGCTTCCCTCCTTCGGGAAAACGGGATAACCGTCCTTTCCGAAGAGGATCTGTGAAATAAAAAGTCAGTTGCACGCGGCAACTGACTTTTTTATTTCAGCAATCTGATAACGGCTTCAAAATCGGCAAAGCTATAGCTTGCAAGACGGTTTATCTCTTCCCTGTCGGCAGCCGAATACTTATCGTATATTGCGGCAACCTCTATCCCCGCCGCTTTTGCCGCAAGCACGCCAACGAGAGAATCCTCAAAAACCACGCACTCATCGGGTTTAAGGTCCTGTTCCGCAAATACCTTTTCATATATAGCGGGGCTCGGCTTTATCTCGGCTGCGTCCTCCTTGGTATATATAAAGGAGAAATACTTATCGAGCGGAGCTTTCTCTATTATATTTCGGTTCTCATTGAGATAGACGGCAATATTGGCGCGGCGAGTGGTAGAAACGATACCGAGTATATAACCGCGATCCTTTAAAAGCTTCAGAAGCTCGGGCACGTGCGGCTTATAGTCAACCTCATCCTTAAGCAAGCCTTTGGATATTTCGGTTCGCATTCTCACGACCTCGTCCATAGAGAGATCGGAGGAATACCGACGAGCAAGCTCGCCGCAGTAATCGCGGTAAGGATTATCGGAGGTATTATATTTGGCAAGAGCCGCGTCTCTGAGCCCTTGAACGTTTACGTTCTCGGGATCCTTCTCCCCCAGAGCCGCAATAAGTCTGCGGTCCACCTCGTTCCATATACCAACGGAATCGATAAGGGTTCCGTCCATATCAAAAAGAACGGCTTTTTTATTTTTTAACATTGTCCCACCAAAAAGACAAGGGGATAGGAAAAAATGGCTGGAACGGGCAAACATCCACCCGTGAGGCGTACTGGCGTACGTCGAGGGTGGATTTTGTCCCGTAGTAAAAAAGAGAATTTTACAGAAAAACTCATTCTTGAGTTTTTCTTACCTTAGTTTAATCCTTTTAAAGCATTGAAACTTCGTGTTTTCATTGCTTTTTCTCTTTTTTACGGTCCGGCCTTTTTTTACATCCCTTTTTTATTAGTTCAGGGCACTTGCATCTGGATACTTATTCACGCGGGTAAGGCGGTCGATAACCGTCAGGCGGAATACGTTTACCCAGGAAACGAGCCAGTCGTTAAGGTGACCGCGCTCGTTGGGATCCTTTCTGTGACCCCAACGCGCCTGATAGAACGCCTCGTTCTGGGAACCTATGGGGCGCTTTCTGCCGTGGAACACGCGGTTCTCCTCGGTGGCGATGCATTGCGTGCAGTTATACCAGCTCATAATAGCGCGCTTGCGCCATCTTTCGTCACCCGTATAATCAGCAAGACGGAGCCACTCACAGCACATAAGCTCACCCCACTGGTCAAGTGCAGGGTGCTGAACGGAAACGTAGGTAGAGCCTGCGGTATAGTATCCGTACTGTGTGAACTCTGCCTCGGGTCCGTAGTGAACGTCGTAGGTATACATCCAGGAAGCAAAGTAGTAGGATGCCTTCTCGGCATATTCAAGATACTTCTTATCCCCGGTGATCTCGTAGATATCAAGAGCGGCAATGATAATGGGGCCCGCGGTCTCCTTATCAACGCAGGTGCAGTCGATGGCGCCCGCAGTGCAAAGGAACTGATCAAGATCGCGCTTCATATA
The DNA here is from genome assembly GCA_015064505.1 of Oscillospiraceae bacterium. Taxonomy (GTDB): domain Bacteria; phylum Bacillota; class Clostridia; order Oscillospirales; family CAG-272; genus RUG12395. The sequence continues at coordinate 24,299 of SVSB01000026.1, forward strand.
GAAATCAAGGCTCTTTATTGCGTACTCAAGGTATCTTTCAGTGCCGAGGATTCGGTAACCGTCCACAAGTGCCATGGTAACGAAGGCGCCGATGGTACCGTTTGGCTCCTCACAGCGGCCGTCAAAGTGCCAAGCCTTACCGAATGCAAACTCCTCGCTGTAATGATCGCAGAAAAAGTCGAATATCTTAACGGCAAACTCCTTATAATCGGGACGGTCGATGCCGTTCTCGCGGAGCAGATCGTAAAGCTTTATCATCTCGCAAGCCGCCCATCCGGTATTGCAGGTCTCGGGGAGCCAGCCCGTTGCGTAGCTTACGTTTGCCGCCCAGCTCTTCGTATAATCGCGGGGCTTGTAGTTCCAGTTCTGTCCCTCGGTATACCACTCGTAGTGGGCAAGAACGAGCCCGCTCTCGGACTGCTTTTCAAGCCAGCTGTCGCAAACTGCAAGAGCCGCCTGAAGAAGTTTCTTTTCGCCCGTGCGAAGATACTCAAGCACCAACATACGGGCGTTCATTATGTTCTGTCCGCACCAGCCGATCTCAAAGTGAGGAACCACGAGAGCGCCGGGAGCCGATGCACCGTAGCGATTACGGATACCCGTTGAGAAGAGCAGCTTGCCCTTATGCTCGTGGAGAAGGAACTTGGTAAAGGTAATACCAAGGCGCCACAGCTCGTCAACGGAGTGGTTGGGGCCGTGCTCGAAGGGGAAAAGCTCAAGAGCGCGGTCAAGAGTTTCAACCGCACCGTAGTTTTCCCACTTGGGAACGGAGCAAAGCATATACGCGGAAAGAGTTACGCTCTCCCCTGCCTCAAGGGTGATGTAGGTATCGTATCTTTCGCAATACTTATCGTTTTCGTAATAGGTATAAGGTGCCTCCGTTACGGGCCAGTATATACGCTGGGATATCTTATCACCAACGGGACGGAGAGAAACGGAAGAAACGAGGCTCTCCACACTCTCGCCTGAAGCAAAGAGAGAGAATGCAATATCCTTGGTTTCCGTAATAGAGCAGGAAGGCACGGGCGTTCTGTCATAGGAATGGATCCAGGGCTCGCCGTTATCCGCGATCATGCCCTTGGGCTCAAGTCCCTCGCCCCAATGGTTTCCATCGTAGGAAACGCAGGGAATGAGATATCTTGCGGGCGCAAACTCCGTTACGGTCTCAAGAATGAACTTGACAGTACGGGCGCTCTCGCCTTTATTGGTAAAGGTACGGGAAAGAAGGAAAAGTCCCTCTCCCTTGTCCTCCGTTTTTTCGGTATAGGAAAAACCGTTGAAGATCTCACCCTGCGCGTCAAGGGTGAATTCCGCTCCGTTCTCCTCGATCATGGGAGCATTGATCTTTGAGATCGCACCCTCACGGGAGTCGGACAGACAGTATGTAGTACCGTTTTTAATAATATACATAAAGCAACCTCCGCTTGTATTCAACCCATTGTAGCACAGCAAAACTCCAAAAGCAACAAATGCGGAGAAAAACTACGAATTTGTTTGATTTTTTCGGAATTTTTCCTATTGCGCACATTCACTTCCCTATTGACATTCTCTTTGCGCCATGTTAAAATAACAACAGTTATATATCAACCGTTATACAAGGAGGAGCTATGCCACCCAAAATAAAAACCAACAAAACCGATATAATACGCGCCGCAACGGAGGTAGTGCGTAAGCAAGGCGCTTCCGCACTTAACGCCCGTGCCGTTGCCTCGGAGCTTAACAGCTCCACACAGCCCATCTTTTCAAATTACGCAACGATGGAGGAGCTTAAGGCAGATATAATTGCCAATGCGTACGATCTGTACCGTAATATGATTGAAGACGAAACGTCCAAGAAAAAATATCCGCCGTATAAGAGCGCGGGTATGGCGTATATAAGGTTTGCAAAGGAGGAAAAGGAGCTTTTTAAGCTGCTTTTTATGCGCGACCGCACAAACGAGCCCGCCTCCCTTGCCTACCGCGTAGAGCCGGAGGTTGAAACGCTGATGAGCACGACGGGCTTTGACCTTAATACCGCTGAACGGGTTCACCTTGCCATGTGGGCGTGCGTGCACGGCTTCGGAACCATGGCGGCATCAAGCTATATTGACATTCCCGAGGAGATAGCAAGCGACATCCTTACGGATCTGTTCACTTCCCTTACGGGCAAGATCAAGGAGAATAAAAATGAAAAAGATAATTGAGATACAGGGACTTACGAAATCATACGGCGATATAAAGGCGGTGAACGATCTGAGCTTTTCCGTGCGGGAAGGAGAGCTTTTTGCATTCCTCGGCACCAACGGCGCGGGAAAATCCACCACCATCAATATTATCTGCGGTCAGCTCAAAAAGGACTGCGGCAGCGTTATTATAGACGGAAAAAGCCTTGATACCGACCTTTACAGGATAAAGGGCAGTCTTGGCGTCGTGTTCCAGAATTCTCTGCTTGATAAGGCACTTACCGTGCGCGATAATCTGGAGAGTCGCGCGGCGCTTTACGGCATAACGGGAGAAGAATTTGAAGCTCGCCTTGAATATCTTTGCAAGCTGCTTGATTTTTCCGATCTCACGAAGCGCACCGTGGGAAAGCTCTCAGGCGGTCAGCGCAGAAGGATAGACATTGCCCGTGCCCTTATCCACGACCCGTCCATCCTTTTCCTTGACGAGCCCACAACGGGACTTGACCCGCAAACAAGAAAGCTGCTTTGGGAGGTAATAGACGGCTTGCGCCGTGAAAAGGGCATGACCGTGTTCCTTACCACCCATTATATGGAGGAGGCGGCAGAGGCGGATTACGTCATTATCATAGAAAAGGGAGAGATAGCCGCAGAGGGCACGCCCCTTGAATTAAAGAATAAATACGCAGGGGATTTCGTTACCGTCTACGGAAAGAGCGAAGAAGAGATTGCCGCACTTGGAGTACGCTACGAGGCGATCCGCGACGGCTTCCGTCTTTACGTTCCAAGCACCGCCGCGGCAGCGGAAATGATAATAAAATCCCCTTCCCTTTTTACGGATTACGAGATAACGAAGGGCAAAATGGACGACGTGTTCCTTGCGGTCACAGGCAAAAAGCTTACGGGAGGTAACGAGAATGAAAACGCTTAAGGCTTTAATAAGGCGAAACACAAAACTGTTCTTCAAGGATAAGGGAATGTTCTTTACCTCCCTTATAACCCCCGCAATTCTGCTGGTGTTATACGCCACCTTCCTTGGTAACGTTTACCGTTCAAGCTTTACGGATAATCTGCCCGCATTTTTGGAAATACCGGAAAAGGTAATAAACGGTCTTGTGGGAGGTCAGCTTATATCCTCCATTCTTGCGGTTTCCTGCGTTACCGTTGCATTTTGCTCCAATATGCTTATGGTACAGGATAAGGCAAACGGAAGCATCAGAGATCTTACCGTTTCCCCGGTTAAGGGCAGCACACTTGCTATAAGCTATTATTTGTCAACCTTGATATGCACACTTACCGTGTGCTTCACCGCTACCGCAATATGCCTTGGATATATCGCGGTCACGGGCTGGTATATGAGCGCAGGTGAAGTAATATTGCTTATTTGCGACGTTCTGCTTCTTGTTATGTTTGGCACCGCTCTCTCCTCGCTTATTAACTTTTTCCTCTCCACACAAGGGCAGATCTCCGCAGTGGGAACCGTGATAAGCTCAACCTACGGCTTTATCTGCGGAGCTTATATGCCCATATCGCAGTTTTCCGAGGGGCTGCAGAAGGTGATCTCCTGCCTCCCCGGCACATACGGTACCGTGCTTGTGCGCAACCACGCAATGAGCGGCGCATTAAGAGAGCTTGAAGCCCTCGGCGTTCCCGCAGAGGCCATGACGGCTCTCCGCGACGCGGTGGACTGCAATCTTTACTTTTTTGAAACCAAGGTAAGCATGGGAGCCATGTACGCAGTTGTTGCAGTAACCGTTGCGGCGGTGCTTGGCGCTTATATAATGCTTAACGCCCGCGCTGCGAAAAGAGAGGCAAGATAAAGTTATATATCAAAAAGAGAAAGGAGAAATCAACATGAGAGAAACTAAATATACGGGCAAGTACTTCTCCGTTCTCGGTGATTCCATCAGCACGTTTCTTGGCTACAATCCACCCGACTGCGCAGTATATTACGATTGGGAGCATAAATGCCTTGCAGAGATCTATACTCCCGCGGATACCTGGTGGGGCAAGGTAATTAACGCTCTTGACGGAAAGCTTCTCGTGAACAACTCTTTTTCGGGCAGTACGGTATCAAAGCTTCCCTGCTTTGAGATAGAGTCCTACGGTTGCGGAGATACGCGCACCTCCGCTTTGGGAATCGGCACGTTGTCACCCGACGTAATCATCGTGCTTCTCGGCATTAACGATTGGGGGCACGGAGCCACCCCTTTTTCCGACGATGACGGTGACGGGCCCGACAACTTTTTTGTTGCGTACCGAACCATGCTTTCAAAGCTCAAAAGAAATTATCCAAACGCGGAAATATGGTGCCTTACTCTGCCGCGCAGTCATTGGAGTGCAAATCCCGATTTCGTACCGCCCGAATGCTTCAGGCATCACTTCGGGGAATATTGCGAGGCCATCAGAAAATGCGCAAAAAGTGCGGACTGCAGGCTTATTGATATTTACGATCCCGAAAACACCTACGATACCATAGACGGCTTTCACCCGAACGCCCACGGAATGCTGACTATAGCAAACGCGGTCTTATCCCATCTCGAAGGCGGTGATACGGATGATAATTGATTCACACGCTCATTACTCGCACAAGCTTTACGAGGGAGAATTCAACTGCCTCGCCATAGAAAACGGAAGCTACAGCCTTGAAAAAAACGATCTTGAAGGGCTGTTTGACAGAATGCGCGAGAGTCGTATCGTTCTTTCCATAGAGCCTGCAACGAGCCTTGAAAAGATAAAGGATCAGCTTGCGCTGAAGGAAAAGCACGGAGACTGCGTGCGCCTTGCCATGGGTCTGCACCCCAAGCGGTGCGTTGCCGTCCCCTTTCGTGCGCGCAAGCTCCTGCTTGAATACGCAGAGAATACCGATATAATCGCCATCGGCGAAACGGGACTTGATTACAGTATGCCCCGCCTTAAGCAAAACAGGCTGAGGCAAAGGCGATGGTTTATTTACCAGATAAAGCTTGCAGGTAAGCTCCGCTTGCCCCTAATCCTCCACGTGAGAGACGCGGAGGAGGATGCATTGCGCATACTCCGAAGATATCGCAAGCACCTTTGCGGCGGGGTTGCCCATTGCTTCCACGGAGATACGAAAACCGCCAACGCCTTCATTGACCTCGGTTTTTCTTTGGGCATCGGCGGAAAGCTGTTGCAAAAAGGCTCGGATGCCGACGTTCTTGCAGAGTCGGTAAGGTCGGTTCCCCTCTCCGCACTCATCGTGGAGACGGACGCGCCATACGTTCTCCCCGACGTGAGCGAAATGGAATGCAGCGGCAGACAGCGGAAAAAGATGCGCAATTCTTCACTTATTCTGCCGATGATCATAGAGAGGATCGCAAGCCTCAGGGGCATAACGGCGGAGGAGGCAGAGCAGGCAATATACGATAACACTCTGCGCACCTTCCGCATAGAGCTGTAAGCAACAGAAATTGAGGTAAAGATGCTTAATAAGTTTAAAAAAATGTGTAACGACGCGACGGACGCCGTGGTTACGAAGATGCTTCCCAAGCTTGACGACGAAGATTTCGAGTATGACGAAGATAGTTTTTGCGATTACGAGACTTATCAGCACGTAAACGAATATCTGCACTGCAAAACGCCCGATAACGCCCCATCCGATGGTATGCACAGGACTTATTTTGCCTGCCACCCGGACGATTTTGGTCTATATTTCAAAAAGGTATGCTCTGACTTTTTTTCTGTAAATAAAACAGTAGCAGTGTATTATATCAATGATCCCGATGCACTCAGAACAGAGGAAGAGCTCGATCTGGCTTTGTACAGAATGGAGCTGCTGATCGTGCCCGTGACCTCAAAGCTTTTAAAAGACAAAAGCGGCACCATGGGAAGAGAGATCGCTTACGCAAAGAAGGCGGGTATCCCAATACTCCCTCTTCTTATGGAAACAAACGCGGAAGCAGAGTATTCCCTTGAGGAAAACTTTGGAGATCTTCAGTATCTTGCCCCTTACGCAAAAGACGAAACGCAGATCAAGTACACGGAAAAGCTGAGAGCTTTTCTTGAAAGCTCGCTTATTGACGACCGTCTCTTAAAGCGCATCAATAACGAATTCAGCCTTTCCGTATTTCTCAGTTACCGAAAAAAGGACAGAAAATACGTTGACCCCGTAATGCGGCTTATTCACAGCGCCCCCGGTTGCCGCGATATAGGCGTTTGGTACGATGAATTTCTGACCCCGGGAGAGAGCTTCAGCAACAACATAAAAGAGCATTTGCATAGCAGTGACGTAGTCTTGCTTATGGTTACGCCCAATCTGCTGGAGGAGCCCAACGGAAAGCCGAACTACGTTATGGGCTCGGAATATCCCGAGGCAACGGAGCTTGGCAAGACGGTCATCCCCCTTGAGACCGCCCACTGCGACAGAGAAAAACTGAAAGAAAAATACAGAGATCTTCCCGAAATATCCAACGCAAACGAAGTTGAATCGTTCAAAGAGCGCTTTACCGAGGCAATAAAAAAGCTCGGCAAAAAAGCGAAAAGCGACTCCCCCGAGCACAAATATCTGATCGGTATGGCTTATATGACGGGTGTGAACACTGAGATAGATAAAGAACTCGCACTTGAGCTTATAACCGATGCTGCCGAGGAAGGCTTTACGGAAGCGATGGAAATGCTGAGAAATATGTACCATTACGGCTTGCATATTCCAAAGGACGTGAAAAAGGCGATATATTGGGGCGAAAAGCTGAACGGGACTCTTCGCCGCAAAAAGGGAGATTATGCAGAAGAGACCGTGAGATCCCTCTACGAGCTTGGCAAATGCCACGGAACGAACGGCGATCACGCCCTTGCCTGCGAGCATCTTGAAAAGGTGCATTCTCAGCAATACCGGCTCAGCGAGGAGCTTGATCCATTCACTCTTACGGTGCTTTTTGATCTTGCAGCAGAGTACGGAAAAGGCGGAGAGACGGAAAAACAGCTTAAAGTGTTGGAGGAAGTTACAGAGCTGCGCTACGATACCCTTGGCACCGACAGCGAAGACACGATCTCCTCCCTTTTTGCGCTTGCTCGGATCTACGGCGAAAGAAAGCTTCACTCACTTGCGATGAATCTTGCGGGATTTTTAATTGATATTCTTAAGGATAAAAGGGCAAAAGAAAACAAACGCGAAGAAGAGGATCAGCGCAGTAAAGAGCTTCTTGAGCTTTACGCGAGGGAACGCGTTTTTGCAAACGCGAGCAATAGTCCAAGTGCCAACGAAGAAAAAGAGATTTTTATGCTCCGCAGTCTTGCAAAGGCTTACTGCCTGAAGTACGATTATATTAAAGGACTGAAATACGCAAAGCAGGCGTATGCAAAGAGCATTAAAGCGTATGGTAAAGACCATCTGCAAGCTTTAATATCCTTGGGCACCCTTGCCGCCGCAAACGGCTTCTGCCGGAATTTCCAAGAGGCTTCGGAACAGACTGACGAGCTCACCGAAAGGCTTGCGTACAGATGCGGAGATACCCACCGCTACACAGATGCAACGTGGGAGCTTGGAGATGCCATCAGACGGTATGAAAGTGCTCTTAAAAGCTATAACCGAAAGAAAAAGCTATCTCGCGTATTCGGAAACTTCCTCGTTTTCGGATCCACATCTGCATTCCATACCCTTTTCATGGAAGAAAGAATAGCAGATAGGTATGCGGAATCTGCCAAGGTCTATTTTGATACAGTATTGAAACGGTGATAAAATGACAAGAGTAATGTTCGTGTGCCACGGCAATATATGCCGTAGCCCGATGGCGGAATTTATTATGAAAAAGTTGGTACGTGATGCGGGACGTGAGTCGGAATTTATAATCGCATCATCTGCCACAAGCACGGAGGAAATATGGAACGGAGTGGGCAATCCCGTTTATCCTCCCGCCCGCGAGGAGCTGAAAAAGCACGGAATCGAGTGCGGAGGCAAGCGCGCGGTTCAGCTTACGGCGGCAGACGCGGAAAAATACGATCTGTTTCTTTGTATGGATTCTGCAAACCTGCGCAACGCCAAAAGGATACTGGGGCAGAAAGCGGAAGGTAAGGTGAAAAAGCTCCTTGACCTTGCAGGCGGCGGCGACGTTGCCGACCCTTGGTATTCCGACAGGTTCGATATTGCTTATGCGGATATCCTCCGCGGCTGCGAGGCACTTATTAAAAGCATATAAAGAAAAAGCGATGGTCCACCATCGCTTTTTCTTTTGATACACCTCATCCGACGGCTCCGCCGCCACCTTCCCCTCAAGGGGAAGGCTAAAGGTTAACATCCCTCATTTGCCTTCCCCTTTGGGGAAGTAACGTACTTCATTTGCCTTCCCCTTGAGGGTTTCGCGGTGGTGAATTGATGTCCGGGGGACATCAAGAGCCGCGAAAGGACCGACCCGCAGGGAGACAAGGGGGACCGCTTGCGGTGGATGAGGTGTTCCCCACGCGTTTTTCAATATCTTTACAAACACCGACAAAGTTCTCTCTTATTTGTCTGTTTGTATAACGCACCACCGTTATACCCAGATTATTCAAATACTCGTCCCGAACACGGTCTGCCTCCCTGCCGTCTTCATCATAATGCTGTTTTCCGTCCAGCTCTATAACAAGCTTTGCGTTCGCACAATAAAAATCGACGATATATATACCGAAAACCTTCTGCCTGTTTACCGTGGTCGGCAATTTCTTCAGAAAATCATACCATAAATGTTTTTCTTCTCTTGTCATTTCTTTTCGCAAATTTTGAGAAAGAGCGGTAAGTTTTGGATTATTACGTTCGTTCATACTACACCTCATCCGACGGCTCCGCCGCCACCTTCCCCTCAAGGGGAAGGCTAAAGGTTATTTACGGTTTGCATATACCGCAAGGGGTATAGCCTTGCTTTATAAGCTCATCTCTCGTGCCGTGGTAATCGCGGCGGTTTTTTGGGCTCATTTTTTCAACGGCAGAACAATCGGGATAATGGAACTTCATACTGCTTTCCTTGGTATTAAGCACGTAATCAATTCCATCGTCCTTCGTTTCCGCATCCGACTCTCCCGTGACGCCCAGAACGTCGCCCGAGTACTTCTCGGTTTGGAAGCTGACGGTCTTCCCGTCAGAAGTACATACCACAGTACCGTGCTTATCCGTGCGAAGCACCTTAACGTCTGCATCCCGCAGGCGGCTTAACACTTCTCCCGTGGGATGACCGTAGTCGTTATCTGCACCAACGGAGATAACTGCGTATTCGGGCATTATCTCTCGCAAAAACACGTAGCTCGTTGAGGTATCGGAGCCGTGATGACCGACCTTCAGCACCGTGCTTTCAAGCTTATAGCGGGAGTCCACCAGCTCAAGCTCCACTGCGCGCTCCGCATCGGCTGTAAACAAAAAGGAGGTTTTGCCGTATTCAATGCGCAAGACGATGGAGGTGTTATTCGTATCCTCGGCATCAGGGTCTACGGCTATCACGGTGCAGACCGCGTTGCCAAGCTCAAAGGTATCTCCTTTTCTCGGTACCGTTATGGCCGCGCCCTGTTTTTCGACGTACTTCTTGAAATTGCGGAAAACGCCGCTGTCGTATTCCGTAACGGGACAATAGACGGTTCCAACCGTTGCGGCGTTAAGCGCTCCCGCAAGGCCGCCGATGTGATCCTCGTGAGGGTGCGTGGCAACCATATAATCAAGATGGGTTATCTGCCGCTTACTTAAGTAACTGTATATCAGATTGGAGTCCTCGGAATTACCTCCGTCTATCATCATTGCCTTGCCGTCGCAAAGTATAAGCGCCGCATCCGCCTGACCAACGTCGATAAAGTGCACGGAAAAACTGCTCCCCTCCTCGGGCAGAGGCTTTTGCTGCGGGGCACAGCCCCAAAGCACCAAAAACGATAATACAAGTATCAGCGCAACTGACTTATTAAAGCGTTTTTTCATCTCTTGACTCCTTTACCGCGATACCACAAGGGAACGTACTTTTGCATATTATCATACCACGAAAGCACGTCACGCGCCTGATCGCGCATGGTCTGTATCTCTCCTTCTCCAAAGGGGATCGCCCAATAGAGAGAGGAAAGGGTGTTACTTGCGATATACAAAGCAAGCAAACGCCAGAACTCCTCGGGCACTTTATCTTCAAAATACCCATCGACCATACCCGAAGCAAAGGCGTAAGAAACGGGCACGCACCACACGATACGGTTAAACTCCTCCCACGGGTCGCCGTAGTCGTTACGGTTAAAATCTATGATCTGAAGCCTTCCCTCGGTGTCTATCATCATATTTCCAATATGATAATCTCCGTGCTGATATGCCTGCTTCTTATTTTTAAGCAGATGGCGGTTTGCGCATATATAATCAATGAAAGCCTGACCGTTTTCGTATTTCAGCGGGCATTCCTCGTATTTACGGATCTTGGTATCCATTTTCCGATTGAAGCGAGGCTCCCATTCCGGATACCCCTCGGGAGCGGGGATGGAGTGTATTTTTTTGAGTATTTTGCCCGCCTCAACTCCGTACGCATACTGCTCCTCTTCCGAAAAACCGCTTATGGCTTTCTCCGCATCCACGCCGTCTATCCAGCTCTGCACGGAATAAACGCCTTCGTCGCAAGTACCGAATTCAATGGGCATACACATGGGCACACCCAAAGCCGCCACTCTTTGCATCATCTCAAATTCGTGTTTTTTTGCTTCGTACTCGGAAATATCGGAAACCCTGTACAGGTACTTAATCCCCTTTTCATCGGTAACGCAGTACTTTTTATCTTTTGACCAACCCTTGTTTATGGGTTCTTTGGTTGCAAAGGTCATCTTTTTCCCCTTTTTTCAACGGCAAGCTTTATCTCCCGATAGCTTCCCTCTACGAATTTCCCCTCGCTGAACAGCTCGTCTATCTTTTCGGGAGTTGCGTAAGTGATATCACAGGTTTCGCCCTCCTGTAATACTGCCTTATGGGGGTCAAGCTCGCAAAGAAAATGCCAAACGTCCACGAACACCTCGCCGCCCTGCCAGGAGCGAACGAGCTTTCCTTTTTCTGCATCAAGCTCAAAGCCCGTTTCCTCTCTTACCTCCCGCAGTGCGGCAGTAAGTGAGTCGTCTCCCGCAACGGCCGAGCCGCCCGTAGTTTCCCACATATTGCCGTAGCCTTTGGTTGGAGCTCGTTTGGTTATAAGGAATTCCCCGTTGCCGTTCTCAAGAAGGACGAGCACAACGAGATGGTAATCCCCCTTGGGAAGAAAATCTCCCCTGCGGTGCAGTCTGCCCGTGGGGGTGCGGTTCTCGTCAAGCACGTCCCACAGCTCGTTTGAGGAGGACTGTAAATTAAGCCACCACTGTACTGCCGTAAAGAGATCGGGCTGTATCTCGGGGTAAGCAAGCTCCCGTGGAAGCTTATCAAAAAGTGCCCTCTCCCCTATCTCGCTATCGGTGGGAATATCGTCAAAGTCGCTGACCTCCGCAAAATACAGGCGACCGTAGGTGGTAACTCCGTCCTTTTCCACGCCGTAGGAGGTTATCTCTTTTATTTCATAATCGGATGCACCCGTTTCCTCGTAAAGCTCCCGCTTTGCCGCCGCAAGAGGCGCTTCGCCCGCCTCAATATGTCCGCCGGGAATCTCCCAAGTATCACGGCTTTTATGGCGCACAAGCACCCATTTCCCGTTGTGCCTTGCCGCAATAACGGCAAATCCAAGCTTTTCATCGTCTATTTTTTCTGTTCTGTATATATGTACTTTGGTCATTGTTTACCTCGTCACGAGAAATGAGATAACTTTGGCCTCCCTCATTGAGGGAGGTGGCATTTGCTTAGCAAATTACGGAAGGAGTATCTAACGCGATCATACTCCCTCAGTCACGCCAATCGTGACAGCTCCCTCGCGAGGGAGCCTACCAACTTTTGTTTTTTATTTTATCACGTTTTTGCGCGCTATGCAATAAACCTATTATATTATTTTATCATCCAAAAGAAAAAAGCCTTCCCTTGCGAGGGAAGGGGGACCGCTTGCGGTGGATGAGTAGTCAATGTTGTATGACCCCTCATCCTACAGCGTGGCCTTGTGGCACGCGATAGTCGGCTTTGCCGCCCCTTCTCCCACCGGAAAAAGCTTTTATATTAATTGTTTAGCGTATTATTTCTTACCCAATTAACAGACTCGCGCAAGCCAACCGATGTTTTTGTCTCGAGAACAACGGTGCACCCGCACTCACTTGCCAAACGCAAATACTTCTCCTTATCGATCTCACCGGTTCCAAGAGCAAGATGGTCATTCTTTGAATCGGCATCGTGCAGATGCATATGAAATAATTTATTGCGGTTTTCGATTATAAAACTCTCGTCTACATAATCCGCTCGGTGGCTATGCCCGATATCATAAGTAAGTCCGAACACAGGAGAAGCAAGCAAAATATTAAGTGCATCCCGCTGAAAGTCTGTATACCCCTTGCAGTTTTCAATACAAATCTTCACACCAGCATCCTTTAAGGCAGCCTCGCAATAGGTTCTAAACTCCATTATCCTTGATATGTATCTGTCACGATACACGGAAAAGAGATCTACTTTGCCGTTAGGCATAGTGAAATGCTCTCCACGGTGAAAATGCATATTTATCAGCTTACAACCAAGCCTGTCTGCCATTTGCGCCGACGATATTATGTAATCGAAGCAAGCATCTGCGATCTTTTTATTAAAATCGCAAAAGTTTACGTTTTCATCAAGGTGAACGGTAAATTTTACGCCGTACCGTTTTCCTATGTCCCGAAAACGTTCAACGTCAATGGCCTCGAGGGTATACTGTGGCAAGCTCATACAAATCTCAACGAAGTTAAGTCCTAATTCAGCGCATAAACGCGCACTCTCCTCCACCCCGTTAAATTCCATAAGGGTAGGCATTCCGAATTTCATCATAATTGAACCTTTTTTCATTATCCTGTTTTTACATAAACCGCTTCATATATTCGTTAAGTGCCGCAACATCTCTTGCCTGCAGATATTTGCGCTGTACGGTATTATGGATCGGTGCGGATATAAGGCGTACCACGTCTTCAAAGTCTGCATTTCTTACTATTTTATCACGTTTTTGCGCGCTATGCAATAAACCTATTATATTATTTTATCATCCAAAAGAAAAAAGCCTTCCCTTGCGAGGGAAGGGGGACCGCTTGCGGTGGATGAGTAGTCAACATTGTATGACCCCTCATCCCACAGCGTGGCCTTGTGGCACGCGATAGTCGGCTTTGCCGCCCCTTCTCCCACCGGAGAAGGCTCTATTTACATATTCTTTGCTTTTTCCGTAAGCTCGATGAATCTGGGCTCGTTTCTCACACCGTTGAACCATTCCCAGCCTTTTTGGGCTGTCATCATAAGATATACCTCTTCCCTTTGGGGGTTAAAGTTAAACAGTCCAAAGCATAGGTAAGGTGTTCCGTCAGCCATGCGAAGCTCCACGTTCATATAGCCGTCCTCAATCAAACGAACGAGCCGCAGGTCTTTAAATTCACGACCGAGCTCCAGCGGAGTATCCGTTGGGATAGAAAACCACTTTGAATAAGCAACAAGGGCTGCCTCGATCGCGGCGTATCCCTCTTCCTTTCGCTTCAGCGCAAAGCTTGCCGCCGCTATGCGGAGCAATATAAGACCGTAAAGCCCTTGCCATGCGGGTAATATTTCCCCTCCGCAAAGGTGCTTCAGCATTCTTTCTCTGTTCCCGTTCAGCTCGATGCTCATGTCGGGCTTGCCCACGTATCGGCTGTTTCTGCACAAATAATGAAGCATCAGGGAAAGATCGTTTGCCTTGTGGATACAGCGGCTCACTTCCCTGTCACCGTCAAGCCACGCACGCTCCTCCATCATTTCCCCTGCACAATTTCCGTAATCCCACGGGAGATGCTTGAGCCATTTTTGGCGTTCTTCCTCGTTTTCCGACGCCAAAAACATATATTCCGACATACGGCGGCGCTCAAAGAGATCGTTGCAATCAGACATAACTCTTTCCGCCAGATGCGCTAACACGGGAAGATATTCCTTGCGCGTTTCGCCCTTAAGATCGTATACGATATTGTGCGCGGCGCAACGTGCCGCTTCAAACTCGTTTGGATATTTCCGGAACGTTTCAAGGGCAAATTCAAGCTGATCCTCCGGCTTGCCGTGCAGCTTGTTGTAACGTATCGTAAACAGCGCGATCTCGTCCTCTGCGCTTTGCTTATCCGTTCCAAGCAATTCATCTACGGTAATTCCAAAGTAATTTGCAATGGAAGGAAGCAGAGTAATGTCGGGATATCCGTCACCGCACTCCCATTTGCTTACCGACTGCGCGGAAACGCCAAATACGGATGCAAGCTGTTCCTGTGTCATATCTTTTTGACGGCGGTACTTTTTTACAGTTTCTGAAATATTAAGCTTCAATTATATCCTCCGTAAATAAATTGACGTAGGCCTTTGTCACTTAAAGTATACAACCGCAATGTCCTGATTTCAATAACCGCTGATTTGCAAGTAATTCAACTTTGGGTGGAAATATCCAACCGTTACGGGATGTAATTCAAGCCTCCGGCGCGGAGGTGCTCATCGTAACCGTAACACACGAGGGTGAATTTTCCGTTCTCGTACTCTAACTCCGTGACGGATGCGTTATCCGCCCAAGGGAGTTTTTGCATCTCCTCGGGAGAATATCCCATATAATAAGCGGAAACGGAGCGAATTACTGCCGCGTGAGTAAAGCAAAAAACGCTTTTCCCCTCGTTTTCCTCGGCTATTTCCTTCAGCGCTACGTTGATCCTGTCCCGAACCTCAATAAAGCTCTCGCCGCCCGTGGGTCGGCTTACACCTATGTTATTACGCCAAACCTCTCTGTCCTCGGGATATTTTTCCTGTATCTCCGCATACGAAAGGTTTTCCCAAAGTCCCGCATAGATCTCGCGTAGCTTTGCTGTCTTTATTACTTCCATATTTTTTACCCTTGCGGTATGCAGTGCCGTACTATAAGCGCGGATAAGATCGCTTGAATAGATAACGTCCGCATGAACGTTTTCCAGATATTTTGCAGTACATTCAGCCTGCAGATGCCCTCTTTCCGTTATATCCAGATCCGTGTGACCCAAAAAGAGTTGCTTGCTGTTTCCCTCCGATTCACCGTGTCTGATAAGATATATTTTCGTAACGCTCATAACGCGCTCCTTTGCGTTTTTTTATATTTTATCACATTGCTTGATCAAAAACAAGTAAAGATGAAAAATGAGCCCCGCCGCAGCGAGGCTCATTTTCGTTTTATTCAGTTCTTTTTCTTCTTTGCTATTAAAACGACTATAATCGCAACGATGATAACTGCTGCAGCGATTCCGACTATAAGACCTATAGGAGCGCCGTCATCTGCCGCAGGCGTTGTGGGAGCGGCAGTTGCAGGAGCATCGGTAGCAGGAGCATCCGTAGCGGGCTCGGTCTTGGGAGCTTCGGTTACGGGTTCGGTCTTGGGTGCTTCCGTTACGGGTTCGGTCTTTGGAGCTTCGGTAACAGGCTCTGTAACGGGTTCAGTAACGGGCTCTGTCTCGGGCTTTGGCTCCTCGGTAACGACGCTTCCGTCTGCCTTTATTGTCTTATCAAAGCCCTTTGCGTTGTTAATAACGTTTTCATTGGGAGTAGTCCACTTGGAAAAGTCTATAACAGCCTCTCCACCGGAGCCGTTGTTATCATTATTGCCGGTAATTACAAAATTATCGGAGAAAGTACCGCCGGAGATATTAACGGTAAGCTTACCGCCAAGCTCGCCGGAATCTCTTGTGTTGTGAACCAGAAATACGTTAACAGCGGAAATGGCGGTAAAATCTCCGCCCGTGATATTGATGGTAAGGTCGCCGTCAACTCCGCCAACGTTGATGGGCTGGATACCCTTATGGAATACTCCACCGTTAATGTTAGCAACAACGCTTCCCATAATATGGCCGTCGCCGCCCATAAAGAAGGTATCGAAGAACTCACCGCCGTTGATGGTGACGGTAGGGCCGCCATCGTTTACGCAATCAAGACCGCCGTTATTACGGGTGCCGCCTCTGATCATCTGCCAATTACCGCCGTTAACGATAAGCTCGCCGCCCTTGGAAACGGGTTGCTGCTCGTCGTCGTTACGGCCAACGGTAATACCGATCCAGTTGGATGCGCCGTCCTGCACGCATTTAACGGTATCTTCAACCACAAGCTTGTTACCGTTAAGGCAGAAGAGCTGTGTATTCTTCATTACGTTGATCTGAAGATCCTTGAAAATATGAGGTGCGTTGAAGGTAAACCAGCAGTTAACACCGAGGTTACCGCCGTTTGTGGCCGCGTAGTCAACGCCGTCCCAGGTAGTCGTAAAGGTATAAGTGGCATCAGACTCGGGGGATACGTAATTTTCGCCATGGGAATTCAGGAGAGTAAAGTCGCCACAGAACACGATGGTTCCGCCGTTGGGAAGAGCCGCGTAAGCCGCATCAAGCGTAGCCTTGGGGCTGTCCGGGGTCTTACCGTCCTTATAATCCGCACCGTCATCACAGATAAAGCACACGTCCTCTGCGGCGGCAACGGAAACGGGGCAAACAGCCAGCACGAGTGTAAGCGCCAGAATAATTGCAAAAAACAGTTTAGCCTTCATAAGTAATTCTCCTTTGATAACATGAATTTGTGCAACCGTAACCACACAATCAGCAATATGCAATAATATATGGGCACAATACACAATTCTTTACTACATTCTACCATTATTGTATGCAACGCAAAATGTCGTTTCTTGTCATTGTTTGTCATTTCTTGTTCTGCAAAAGCATAAAAACGGCTGTTCCCGCAGGAACAGCCGTTTATACAAGTTTGATTACTCAGCAAGACCGGAGAGCTTGATCCTCTCCTTCATGTAGCTTACGTCCTCGCCCTTTACGTTTGCCCAGTTCTGGGAGAACAGAGCCTCTGCCTTAGTGGTAAGAACGTGGCTCATCATCTCCTTGAGAAGAGGATAACGAAGAGCTACCGCATCGGTACCCGCCATATAAGCCTCGTTTACGTCATAGGTGCTCTTAAGGCTTGCAGCGAGAATACGGGGTG
>SVSB01000027.1 GCA_015064505.1 Oscillospiraceae bacterium
ATATTACAAAGGCATAGGGCAAAGCCCATGCCCCTATAGTTGCGCACATCCAAAGGCTCTCCCTTTGGGAGAGCTCCCGCGATAGCGGGTGAGAGGGCAATTTACAGCAAGCTTTCTATTCTCTCATTGATTACTCTATCAATCATTCGGCAAACACCGTCAAAATTTTCATCTATGTCTTTACCGGAAATACCGCAAAAAATCATACCATAAATGCTTTTCGTGCCGAGTCATGTTACGGCGTAAAATTCTTGCGACATTCAACAACTCATTATTTTTCTTTAATGGTTCTTGCTCCATTTTGCCCTCTCCGTCGGCTTCGCCGCCACCTCTCCCAAAGGGAGAGGCTTTTCCGTTAGCCTCATTATAACACAAATCGGCAGAGGAAACAAACCCTCTGCCGAAATTATTGTGTTTTTTCAAACGGAGATCTTTATTTTGCAAGTTTATCCTTTTTTTCTCACCACTGCGCTTACGGCGTAGACCGCCATATTGACGATTATAACGCAGGGGCCGGTGGGAAGACCCAGAAGGCAACCAGCGAAAAATCCAACGGCAAAGCAGATAACGGACACCGCACCCGCAATGCAGATAACCTTGCGGAAGCTTCCCGCAAGGCGCATTGCCGTAAGAGCGGGGAACACCACCAGGGCGCTTATCATAATGCTTCCGATAAGCTTCATACCAACCACGATAACAACGGCGGTAAGCATTGATATAAGCAGATTGCAAAAGGAAACGGGCGCGCCCGATGCTTTTGCAAAGCCTTCGTCAAACGTAACGGAGAAAACCAGCCTGTAAAAGATCAGATAAAGGGCAATGACCAGCACGGACATAATTATGCTGATAATAAGATCCTTATCCGTCAGCGTAACGACCGATGCGGAGCCGAAAAGGCTGTTGCAAATATCGGAGGTCATAGATCCCTGCGCAAAGGTAAAAATGACCACGCCCACGGCAACGGCGCCCGTGGAAACCACGGCGGTGGCGGCATCTCCCTTCATAAGTCCGCTTTCCGTCAGCTTCATCAATAAGAACGCCGCAAGCATAACGATGGGAATGGATATTTCAAGGGAGTTCGTGGTGCTCACGCCGAAGGCGGCGGCAACGGAAAGGGCAAAGAAACCCACGTGGCTAAGTCCGTCGCCTATCATTGAATATCGCCGCAGAACGAGAGAAACGCCGAGAACAGCCGCGCAAAGTGAAACCAGTGCGCCCACGGTCAGGGCACGGAATACCACCTCTCTTATGAGAGGATCGGAGAACATATCAGCAAAGCTCATTGCACCTTTCTCCTTTCTCCGTGGTGTTTGTGGTGATCGTCCGCGCAGAGATATTTTTTGCCTATCTCCGAGTCAAGATAGCCACAAACGTCACCAAAGAACTGCACGCCGCCCCCGCCAAGATGAAGGATCTTACTTGCGCTGTGGCAGGCGCGCTCGGGCGCGTGAGAAACGGAGATCACCGTCAGTCCCTCTTTTTTGTTTTTTTCTTCAATAAGAGAATAGAGCTCCGCGGAAACCAGAGGATCAAGCCCCGTTACGGGCTCGTCAAGCACAAGTAACTTTTTGGCGGCGCAAAAGGCGCGTGCAAGAAGCACTCTCTGCTGTTGACCGCCGGATAATGCGGCAAAGCTCTTGTTTTTAATATCCGTAATACCCAAAAGCTCCATATTTTTTTCCGCTTCTTTTCTGTGCTCCGCTTTAATAAAGCCCATAGAGCGGGGAAGCGTTCCCGATAAAACTATCTCGTATACGGAGGCGGGGAAGTCCTTCTGGGCGGCGCTTTGCTGGGGAAGATAGCCTATCTCACTGCGGGTCACGCCCTCGTAGATTATCTCACCGCAATCGGGCTTGATAAGTCCCATCAGCGCCTTGATTAAGGTGCTTTTGCCGCTTCCGTTCTCTCCCAGTATGCAGAGGCAGTCGCCCTCGTCCGCGTGGATATTCAGATGGGAAACAACGGCTTGCTTTTCGTAGGAAATGGATATTTCGCGGCAGGTTACGATTCTCTTCATTTCATTGCCTCCCGTAGTACCTCAAGATTCTTTTCCATAAGGGAAATATAGCTCTCGCCCCTTTTGAATTCCTCCTGGGTAAGGCTATGGCAGGAATGAAGGCAAAGCACCTTTGCTCCCGTTTCCGAGGCAAGCCAGCTTGCAACCGTGTTGGTGGAAAACTCCACCGTAAGCACTGCGGGCAGGGAGTTTTCCTTTATTTTTGCCGCAAGACCCGCAAGCATCGTAAGGCTTGGCTCGCTTTGGGTGGCACAGCCGTCAAAGGCGGCAAAATGCTCTATGCCGTAGTGCTCGCAAAGATAGCGGAAGGGAAATTTCTCCGCAAAAACTATCATCTTTTTGCGGGCGTTCTCCGCGCAGGCGGTAAAGTCCGCGTCAAGCCTTTGGAGCTTTGCGGTATACGCGGCACAGGCTTCGGTGTATTTTTCCGAGTTTTCCCCATCAATGCCCATAAGGGCGTCCCTTATGGCTTCCGTCATAATAACGGCGTTCTTCGGGGAGGTCCATATATGCTGATCAAAGCCTTCCCCGTGGTCGTGACCTTCGTGCTCGTCCTCGCCGCAATCGCCGCTCAGGAGCGCAACAGTGTCAAGGAGTGAGAGGGCGGGTATATCGGTGCCTTCAAGGGCGGAAAGCACCCATCCGTCTATATCTCCGCCGATATAGACCACAAGGTCGGCGCGGCGGAGCTTTGCCATATCGCTGACCGTCGCCTCGTATGAGTGCGCCTCCTTACCGGGCGGAACCAGCAGAGTAACGGTTCCCGCATCCCCCATTATATTACGGGCAAAATCGTACTGTGGGAAAATGGTGCATACCACGTTTATCCCCTCCGTATTTTCCGCGGGAGCGCAGGAAGCTACGGAAAAAATGGTAATAATGCAAATAAGCAAAGAAAATATTCTTTTCGTCACGCCTTTGCCTCCTTCCTTGCGCAGGAAACGCAACGGCCCAGCAGAACGGTCTTTCCCTTGTCGGGGGTAAAGCCGTGGTGCTCTCCTATATGTGCAAGGAGCTCCGCGCCCTGTGGGCAGTTAAGATGCTCCACACAGCCGCAAACGCGGCACTTAAGATGAAAGGTGCAGGTGCATTTTTCAACATCTGCGGCACGGTAAACGTAAGAGCCGTCGTCCGCACGGTAGCGCAAAAGAAGCCCCTCCTTGCAAAGGGCGGCAAGGCGGCGGTAAAGAGTGCTCGGTGGCACTCCCTTGAGCTTTTCGGTTATTTCTTCGGTGGTCAGAGTGATGTTTCCGCCCTCAAACAGAGCAAGCACCTCTCTGCGGCTTTTTGTGTTGTAATTCATTATTATCTCCAAATTTGAGAACTGTTCTCATATTGTAACAGCATAGATGGGATTTGTCAATAATTATATGTATATTTCATTTACAAAACGAAAGAGTTGTGTTATCATCATAAGAGAGAAATGAACGGAGTATCGGAAAATGTTAATGAACAGCAATGAATATCTGGACTTGGTTCAGATGATCAAACGGGAGATAAGACAGGCGCAGTACAAAGCCGTATTGAGCGTTAATAAAGAATTGATCATGCTTTATTACAGGATTGGCCGCGTTATCAACGAGCATAAGTCCTGGGGCAATAAATTTATAGATAATCTTGCCGCTGACATAAAACTCTCATTTCCCGAAGCAAAGGGATATTCTGTCAGAAATCTTAAATATATGGCGAAGTTTGCCACGACCTATGATGACGAAGAATTTGTGCAACGGGCTGTTGCACAAATCCCGTGGGGACACACTGTAGTTCTTTTGGATAAGATTTCGGATAGCAAGATTCGAAATTGGTATGTAGAAAAGACTATTGAAAACGGATGGTCTCGCACCGTACTCGTTCATCAGATCGAAAGCGGACTGTATCAGCGCCAGACTATGGCGGATAAGATCAACAACTTTGAAGAAAGATTGCTTGCTCCTCAAAGTGAATTGGCAACACAGACCATGAAGGATCCATATATTTTTGATTTCATTCCGTTCAAGGAAGATATGGTAGAAAGAGATATTGAACAGGCTCTCGTGAAGGACGTAACCAAGCTTCTTTTGGAACTTGGAACCGGCTTTGCTTTTATCGGCAATCAATATCACCTTAACGTAGGGGGCGACGATTTTTATATAGATCTGCTGTTCTATAATCTCAATTTGCGTTGCTATTTTGTAATAGAATTAAAGACGGGCGATTTTAAGCCTGATTACGCCGGTCAGCTTAACTTTTATCTGTCTGCCGTGGACGGTATTTTGAAGTCAGATAAAGATAATCCCAGCATTGGCTTGTTGCTTTGCAAAAGCAAGAACAACGTAGTTGCGGAATACGCCCTCAAAGATATGTCCAAGCCTATCGGTGTGAGTGAATATAAGATAATCGGCGAGCTGCCCGAAGCGTTTAGTAAACAGCTCCCGTCTATTGAAGATATTCAAAAGCGCATCAATATGAAGTAAAACTAACAGAGGTAAATATGAGCCTTTACGAAAGACTTAAAAACGACGAAAGTATAAAGACCTATATAAAAATGGCAGACGAATCCCTTAAGGTGCTTGGGTATACGGAGCACAGCTTTGCCCACGTTACCCGCGTGGCAGACACGGCGGAGTATATCCTGCGCACTATGGGATATTCGGAGCACCAATGTGAGCTTGCCCTTGCGGCGGGATATCTTCACGATATCGGAAATCTGGTAAATCGCTCCGAGCACAGCCAAAGCGGTGCCGTAATGGCGTTCCGTATCCTTGACAGATACGGCATTCCCGCAGAGGATATCGCAACCATCGTTTGCGCCATTGGAAATCACGACGAGGGCACGGGAGTACCCGTAAACGCAGTTGCCGCCGCCCTTATTCTGGCGGATAAATCGGACGTGCGCCGCAGTCGCGTGCGCAATATAGACCCCTCCACCTTCGATATTCACGACAGGGTAAACTATTCCGTCAAGAAATCGGAGCTGAAGATAAACGGCGATCGCACCATAGTGAAGCTCAAGCTGTCGGTTGATACCTCAAACAGCTCCATTATGGATTATTTTGAGATATTCCTGGGCAGAATGATACTTTGCCGCAAGGCGGCGGAAACTCTCGGTCTTTCCTTTAAGCTGATAATTAACGAACAGCAGTTGATGTGATGAAAAAACAGTTGGTATATATGCTTGAAAGCCACGGTGGCGTGCGCGACCACGTGGAGAGCGTGCTTAAAAACGCGGGCATGGACTTTGAAGGTTTCGATACGCCAAAAGCCTTCCGCGAGGCGGTCAAAATTAAACAGCCGGATATGGTGCTTCTTGCACTTATGCTTACGGAGGAGGACGGCATATCCGTTTTAAGATGGCTCCGCCGTCAGCATACCACGGATATGATACCCGTTATAATCCTTTCCGCCCGATCTTCCGAATACGATAAGGTGGAGGGGCTTGACGCGGGTGCCGACGATTATATAACCAAGCCCTTTGGCAATATGGAGCTGGTTTCAAGAATAAGGGCGGTGCTTCGCCGCACGGCTGGCTGTAAGAACTGCGCCGCCGAAAAGAAGCACAGGGATTATTTTGCCCGAGGTCTTCGCTTCTCCCCCGACAGACATCAGCTTATTTGCGGAGATAGGGAAGTGGCGATATCCCAAAAGGAGTTTGATCTCCTTTGTATGTTTTTTGAAAATCCCGGCTTTGCTCTCTCGCGGGATAAGCTTTTGCGGGGAGTATGGGGTTATGAATTCGACGGAGAGAGCCGCACGGTAGACGTACATATAAACGGTCTGCGGCAGAAGCTTGCGGGCACGGGCGCGGTCATAGAAACGGTGCGCGGCTGCGGCTATAAGCTTACTATTGAATAAGGGTGAAGAAATGGCGGATAATAAGGAAAATACGGGATATAATTGCGAGAGCTGTGAATATTACGTATACGACGAGGAATGGGAGGAGTACGTTTGCTCCATGCGCCTTGACGAGGACGAGATGGCAAGATATCTCAACTCAAAATCCCAAAGATGCGTATATTATAAGTTCTACGATGAGTACAAGACCGTACAAAAGCAAAATTAAAAGCAAAAGACAGAGAACGTAAAGGGTGTAGTTCTTATTTGAAAAATCGCCACAACGTAAAATTCCCACAAACCAATCAAACGGTTTGTGGGAATTTTATTTTTTATAGACAGGAGAGCGGATTACAAAAAGCCTTCTCCAGCGGGAGAAGGGGGACCACGAAGTGGTGGATGAGGTGTTATCTCACTGGCTTAAGATCGCTATAATCCAAACCAAGATGCTTCAATATATCCGCTGTAACAGTGTTGAAATTGTTTCGTATGCTATCGTTAGAATATCGTAAAACAGTTATCCCCCAAGAAAATAAGACCGCATCTCTTTGTTTGTTTGCTTCTTTGTGCTCGGGTAATAGGTGCTGTCTGCCGTCTACCTCAATTACAATCTTCTTTTCCGCTATGTAAAAATCAACGATATAGTTTTCAATATTATGCTGGCGCCTGACGTTATAGGGCAATCTTTTAAAAAAATCATACCACAGATGCTTTTCTTCGGGTGTCATGTTTTTTCGCAGAGTTCGGGCGTTTGTCACGAGATTTTTATTGTAAGGTATCATTTCGACTCCTCATCCACCGCTGGCGCGGTCCCCCTTCTCCCACAGGAGAAGGCTTTTTATACACACGCATATTCCACACTTCATCCTATACTCCTCTGTTCATCGCCGATTTCGCGTTTGTATTACAAATGCATCGGGCTATGCCCCTATCCCTATTATATCACAAAAACCGCAGATAATCAATCTGCGGTTTCTGTACTTGTGATTGTTCGTTAAGGACATCACGTAAAAATTCTCTGTCTTTTTTACTGCTGTTTTTCTTTACAGCTCGTTTCTTATAAGATCCTCAAGACTTTCGCGTTTAACGGCAATATGCTCTCCGTTTGCAGTGAGGGTTATCATTGGAGGACGGGGGAGACGGTTATAGTTTGATGCCATTGCGTAATTATAAGCGCCCGTGGTGCAAACGGCAACCGTGTCTCCTCTCTCGGGCTCAGGCAGGGGCACGTTCTCCTGTATCATGTCGCCGCTTTCACAGCAACGTCCCGCAACGGTGCAAACGAAGGTCTTTTCCTCGTTCATCTTGTTGGCTATCTCCACCGTATAGGGGCTTTGATAGAGGGCGTAGCGGGGGTTGTCCGCCATTCCGCCGTCAACGGAAAGGTAGTTTTTAAAGCCGGGTATCCTCTTGACGGCACCTGCGGAATAAAGAGTCATACCCGCGTCGGCAACTATGCTTCTGCCCGGCTCAAGTCTTATGGCGGGCAGGGGGAAGGAGAGAGCCTTCGCGGCGCTCTTTATATGGGCGGCAACCTCGGTAATATAGCCGTCAACGTCTATCTCGGGGTGGCTTTCAAGATATCTCACGCCGATACCGCCGCCCAGATTAAGCTCCGTAAGGGTGCATCCCATCTCCTTTTTTATCTCTGCCATAAAGCGGAGCATAATGTCTGCCGCGTCGCAGAATGGCTGTGTTTCAAATATCTGGGAGCCGATATGGCAGTGCAATCCCGCAAGAGCTACGTGCTTTTTTGAAAGAGCCAGAGAAACCAGCTCCATTGCCTGTCCCGTTTCAATAGCGGTTCCAAACTTGGAATCTATGCTTCCCGTGGAGATGGCCTTGTGGGTATGCGGGTCTATGCCGGGGGCAACGCGGATAAGCACCTTTTGCACGGTGTTTCTCTCGGCAGCCTCTCTCTCTATGGCGCAAAGCTCCTCCTCGTTATCGCAAACGAAGCAGCCAACGCCCTTTTCAAAGGCAAAGCGCACGTCCTCGTCGGTCTTGTTATTACCGTGGAAGTATGCGTTCTCCATGGGAAATCCCGCAGACCAGGCGGTGAATATCTCTCCGCAGGATACCACGTCAATGCCCATCTTTTCCTCGCGCATAATGCGGTAAACGTCCTTCACGCAAAGGGCCTTGCCCGCGTAAAGGGGCAGGGAAGCTTCTCCCAGCTCGCGGGAGAGGGCGTTTTTATAAACGCGGCAGTTTTCTCTGACGCGCTCCTCGTCAAGCAGGTAAAGGGGAGTGCCGTACTTTGCCGCAAGCTCCACGGTATCCCGTCCCGCAAAGGTCAGGTGTCCCTTTTCGTTGATTCCTATATTCTTGCAGATCATTTGCAATCTCTTCCTATCATATCGCTAACGGTATAAAAGCCCTTATCAAGGACGGAAATATACGCGGCGGCACAGAGCGCGCCCTCCGCAAAAAGCTCTCTGCCGTGGCTTTCGTGCTTCAGGGTAATGGTCTGGCTGCCCGTGTCGATGCGTACCTCGTGCTCTCCGATGACCTTTCCCGTGCGCAGGGAATGAATACCTATCTCCCCCTGCTTTCTCTTGCCGTTTTCGTGGCGTCCGATATTGAACTCGCCGCCTCTTGCGTCTTTCACGGTGTTTGCAAGCATCAGTGCGGTGCCGCTGGGCACGTCCACCTTCTGATTGTGGTGCACCTCAACTATCTCCACGTCCGCCTCGGGAAATACCTCCACGGTGCGGCGCACAAGCTCCATAAGGAGCGCAATACCGATGCTCATATTGCCCGACATAAAAACGGGTATTTTTTCGGATGCCGCAAGGGCAAGCGCCTTTTCCTCCTCCGTGTGACCCGTTGTGGCAATAACCAGAGGGATATTTTTACTTACTGCGTATTCCGTGAGCGCCTTTATTGCCGTGTGATGGGAAAAGTCGATAATGACGTCGGCGTTTTCCCGTACCTCGGAAATATCCCTGTAGCATGGGTAATTGCCCGAGGGCATATTGATATCAACTGCGGCGGCAACGGTTGCGCCGTTAAAGCCGCTTTCTATGGAGGCAATGAGCTTTTCGCCCATTTTTCCGCCTGCTCCGCATACGATTACGTTCATATCAGTTCCGTTTCTATTATCTATTATCTATTATCTATTATCTTCTTAAATAATCCCATGTCCCTTCATAAGGGAGATAAGCTTTGCCTCGTTTGCCTCCTCCATGGGGGTAAGGGGCAGACGGAGATAATTCTCGCAAAAGCCCATTGCCGCCATTGCCGCCTTAACGGGAATGGGGTTTACCTCGCAGAAGAGGGTATTTATAAGATCAAGATATTCAAGCTGCATCTTGCGGCTCTTTATTACGTCGCCGCGCAGAAAGCTCTTGCAGATCTCGGAGGTCTCGGCGGGGATAAGGTTGGAAAGGACGGAGATAACGCCCTTGCCTCCAAGGGAAAGCACGGGAACGATCTGATCGTCGTTGCCGCTGTAGATATCAAGCTTGTCGCCCACCAGCTTCACGGTCTCCGCTATCTTGGAGATATCGCCGTTTGCCTCCTTTATGGCAACGATATTGGGGTGATCCGCAAGGGCGGCGTAGGTAGAGGGTGCAATGGCACAGCCCGTGCGGGAGGGCACGTTATAAAGGATCATTGGCAGGGGAGCGGCGTCTGCAATGGTCTCAAACATCTTGATAAGACCCTTTTGAGTGGCCTTGTTGTAATATGGGGTAACAACGAGGGAAGCGTCGGCTCCAACGTCGTAAGCAAATTTGGTAAGATCAACGGCATAAGCGGTGTCGTTAGAGCCGGTACCCGCAATTATGGGAACTCTTTTATTTGCACGCTTAACGGCGTACTCAATGGCGGCGCGGTGCTCCTCGTCCGTAAGGGTAGAGCCCTCGCCCGTTGTACCGCAGATAACGAGAGCGTCAATGCCGCAATCTATCTGCCAGTCAATAAGCCTGCCTAAGGCGTTATAGTCCACTCCCTGCTCGGTAAGGGGGGTAATCAGAGCCGTTGCGGCTCCCTCAAAGATAGTCTTCTTCATTTTTATTTCCTTTCTAAACAAACAGACCGATCCTTGCGGATCGGTCTATCAAAAAGCATAGCAAATTATGGCTATAGCCACAGAAAATATTGATAGTACTCCGCAAAAAGATGCGACAGTCCGTGGGATATTATCCCCCGTCCCGGATACAGCCGTGCGCCTTGGCTGCCCTCGGCGCGATCCCCTTTCACTGCGGCAACGCCCTGCGAAGGCTTACACCGCACCTAATCTTGTCACGCGCGACCTCTATTCTAATTTTCAGTATGCAGGAAATCCAGCGGCATCCTGCATTTATGTCATTATAACAGCAAAGCACAGCTTTGTCAATATATTTGGTAAAAAACCTTTATTCGTCGGTATTTTCTTCCCACTTGCCTTCGTAGGTGGTATAAAACTCGGTGCCGTTGACGTATTTATGGCAGGAACGGCCGCCCGTAACGCCGTCAACGGAAATGGTACCCGTTTCAGGCTCGTTATATTCGTTCATAATGCAGGCAAAGTGGAAGGTTCCGTCGGAGTCGATGGCGGTGACGATGTCATCAATGTTGCCTCCCGTTGCGTGGCCAACTTCGATCGCAACGATATTGGTCCAGCCTTCAACGATGCTCTTCATCTTTTCGGCGTAGTCGCCCGTCATCTTCACCTTGCCGTCCTCGGTAAGGCCAACGATGATACCGTCGGACATTGCAAGATCCGCAAGCTTGCCCCAGGAGAGGATATCGTTTGCGTAGGTGCCGGTTGCAACGGGGGTGCCGTCGCCTTTCACGCCAGCAACGGTAAGGGACTGTACTCCGCCGCCCATAACCTTCATCTTCTTTGCGATATCAACTATGCAAAGATCCTCAAAGCTTGTGTAATCAAGCTGGCTGTATTCTTCACTTGTCCAGTAAGCAAAGAATTTGCCCTCGGTATTAAGCGCGATGAAGTCGTGCTTATCAACCTCAATAAAGGCGATATCGCCCGTAAGCTTATCCTCGGAGGGGTAATTCTTGAACATATAGTTCAGTGCGTTATCCTGAAGATGCTGATAGCTGTCTACCCTTCTCAACTCGTTGTTTATAACGCAGAAGCCTTCAACGTTTACGTTGGTGGTGCAGTACGCCATCATGCTGACGTTTTCCGCAATCTTGGCGTCACGGCAATAAAGCTCGCCTGACTCCGTAAGCGCGAAGGAAGAAAGACCCGCACCTGCAATAAGCTGCTTAACGCCCGTAAGCTTTGAATATTCTCCCGCATATTTCTTCTCGGAATCTCCGCCGAGAGTGAGAACGGTGCCGTCTTCTACGAAGAAGTAGTTTGCCTGAGTCAGATGCTTGTTTTTTTCCATTGCCGCCTTGATGGCATCGGAGATCTCAACGGTGCTTACCTTGTCGTTCTTGTCGTTTTTGTTATCCACACCGCCCACGTTGTCGCCATTTGTGGAGGATCCGCAAGCCGCAAGTGCAAATACGGTAAGTATCGCAAGCACAATAGCAATAAGTCTGTTAAAAAGCTTCATAAAAAAGTTCCTTTCAAAAAGAATACCCAAATATTATACTCTCGCCCGTGGGATTTGTCAATAAATAAGGACTGTAAAATTGCGTGTTATTCGTTAAGAATAACACGCAATTTTTGCAGTCCTGTTTGTTATTTATTCCGCAACGAAGATGTAGGGGTAAATGTCCTGACCTGCGGGGATGAAGTATATCTCCGCATCGGGTCTTGCCTCGGCGAGGATCTCCGTCAGCGCCATCTGCTCCATCTCGTCCGCTTCCTTGCCGCAGAAGACGGTAAGCATATATCTGCCCTCAAGCATAAGGCTTGCAAGCACGTGCGCCGCCTCCAGACGGTTCTGGGAGGAGACCACCACTTCCTTTTCGATGATTCCGATGGTGTCGCCGTTCTTGATGTGAACGCCGTTAAGATCCGCATCGCGGATGGAGGGGGAAACGTAGCCGGAGATAATGCTCTGCATTGCCTCCTTCATACCCTGCTCGATCATTGCCGCATCCTCGCAGCTGAAGTCGGCGGTGGAGAGGGCAACGTAGCCCATTCCGATGTTTTTGCTTGCCAGCACGTGCACTGCGGCGTCCTTGTAGATATCTGCCGCCTGCTGTGCCGCCATCAGCACGTTTCCGTTATTGGGGAAAACGAAGATATGCTCCGCGTAGATGCGGGAGAACGCGTCAAGAAATTCGTTTGTGGAGGGGTTATGAGTCTGTCCGCCGTAGATTATCTCGTCGGCACCAAGCTCGCGGTAAAGATCCTCAACGCCCTCTCCGTTGCATACTGCAACCACGGCGTATTTTTTCTTTTCCTTGGGCTTGGGGGGAGTTGCGGGCTCTGCCTGCTTCTCGCCGTTTTCAAGATCCGTGTGCTGAACGGACATATTTTCTATCTTAACGGTAAGAAATTCTCCGTATTTTCTGCAATGCTCCAGCACCTTTTCGGGGGTGAGGGTATGCACGTGCAGCTTAACTATGCTCTCGGTTTTGAAAGCCACCACGGAATCACCGATGGCGGAAAGAAAAACCTTCAGGGCGTCAACGTCGAATTTTTCGGGATCGCATTTTTTGTTCTGCAGCTGCAAAAGCGCCTCGGTGCAATAGCCGTAGGTCATTTCGCTGTCCGCGTTAAAGGAGGTGTTAAGCACGGTGGAGGCCTTGGGAGCGGGTGCGTCGCCGCCCTCTATCTCCTCGCCGTTAAGCACGCGGTTAAAGCCGTCGATAATGTAGAAAAGTCCCGCTCCGCCGCTGTCAACCACGCCCGCTTCTTTAAGGGTGGAGAGCAGCTCGGGGGTGCGCTCCAGGGAGTCGTGCATCTCTCTTGCAAGATCCGCAAAATAGCTGCGGATGGTGCTTGCCTCGTTTATGCGGGAGTTTGCGTATTCAACTGCCTCTCTGGCAACGGTAAGAATGGTTCCTTCGGTAGGAGTCATAACGGAGCCGTAAGCCTGCTCAACGCCCTTCTCAAGGGCTTTTCCGAGAGCTTGAGGGTCTGCCTTTTCCACTCCGTCAAGACCCTTGTAGGTGCCTGCAAAGAACTGGGAGAGGATAACTCCGCTGTTGCCGCGTGCGCCCAGAAGCATTCCGTGACTCAGAACCTTCATAACCTCGGCAATATCGTCGGTTTCCAGAGTTTCCAGAGCCGCGATACCGCTTTCGATGGTCATTCTCATATTGTCGCCGGTGTCGCCGTCGGGAACGGGGAACACGTTAAGGTTGTTTACCTTTTCCGCATTTCTGCGCAGAAGCGCCGCGCCGCCCGCCGCCATCTTGGAAAGGAGCATACCGCCAAGGTATTTAAGACCCTTTGCGTCCTCGCCCTTCTTTTTCTTCTTGCTCTTATCGCTTTTGAACATAAAAAGTAGTTCTCCTTTTATCTTTCCCTGCCAACAAAGAACAGTGCAAGGGTGCCGGGACCTGAATGGGCGCCGATAACGGGTCCAACGTCCGTGATTATCTCGGTCTTAACGCCGTGCTTATCCTCAATCATCTTGGCAAGCAGCTTTGCATCCGCCTCGCAATCGCCGTGGCTGATGAAGATCCTGCCCTTATCGGGGGTAACGGCAAGCTCCGTATATTTATCGGCAAGAGCGGCAACGGCAGTTCTTCTGCCGCGCACCTTATTAACGTTAACCAGATGACCTTCGTTATCCATGTGCATAACGGGCTTGATGCCCATGGCGTTGCCGAAGAACGCAGCCGTGGGGCTGATTCTTCCGCCGCGCTTAAGATATACCAGATCGTCAACGGTGAACCAATGGCAGTTGCCGAGAACAAGACTCTCCGCGTAATCTGCGCATTCCTCAAGGCTTGCGCCCTCCTCCTTCTTATCAAGAACGGCGCGGAGCATCAGTCCGTAGCCTGCGGAGGCGGAAAGAGTGTCAACTATAAGTATTTTGCATTCGGGATGAGCCTCGCATACCTCCTTTGCGGCAATGCGCGCGCTGTTCACCGTGGTGCTGAGTCCTGAAGAAAAACCGAGGTAAAGAATATCCTTGTTTTCAAGGGCAAGCTTCTCAAAGCCCTCGCGGAACATCTCGCTGTTAACGGCGGCAGTCTTTGCAACGCCGCCCTTGCGCATCCTGTCGTAGAACTCGGTGCTTACCATATCGCCGTTGGCGTACTCCTTATCCTCGCCGTCAAAGCGGAAGGTAAGAGAGCTGTAGGGTACGCCCCATTTTGCAAGTATCTCGGGACTCATATCGCAAGCGGAGTCCGCGTATATAACGAATTCTCTCATAATAGCTCCTTAAAGGCATTATCAACCAAATTAACTTGTATTAGTATACTATATAAATGTTCACTTGTCAACATTATAAACGATTTTAAGAATAACGTTGGCGGCAATAAACGGGAATGAAGGGAAGATCACGCCTCAAGCTCACGCTTCAGGCGGTCAACGTCCTCCCCGTCGGGGGAAAGAGTGCTGTAGCGCATTTTGCAGTACATATCCATTATCTCCGACTCCGCTCCCTCCGTTGGGATGCGCTTGTTTATATTATGCGGAGTTTCAAAGGCGTATATCTTTTCGCCCTTTTTCAGCTTTTTCATTATCACGGCGCGGTAGAGATAGCCAAGGCGCTGTTTTTCGTTTTTCAGATTTTTCCACTTGGGTGGCTTTTTCTTTTTCGTGCTTTCCTTTTCACTTCGGAAGTTGAATATAATGCTGGAGCGACCGCCGAGACGGTCCTCGTTTCCAAAGCCCAGCTTTTCCAGTGCGCGGAAAAGGCGTGCGCCGTATTTTGAGTATATTCTTTTGGCGGCGGCTGAAATCTTATCCCGCCATTTGTTGCGCCACAGAAAGATAAAGAGCTTGTAAGCGGGAATGGCGCAGGCGGCGGCAAGCAACAGAAAAACGGGGAAAAGTATGCGGTGGCGCATATAAAGCGCCGCATACCAATAGAAAATTATCGCATCGCAGAAAAGCAGAAACAGTATCGCCGTTCCCGCGTGAGAAAGGAGAAGCTTATTCAGTTTTCGTTTCATAGTCTGCTCCTTTCGGATGAGAATCCTATCCTCTTTATTTTTTAACCGTTCTTACCGTCAGTGGTGTTGAGCACATAGATATTATAGCCTGCGGAGCGGAAAAGGGAGATGGTTTCCGCCAGCTGATCGCTTACGTAGGTGCAGATAAAATAGAAATCGATCCCTCTGGGGGATTTTGGGAGCGCCGCCTTGATAAGAGCGTCAAAGGAATAGGAGCGCTGGGAGTAGTAAGACATCTCCGCAAAGCATTCAAGTATCTCTTTGTTCTGGGCGGCTCCGCTTCCGCAGGGCACGACGGTGCTTTGATTGTTTTTGGTTGGGGAGTTGGTGGCAAAGCCCACTCTGCCGCCGCATTCCACCGTTCTGCAGAAAAGATAGCAGGCGGCGTCAAGGGCGCTTTCGTATACCTCCTTGCTCTCCTCGGGGGAAAAGCCGTTTTCGCTGTAGGAAACGCTGTCAAGGAGTATCATGGTGTCGTAATTACGGGAGCTTTCGTATTCGTTTGTCATCAGGGTGCGCACTCCGTTCACAAAGGAGTGTGCGCTTGCCTTGAAGTTGATGCTGCGCAGGGCGTCCCCGGGGCGGTATTCCCTTATGCCCGCAAAGCAGAAGGGATCCTCCGGTATACGGCGGCGGGAGATTATTTCTCCTGCTCTGTAGATATCGGAGTCCATATCAAAATTCAGCCTCGAGCAATCGGGGTAGACGTGTATCTCCGCGCTGCATTCAAGCTCGTAGTAGGTCTTGCGGTAAACTACCGCGGCGTTCTCTATTTTGTAATATCCGCGGTTATCGGAATAAACCGTGTGCACCTTTTTTACGGTGGAGCGGGGAAGCAGATGGAAAACGCTTGCCTTTTTGCTGTAAGAGGAGCAGTAAACACCGTCAACGGTCAGCCCCTCGGGCATAAAAAACTCGTAGTTCACAAAAAACAGCGGCACGAGGGTGGGATTGGTTACCGTTTCGGTAAGGGTAAACTCCTCCCCCGCAAAGGCTCCGTCGCTTGAAAAGGCGCGCTCGTAAAGGCAGTGGCCTATGTACTTGGTCTTTACCGCCACGTACCAAAGCCGCAGGCAAACGGCGCAGGCGGCAATAATAAGCAGCGCAAGGGCCCACGGAGTCGTGAACAGCCAAGTGAAAAATAAAATTACGTATTGCATAATACACCCCAATCGTAGGGGAGGGGCTTGCTCCTCCCGCGATGCGGAAATGAATAATGAATAATGAATAATTAAGGTTGAAAACCGGTTTGGCGGTTTTCTTTCTTTTATCCACGGGCGAACACAGTTCGCCCCTACAATCGGACGACCGGTGGTCGCCCCTACAATCTTTTATATAAGGACGAACACAGCTCGTCCATACGTTATCTGCGGGAAAAATCGATCTGCTCCGTGGGCACGGGGGTGGTTTCAAGCAGCTTTTCAATAAAGGTCTTACCCTTGTTTTTATCCGTTCCGAAGCTGTTGCGGAAGATTATTCTGTGGGCAAGCACGGGGCAGGCGGCGTCCTTCACGTCGTCGGGGATAACGTGGTCGCGGCCTCTTATTGCCGCATAGCCTCTTGCAACGTAGAGCAGGTGTATAAGGGCACGGGGGCTGGCTCCCAGAAGGATATCACTGCCAACGCGGGTGCTCTCGCAAAGGGTGGAGGCGTAATCAAGTATATCGTCGCAAACGTAAATATCCTCAAGCTCGCGGCTTGCGGCAAGGACGGTCTCCTTGTCCACGGTTTTCAGCGCGGGGGCGGCGGCGCCGTTCAGCTTGCGGCGCAGTATCTCCACGTTCTCGCCGTGGGTGGGATAGCCCATATCCGTTTTGATAAGAAAACGGTCAAGCTGTGCCTCGGGCAGCTCAAAGGTACCCTTGGTCTCAAGGGGATTTTGTGTGGCAATTACCATAAAGGGAGAGGGAATCTCATAGGTTCTTCCGTCCACGGATACCTGTCTTTCCTCCATGCATTCAAGAAGACCCGCCTGGGTCTTTGGCATTGCGCGGTTCACCTCGTCTGCCAGCAGAATGCCCGTAAATACGGGGCCGGGAATAAAGCGGAACTCGGAGAGCTTCATATCAAAGAAGTTAACGCCCATAAGGTCGGAGGGGAGCATATCGGGAACGCATTGCACGCGCTTGAAGTCAAGGGAGAGGGATGCGGCAAAGGTCTTTGCAAAAACTGTCTTTCCCGTGCCGGGCACGTCGTCCAAAAGAATATGACCGCCGCAGAGCAAGGAAATAACCGCAAGCTCGCAAACCCTTTCTTTTCCAACGATGACAGAGGAAAGATTCTCCGTCAGAACGGAATATACTTTTTTTACGTTAT
Organism: Oscillospiraceae bacterium; assembly: GCA_015064505.1. GTDB lineage: Bacteria > Bacillota > Clostridia > Oscillospirales > CAG-272 > RUG12395. Next base: position 17,129 of record SVSB01000027.1, read on the forward strand.
CGTTCATATTAACCTCCGATATAAAGCGTATAAAAATATTTTACCATTTCGTGCCGTACGTTGTCAATGTTTTAGAGCACTGCAGAGCACAAAAAAGCGCACCGACGGTGCGGTGCGCTTTTTTTCGTTATTTGCGTTATTCCTCGTCCCTCCAGACGGGCACGGGTTTGTTTTCGTATTTCTTTTTGAATATCCTTCTGCGGAACAGATACGCAGTGTAAGCAAGCCACAGCACGAAGAATACGCAGCAGGCGATAACGGCGTTTGTAAAGGAGCTTCCCGCGAAGCCGAGGAAAAGAAGCAGGGGCGCTATCATTACCATAGCGGGAAAGTTGGAGAGGATGTAAAGGCTGGAGGTGGGAGTTCTCAAGCCGGGGTCGATTTCCTTCATAAGTATCATACCGTTTGATGCGGTGCCCGTCAAGGTGCCGAAGCTCATCAGGAAAAACTCGTGCTCAAAGCCCTTGAAGCATTCCTTTGCAACCGTGCGGATGTAAATATAAGTAATGATGGAGCCAACGATGCTTAAGATAACGATGGGGAGGATGTAGTTCTTGATATCGTTTATCTCAATGGCGGCAACGCCCGCAACTATCATCAGGTCGAAGGCAAAGCCGGATATTCTGTCCATCTGATAATTGTTTATGTATTCGCGGTTCATAAGGCTGTTTTTTCTTAAGCGCTTGACAACGAGCTTTATAAGCATTGCGGCAAGGGATGCCCACAAAAAGTTAAAGCCCCAGGCAATGCTGTTCGTAAAGGCGGAAAGCTTGCCGAGAAGGAACATAAAGCCAAATGAGAGGGCGTACGCAAGGGCAACGAAGCCTGCCTGGATTGTGAATTTATCCACGGATTCATTATCGGGGATCTCGTTATGCCCGTTGCCGTTATCGGCTTTGGTAACGTTTGCACAGCCCTGACTGCGGACGTAAAGACCGCCGCGCTTCTTATGGATATTTATGTAGAGCACGCCGAAAACGGAAGCAACCACGAAACCGATGGAAGCAAGGGAAAGTCCGAAGCTTCCGTTGCCCGCAAACTGCGCCGCCTCGGTATTGGTGAAGTTAATATCCCAGCTGAGGGCGTTGCCGGGGCCCTGTCCGTATGCAAGAGGAAGTATCAGACCGCATACGTAGGATATTATCTTATTGCCGTTTTTGGTCAGCAGGAAGAGGACGATTGTTATGCCGAGACCCACGAATGCCTGCAGCATATAGGAGCCGCCCTGAAGCGCTCCGAATTCCACGACCTGCGTTTTGTTTGTCTTGTGGGAGCTTTTTTCCGTCTTAAGGGTCATGGATGCAAAGCCGATGGCAAGGCAATGGTAGGTAATTACCTGCATAAGCCTGTTGTCAACGAGGATGAAACCGCACTGCTTGCAGATGATATCGACCAAAAGCAGTACGCCTCCTCCAAGAAGCGCAGAGGGAATCAGACAGCTTCTGAACAAGGGGATCTTTCGCCTTAAAATATTGCCCAGCATAAGGAAAAGCAGCAACAGTCCCAGCTGAACCGCAAAGCCCCAAACGGCATCGTAATTTGCCATGGTAAAGTCCCAGCTTGATACTTTATCCATATAGATCTACCTCCGATCGCAAACGGTATTTATGCAAATTAAAGAAAACCGGTACGATAAAACACTGACACTAATTTATCATAAAAAAAGGGTAGTTGTCAACTTTTTACCGTTGGGAATGCAAAAAGCGCGGAAAAGTGCAGTTTTACGTGGGCTTTTTATTACAATCCAAGCAATCTTTTTGCGTTCTCGCCGAGAATAAGGCGGTACTCCTCATCGGTAAGGGAGAGGGCAAGGGTGCGCTCCAGCTCCTCTGCGGGATGATTATATGGGAAATCGGAGCCAAAAAGCACTCTTTCCGCTCCGTAACGGTGCACAAGCTCCCTGCAAAGCTCGGGGGATATATAAGCGGTGGTGGAGGAGCAGTCCACCATAAGATTATCAAATTTCGCAAGGCGGGTGCTTGCCTCTTCCCAAACGCTCCAGCCGCCGAAGTGCGCGCCGATGACCGTAAGATCGGGGTTCGCCTTCAGCACCTTTTCCATTCTGTTCGGGTTTGTAAAATCGTAGCGCTTGTCGCCCGTGTGTAAAAGAAGCGGCAGATGGGCGTTTGCGCATATTCTGTATATTTTGTCCATGCGGGGATCGTCCACCGCAACGCGGATAAAGTCGTTATGGATCTTAACGCCCAGAAGCCCCATCTCCATAAGGCTTTCCGCTTCTTTTTCGCTGTTTTCGGAATCGGGGTGCAAAGTGCCGAAGCCAACGAAATTCTTTGGGTATTTTCTCACCGTATCGGCAATAAAGGCGTTGATGCTATCAACCTGATGCGGTACCGTTGCCGCCGACTGAATAAGTGTCATATCAATGCCCGCCTGCTTGTTTGCCTCTATTATCTCTTCTGCGGTTCCGCCGCAGGAGGATTGGTGATCGTAAAAAACGCCGATAGCCTTTGCCGCCTTTGCCGCAATGGCGGCGGGATAGCAATGGCAGTGTGCATCTATAATAAAAAGTCCGTTTTTCATAATTCCTCCGTGAAAACGTGTAACAAGAATGAGGTTTACTTCACAGTATTATACTACTTAAAAAACAAGATGTCAAATCGTTTTCCGGGAGGCAAAAACGCGGTTTTCGTCGTATAAAGCAACAAATGATAAAAGAAGGACAACAACTGCGGCTCTCGTTTGTTGAATTGCACTTCTACATATTGTATAATAAAAACAATAAAATCGTTGAGAGGTGCTTATGAAAAGGAAAAAATACGTTTCCCCGCGTATTGACTTTATCAGCGTTGGCAACACCGTGCACAATCTTACCGAACAGTCCGGCTCCGGAGAGGGCTCTGCTGTCCTTGTCAGCTGGCTTTTGGGTTAAGGAGGTGCGATATGAAAGGCTTTAAAAGATTATTTTGCCTCCTTTTGTGCGCTTTGACGTGCATCTCCGCTTCGCCCTTCGGCATGGGCGTTTTCGCTGTGGAGTGTGCTCATACGTATGAAAACGTAGTGGAAAACGGTGAGTTTTCCTATTACGGCTGTTCAAAATGCGGAACTGTCGTTGACACTCTGCCTGTTATTTTCTTTTCCGATAAATTGGGAGATACTGCCAATAACGGATTTACGGACGAGGCACCCGTAAAGACCATACAGGCAGCCTTTGAAAAGCTTGCGGAGTACGGAGTCGGCGGAACTGCGGTTCTTTGCGGTCAGACTTACATAAAAACCGGTCAGAGCAACCTTCCCGATGCGGGAGATACGGTAACGGTGACCTCGGTCTATAACAATGTCGATTACCGCCAGAAGAACACCGCCTGCGTTATAACCGTAAACCCCTTGTACTTCAACAGCGACGTAGTTTTTGATTACGTTGATTTTATTGCGGCATCAAAGGCGAAGAACTGGTATCTGCAGTATAACGATCTGACTGTCAACGATACCTGTGCCTTTTACGCCAACGGAGGATCTTATACCGATGCAAATCCTCCCAAGCCAAGCGGCTTAAGTAATGCCTTTGGTTTCAACGTTACCACCGGATACACCTCCGATGCAACGGCAGCAGAATCCGGAAAAACGAAGGAACTTCAGACGGTCATAATCAACTGTAACGGCTTCAACGTTCTTGTGGGTAATAAAGTCGGCTCTACTACCTTGAATTCATTCGGCCATAAAACGGGCACCGATTCCTCCGTCACGGGACTTCCCGAGGCAAGAGTCAATATCTTCATCGGCGAGGGCGCTTCCGTGGGTTCTGTCGATCTTTCCCCTGTTAATGATCTTACCGCCAAGGTGTATTTCGCTGACGGACGCACCGCCGTATCCTATCAGCAGTATACGGGCGGCGCATTTGTGACCTCCTCCTCCATAGCCGATTACAGCAACAATATCTGCTACTTGCTTATGGATATGGAAAGCGATGGTCTTCCCGCCCCCGAGGAAACGGTCCACGTTATAGACGCGGGTAAGTTTACCACGGACACCGTAGAAAAGCGCGTTAATCCCGTGCCCTATCCCGCCCTCCGCGTTCCCTTTATTACGAGCGTGGGCTTTATAGAGAATGAGAAAGCTCCCGTTGTGGAGTTCGGTGCTCTTATGGCTACCGCAGAGAACAGTGAGTATATCGCTTATCAGTCTACCGAGGGCAATGCGGGCGGTATAGTGGGAAAGTCCGTATGCTACGATATAGACAGCAACGATTACGTCTATGCCGGCGGCGACACCCCCGTTACCTTCTACGGAGTGCTTGAGTTTGATAAGGGCGGCTACGAGGGCAAGACCTTCACCGCCGTTCCGTACGCGGTTGTAAACAGCTCCTCAGTCGGCGGAAAGTATACCCTTATCGGCGCTTCCGTTGATTTTAAGTATAACGAGAATGCAACTGATGAGCCGGGCACCGACATCCCCGATATTGAGGACCCCGATGACGGCGAGCAGAATGACAAGACCTTCGACGAGGAAAACATAGTTCTTTCCTTTGGCGCTATCTCCGACGTGCATATAGAAATGGGCGAAGCCGCACACAAGGCCAATTTCACCAAAGCACTCAACATCCTTCTTGATTTTGCGGAAGCGAAGGACGAGGACGGACTTGACGCCGTTGTTGTTGCGGGTGATATGATAAGCAATAACTCGAAAAATGAAGAGCATGCGCATAAAGAGATAAACCGCTTTTCTATCATTGTTAAGGAGTTTGCAAATTCCTCCTTTGGCACCAACGTGCTTGTTACCGTAGGTAACCACGATTCGAGAAGCGAGCTTTCCAAGCTTCCCTCCCTGTACAACACCTACCTCGGTGCCGAGTACTTTGCAATGGATGTGGAAAACGATCTTGCAAAGGGCTACCGCCACGCGGTGATAAACGACTATCATTTCATAATTGCCGAGCCGCTTGTTTCTCCTTACGGAGAGTTTGACGAGGACGTGCTCGAGTGGATCGATGAAACTCTTGCAAAGATAACCGCGGAAAACCCCGATCAGTACGTATTCTTCGTAACTCACCCCACCGTTGCAAACACCGTATACGGCAGTGAGGACGATTTCGAGCCCGGTCACAACAGATGGCGCTCCCTCAACCTCGGCCCCGTGCTTAAAAAGTATCCGCAGGTAGTTACCTTCAGCGGACACACTCATTCCCCCATATTTGATGAGCGCTGCATTATGCAGACAGAATTTACCGCTGTAAACACCGGCTCCACCGCAAATACCGCCTTTGAGCTTGATAAATACGAAAATATGGTGGAAAACACCCTGCCCGTAATGGACAACTCCGACGTTTCCACCGGACTTATGGTTCAGGCGGATGCAAACGGCAACGTAAAGATCACACGTATTATGTTCTCTCAGAACGCGGAGATAAAGGAAGCGTGGTATCTTGAGGCACCCAATACGGAGGGCTCTCACCTTGAAAAGTACACTCGCGACGGACGCGAGGCTGCAAACGAGGCGCCCGTTCTTACCGGCACCGTGACCGCAGAGGCGGGTGACGGCACGGTAAATATATCCTTCCCCGCAGGCACGGATGATGATTTCGTTCATCACTATACCTTCACCGTAAAGGATGCAAGCGGCGAAGAGGTAAAGAAAATTCACGCGCTTACAGATTTCTTCTGCGTTACCGATGCCTCCAAGATGCTGAAGACCTTTACGTATGATATCGCGCTCGGTAAGGGCAGCTACACCGTTGATATAAAGGCTGTTGACTGCTGGGATGCGGAAAGCGGCGTTATCTCCACCGCGTTTGAGATCGAAAACGATGCCATCGTGCCCGAGGCGTAAGACGTTCTCAACTCTCATACAGAAATAAGCGGAATCCCCGCGAAAAAGATAAAAGAAAAGTAAAAAACGTGCCGAGATCCTTCGCTACGCTCGAGGATGACAACGGCACGTTTTTTTATTGAAATGCGGGCGGATACGGTATGCCCCTACAATGCGGACGACCTCCGGGCGCCCCCTACGATGTGGTGACGATACGCGCCGCCCCGCAAAACGCCTCATCCTACAGCGTGGCCTTGTGGCACGCGACAGTCGGCTTTGCCGCCCCTTCTCCCACCGGAGAAGGCGAACGGGCGGATACGGGATCCGCCCTTACAAGATGCGGGAGGACGAAAAAAAGGGGTGTAAAGAAACTGTGTTTCTTTACACCCCCTTAAATATTACTTACGTCTGAGCGCAAAGGGCATCTCGGTCATACGGAGGCGGGAGCAGCCGTAGGGGTAAAATACCTTTTCCTCGGCGTCGCCTATCGCCTTGGGGGAGGAGGGCTTTGCGGCGGGAACGCGCTCGTAGCCCTCGCAAAGCTCCCAGTTGATGGGGGAAAGCTTTGCCTTAAGCACTACTGCGGGATTCTTTTCGGAGAAGGGAACGTCCTTGTCAATGCCTCTGAACTCGCAAACGAGGGGTGCGTTCTCAAAGCCGTAGCGCCATTCGCCCTTGCCCGCGATCTCGTAATCGCAGTAGGGGAACTTGCGCTCAACGCCTCTCTGGTCCACCCATTCCTTCATGGTCTTATCGTACTCGCGGGGCAGGGAGAATACCAGGCATCCCATCTGTGCGCAGTAGAGTCCTGCAGGGGTGCGTACTATCTTTGCCTCAAGCTCGTACTCAATATGCACGGTTTCCGTGCCCTTCCAGGTCTTTTCAATGGTAAGGAAGCCGTCCTTTGCTCTTGCCGCCTTGCCGTTTACGGTAAGGTGCTTTGCATAGGAGGGAACGCGGATAATGAGCTTGGTCTTTACGGGTTCCGCGGCGGTAACGGTGTAATCAAATACGGGACGGAAGGGGAAGTCGGTTGCAAGGCTTACTTCAAATGCCTTGCCGTCTATCTGCGTCTTAACGCTTCCGGGAACGGTAACGGCGCTGACTATTCCGTCCTCTGCCTTCATAAAGGAAGCAAGCATCAGCTTGGGCCAGCCCTGAGGCTGGTTTGCGGTGCAGCATCCGAAGTGGGGCATAAGACCGAAGATGTGCGCCTGCTTGCCAACGGTGCGGAAGATGGGCTTGCCGGGGAAGGTGGTGCAGTCTATCTGGTTGCTCATCTGCACGTACTGGTGGGTCCACATATCTTCACTGGTGGTGGCGGGAAGTGCGTTGAAGCTTACCTTCTCAAGAATATCAAGCCATTTGGTATTTCCGGTGTAAGCGAAGAGGTGCTCACAGCTGAACATCTCCTCAACCACTGCGCAAAGCTCCGTGCCCTGAATGGGGGAAAGACCCGCAAGACACTCGTCACCCGTAAAGAGGGCAACGGGAGTGCCGTTATACTTGTAAAGATGGTCGTAAAGCTTTTCGGGGATTCCCGTGTAATCCTCGCCAAGGAGCTCGTGGCTTACAGCCTCGTACTTCAGCGCCATCATAATATTAACGATGTGCGTTTCCTGTGTCCACTTGTTAAGGGGAGTGATCCAGCGGTCGGTAAGAGAATCCCATTTGGTTCCCTGGTCGCGGATCATCACGGCAAGCTCCTTTATCCACGCTTCGCCGTACTTTTTGTTAAGGAGATCAAGGGCGATGAACGCCTCAAACCAACGGCGCATACCCCACTTGGCAAGAACGATCTTACCCTCCTTCATATAGCCGTAGCAATTCTTCATTGCGCGGTAGAGCACGTCGGGTATTCTCTCATCACCCGTGCAATCGTAATATACGGTAAGAGTTTTGGAGAGAAGGAACAGAGCCCAGATGTCGTATTCAAAGCGCTGATCCTCGGTGCAGGGGCATATCCAGCCGTCCTCGCACTGTCTTTCAATAATGGCGTCAACGTACTTCTTGGCACGCGCCTTCATATCGTCGGAATCAAGAAGGTAAGCAAGGGGAATAAAGCCGTCAAGCCAGTAGGGAACTCTCTCCCATCCCTCGCAGGTGCCGCCGATCCACGCACTCTCGCGCACGTCGGGCCACATTTTGTCCAGATTACCGGACTGTCCGTCTGCCTCGATCTGAAGCTGACGAAGCATCCAGCCCGCAGGTCTTATTTCCTTTGCCGTGAAAAGCTCGTATTTTCTCATAGCATCCTCACTTTATGTAAAATTCGCAATGATGTTTGACATTACAGTTACATTATAGTATAATTATTTTGAATTTTAAATACCTAATATGCGCAAAAACAGGAGAAATTCCGATATGGGATATTTGAACGGCGGTTTGTTTGAGTGTTCGGGCGAATGGATACACCCCGAAAGACGTATAGAAAGCAACGAGATAATATTCGTTCAGCGGGGAAAGGTGTGCATTGAAGAGGACGGAATAAGCTACGAGCTGGAGAAAAACGATATTATAGCCCTGGAGAAGGGCAAGAGGCACTTTGGAACGAGAAAAACGGAGGACGTGGCTTTTTATTGGTTCCATTTTTCCGACGATATACCCGCCAAGGTAATACGCGGTGCCGCCTCCCAGATATCGGTGCTGATCCGTCAGCTCTTTCATTACGAAAACAGTCCTCAATATCCCCGCCGCACTCTGGATCTGATGCTGGAGCTGATACTTACGGAGATCGCCGTCTCCGCCGCGGAGTCAAGCCCCAGCGCCCTTGCGGAGCAGATATGCGAGTGGGTGCGTATAAATTCCAACCGTAAGATAACCGTGGGAGAAATATCGGAGAAATATAAATATAATTCCGATTATTTAAGCCGCCTTATCAAGCAGAACAAGGGTGTAACGCTGGAAAAATATATAATCAAGCAACGCCTTGATTACGCAAAAAAGATGCTCCTTTCAACGGAAAACAATATAAGCGAGGTAGCCGCCCTCTGCGGCTTTGAAAGCTATCAGCTGTTTTTGAAGTTTTTTGAATATCACGAAAAAATGTCTCCGTCGGCGTATAGGAAGTTATATTATGGGATTCATATGAACAGCCATTGATCTGCCTTGAAAATTCTTCCGTATACTTCGGAAAGTTCGTCACACTTGACTTCGGCGTATGAAAATACGCCGTCATCCAATCGTATCTCGCGCAAGCGAGATAGACGCGACCGAAGGGAGCCGACCGCTTGCGGTCGATGATCAAGCGTAACTCCTTTCCTCGTCTACGAAACAATTTTACGGCGGCAGACCGCTGTTGCAAGTTCTCCGTATACTTCGGAAGGTGCGACGGACTCCACCTCGCCGTACGTAAGTACGCCTTCGATGTAACGTATCTCGCGCAAGCGAGATAGACGCGACCGAAGGGTTTTCAGCATCGCCAAGGCGATGGCGCTTCGCGCGCTCACCCCTTCGGGGTTCGATTAGCCGACCGCTTGCGGTCGATGATCAAGCGTAACTCCTTTCCTCGTCTACGAAACAATTTTACGGCGGCAGACCGCTGTTGAAAAAATACAGCATATTTCTGAATTTTAAAAAATGCCTTTGGCAGATATCTCCGTAGGGGAGGGCCTTGGTCCTCCCGAAAATATATTATGAAAAGGACACACCATGGGAAAAAAAGAAGAAAAAACAAACGTAATGCGTATTCTGGACGCTCTTAAGGCGGAATACGAATATTTCACCTACGATAACGGGCAGATGAGCGCGGGGGAGATCGCCCGCTGTATAGGCGTTGACCCCGAGGCGCTTTATAAGACTCTTGTCTGCGTTGGCAAAAGCGGACAGAACTACGTTTTTATGGTAAGGAGCGAGGGGGAGCTTGATCTTAAAAAGGCGGCGCGTGCCGCAGGGGAAAAATCCATGGAGATGATCCCCCAGAAGGCTCTTTTGCCGCTGACGGGGTATATCCACGGCGGTTGCTCACCCATTGGCATGAAAAAGCAGTTTCCCACATTTATAGACGAGATAGCCGAGCTGCACGAAAAGATCTGCTTTTCGGGCGGCAAGGTAGGGCATCAGGTGCGCACAACTCTTGAGAATCTCCGCAAGGCTGTTCCCGTAACGAGCGCGGATATTGCTAAATAAAAGGAGAATATTATGGAAAACGAAGCAAAAAAGAAGGTCATACTTATCGGCGCAGGATTGCGCGGCAAGGCGTACACGGACATTATGGCAAAGGAGCACCCCGATACCTTTGAGGTGGTTGCCGTTGCCGAGCCCGTTAAGGACAGAAGGGATTATATTAAAAACAAGCACTCTCTCCCCGATAATATGTGCTTTGAAAGCTGGGAGCCGCTGCTTTCTATGCCAAAGCTCGGAGACGTTGCAATAATCTCCACCCAGGACAGAGATCACTTTGCCCCCGCGATGGCTGCCATAGAAAAAGGGTATAATCTGCTTCTTGAAAAGCCCATTGCTCCAACTCCCGAGGAATGCGTGCAGGTGGCTGAAGCCGCCCGAAGAAAAGGCGTTTTCGTCATAGTCTGCCACGTTCTGCGCTTTACGGATTTCTTCATTGCCATAAAGCGCATCATTGATTCCGGCGAGATCGGCAGAGTTATGAACGTTCAGCATACCGAGGGCGTGGGTAACGTGCATCAGAGCCACAGCTTCGTTCGCGGCAACTGGGCAAAGACCGACGAGAGCGCAATGATGCTTCTTGCAAAGTCCTGCCACGATATGGACATCCTCGCGTGGCTTCTCGGCAAAAAGTGCAAAAAGGTGCAAAGCTTCGGCTCACTTAGCTACTTCAGGGAAGAAAACGCCCCCGAGGGCGCTCCCGAGCGCTGTATGGACGGTTGCCCCGTTGGTGATACCTGCCCCTATAATGCGGAAAAGCTCTATCTCAAGTCAAAGAGCAGATGGTTCCGTTGCGCGGCAACCAAGCTTATAGAGCCCACGGATGCGGATGTGGAGGAAAGCCTGCGCAAAACCGATTACGGCAGATGCGCGTTCCGTTGCAAGAACGACGTGGTCGACCATCAGATCGTAAATATGGAATTTGAGGACGATATATGCGTTGCCTTTACCATGAGTGCCTTCAACAGAGGCGGCAGAGTGCTCCGCATAATGGGCACCAAGGGCGAGATACAGGCAAAGATGGACGGCAAGGAGATATACGTTATAGATCTTGCAACGGGCGAAAAGCGCTTGTACGATATTTACTCGGATAGTGGTGAAAGCATCGTGGGAGGCCACGGCGGCGGTGATAACGGCATTATCCGCGCTCTTGCGGATCTGCTTCACGGCAAGCGCTGGGATTCTATTTGTGATATAGGTGAGTCCGCACATAATCACATTATCGCTTTTGCGGCGGAAAGCTCCCGTCTTGCGGGCGGTGAGCTTGTGGACGTGGAGGAATACGCCTCCGCATACGAGGGAAAGTAAATGACCCGCGCAGAAGAAGTCCTTTCAAGCTATTCCCACGTTGGCAGCATAACGGAATGCCGCCCCTTCGGTAACGGCCATATAAATTCCACCTTTGCCGTAACTGCCGAGAGCGGAAGATATATTCTGCAAAAAATAAATTCTGCCGTGTTTCCCCGTCCCGACTACGTAATGGAAAATCTCGTGGCGGTGACGGAGCATATCCGCAAAAAGGCGGCGGAGGAGAAAAAGGATCCGTGCCGCGCCACCCTTACCGTGGTGAATACCGACGGCGGCGCAGCTTTTGTGCGCTTTGGTGACGAATATTGGCGGCTTTGCCTTCTGATAGAGAATACGGAAGCCCGCGAAAAGCTTGAAAGCGCGGAGGATATGTATATCTGCGCCCGCGCGTTCGGCAGATTTTTGCGGGAGCTTGGAGATCTGCCCGCCGAAAACCTGCACGAGACCATAGAGAATTTTCATAACACCCCCCTGCGCTTTGCTTCCCTTGAGAGGGCGGCAAAGGCAGACCCCTGCGGCAGAGCGGCTTCGGTAAAGGCGGAGCTTGAGTTTGCCGCCGCCCGAAAAGATTTTGCCGAGACCCTTGAAAAGGCGCGTAGGGAAGGAGCCCTTCCCCTGCGCGTGACCCATAACGATACCAAGCTCAATAATATTCTCTTTGATACCCTCACGGGAGAGCTCGTTGCCGTAATAGATCTTGATACGGTAATGCCCGGTTATTCGGTTAACGACTTCGGCGATCTTATCAGATACGGCGCAACCACTGCCCCGGAGGACGAGGAGGATCTTTCGACGGTGAGCTTTGATAAGGAGCTGTACGGCGCGGCGGAAAAAGGCTTTATCGATGGCGCCGCGGGAGCTCTTACGGAGGCGGAGATCGCTCTCCTGCCCGTTGGAGCCATGATGATGACCCTTGAATGCGGCGTGCGCTTCCTTACGGACTATCTGGAAGGGGATAAATACTTCAAGATAAGCAGACCCGACCACAACCTCGTTCGTTGCCGCAATCAGTTTGCCCTGCTTGCGGATATGGAGAGAAAGCTAAATATCTTTTGACGTAAAAAATGGTGTAAAGAAACTGCAGTTTCTTTACACCATTTTTTCGTTACGTGCTATTCTATCGCGCAAACCCAGCGAAGCAACAGTCTTTTGTACAGCGGCATTTCGTTTATCTTGGAGATGAGCTCCGTGCGGAATGCTTCAAATTCCGCAAGCTCCTGCTCCGATACGGTGTGTTGGCTGAATTTTGCCTTCAAGGCGATGGCCTCAAGGCCGTGGGGGATGGTGATTCCCGCCATCCTTGCCGAAAGCTCGCACTGTCTGAAGCGGGCAAGGGCGGTCTCGTTGGGCGTTTTTTTGTTCCAACGTTTGCGCTTTGCCCGTATGCGGATGCTTGCCTGTATCGGCACGAGGAAAACGAAGAGTGCCGCCCGGAACAGCCTTTTGATGGACTCGGGTATTCGGAAAGCCTTTTGAGGCTCCTTTTCTCCCCCGTTATCTCCAACGTCCGTTTCCGTATCGGGTGCCTCGGTGTTCTCGCCGTCGTTTGAGGTATCGTCGGGTATTTGCGGTGGCTCGGTTATTATGGGCGGAGCCTCCGTTTCGGGCGGCTCCGTTTCGGGCGGCTCGGGCTGCGGCGGATCATCGTCGGGGGTAAAGGTCCATTCAAGGGCATCCGCAGGCGTTGCCTCAAGCACGCGCCACACGCGTGCGCGGGAGTCGTAATACTCCGCCCAGGCGTGAGCGCGGTGATTGTCAACGGTCACTTCCTGTCCCGCTATGCACTTCACGTAATAGCCTTCCACGTATCGCGCAGATATGCCTGCGGCGCGCAGCAGCACGGTTGCGGCGGAGGCGTAATGGGCACAATAGCCCGTTTCGCTTTCGTAAAGGAACCATTTGGCAAAATCGTCGCCTCTATTGCCCATCGTGGGGGTGGAAAGATCGTAAACCGCGCTGTTCCTTACGTAATTTTTTATACTTTCTGCTTTCTCGGAGGTGGACATATCCGGATCGGTTATCTCTGCAATAAGAGCGCTTGCCCACTCCCGGGTTGCGTCGGGAAGCTCCCTGTTGGCGGCAACGTATCCGTTCAAGCCCACGGGCTTGCTCGTTACGGTAAGCTTATATTCCTTTTGACCGTTTGCGTTGTGCAAAAAGCCGTCCGTAAGATAGAGTATTTTGCTTGGATAATAAGGGAAAAACAAAGTATCGGACGCGCGGTTTACGGTTACGGTCACCGTGCCCACGGCGGACGATCCCTTGTTAAAAACGTCTCTTCTTCCTTTGGAGGAGGTCCAGGAGATACCGTCGTAGGTATCGTAGCTTCGTCCGCGCAGATACAGGGGGCCGTCGAAGTCGGAAGATACGCGCATAACGGTGTATGTATAACCGCTTCCGGAGCTGAGATAGCGCAGATCAACGGTTTGGGAAGGAGAAGTTCCCGGGAGCTTGTCTCCCACGGAGGATTCTATTCTGTCAAAAACTCCGGTTACCTTTTCTCGCAGCTCCTCTGCGCGGAAAGCGTAGTCCTTCACGGGGTTGAGCCAGAAGAGCAGCGCCAAAGCCGCGGCCGCGGCGGCACCCGTGCGCAGAGCAAGGGGGAAAAAGCCCGCCGGATCCTTTCTTCTTGCGTGGTTGGTTATAAGCAGTACGGTTATGCCCGCCAAGGTCATAGAAACGTATAACGCATCGGGCTGAAAGGACTTTACGGGCAGTAACGAAGCAAGGGGAAACAGTGCGGCGGCAATAGCCGTCCACAGGCGTTTTCCGCGGCAGATGCAGAAGCTTACCGCGGCGGCGGTAAGAAACGCAACGCTCAACAGCACCAGCTCGTATTCGTCGGTCATCTTATGACCAAGAATACTCGCGCCGTATGACTTGTAGTAGCCAAAGGACAGATTGCGGAGAAAAGAGCTGAACTGGTCGATTGCGTCAGTACTGCTATACAGCCAATATCCCCCTCCCGCCGAAAGCAAAAGCACGGCGCACCAACCGAATCTGAAGTAAAACAGCAGGGCGCAAAGGGCGGAGAACGCGGCGCATATCGGAATCAGCCCACCGACGGCCTCCCCAAGCTCAAGCCCCGTAACGAACTGTCCTACGGCACTTACGGAAAACGAAAAAGCAAGCAACGCGCCCATAAGGCATTGCAGGATATGGCTACGCTTCATAAGGCTCACCTCCCACGTGGTAGTGTAGATAAGCCTTGAATTTGTGCTCGCTTACCGTGCCTTTTTTAGCAAAGGGAGCGCAAAGCAGAAGGTCTATGCAGCTTTGCCATTCCGTTTCCTCGCGGATAATGCGGCTTTCTATTCCTTTTTCCGTCAGCGCAAGCACCTCAAAGGTTATTCCGTGCTTCAGAAGGTAATTGCCGTAGCACAGCAAACGGCTGAACTTTCTGTCAAGCTCTTCGGGGGTGCCGTTGATATCAAGAGTCAGTAGCGCAATGCCCTGATCAGGCTCCATGGGCTCTCGCAGCATCAGCTCGCCCGTCTTTTCCGATAGCTTCCAATGTATAAGGTTCAGCGTGTCTCCCGGGCGGTAAGGGCGTATTTCATGATCTTCCGAAAAACCGCCCCCGTGCTTTACCCGCAAAGAGCGAGCAAGCACGCCCTTGAATTCCTCGGGTATTGGGAGCTTTAAGCTCTTCGGCATTACCCGCACGATGGCGGAGGGCGCCTGCCTTACCTTGAATCGGAAAATACCCAGATAGTCGTAAACGGTCGTGCAGGTGGTGCTTACGGTAAGACCGCCGCAATGCTCGGCGGGGAGAGTGTCCCCGGGGCGGACTATCCATTTTTCGCCCGTTATGGGTTTGGTTATCTTTATTTTGTATCTGTAAGGCGGGCATCCCTTGGGAAAGCACGCCGTTACGGTCACGTTTGCCTCCGCGCCCTGCGCTATGCGCTCGGCAACCTCAAGCTTTATCCTCATCCTCAGTATGCTTCTGAGGCTCAAAGCAAGGGAAAGCCACGGAAGCATCAGCACCGCAAGAAAGATTATCCAAGAGATCCATTCCTCGTAGGCAACGTAAAAAACGAAGCTTGCTATTACGGCAATAAGGTATAATATCCTGTTTTTTGCCATATCAACGGGTTTTTGGAGCGGGGGTGCGCTCAAGTATATCGCGGAGCACGTCGTCAGCGGTTTTTCCCTGCGCTTCCGCCTTGGAGGAAAGAAGCAGACGGTGCGCCACGGTCCATATAAACACCTCGCGCACGTCGTCGGGTACCACGAAATCTCGTCCGTGCAGCTGTGCCGCCGCCTTTGCCATTGCGGTAACGGCAAGAGTAGCGCGGGGACTTGCACCGCGCGTAATATATTCGGAGCTTCTGGTTGCCGTAATAAGGGCAACCACGTATTTTACTATTGCCTCGTGCACGAAGGTCTTTTCCACCTCCGCCTGCAGGGCGGCAAGCTCGCCTCGGCTCATCAGCGGCTTAAGAGCCTTCAAGGGATTGGTGCCTTGGCGGTTTAATACCATAGCCATCTCGTCCTCGGGATTCGGATATCCCAGGCTGAGGCGCACCGCAAATCGGTCCATCTGGCTGTCGGGCAGCATCTGGGTACCTGCGGCGCCCGTGGGGTTTTGGGTGGCGATAACGGTAAAGGGCCGGGGCAGTGGGTGGCTTACGCCGTCCACGGTCACCTGCCCCTCCTCCATGGCTTCAAGAAGAGCTGACTGGGTACGGGAGGTTGCACGGTTCAGTTCGTCCGCCAAAAAAAGATTGCACACCACAGCGCCCTTTTGGTAGCGCATTTCCCCCGTGCTTTTATCGGGTATCGAGTATCCCGTTACGTCAGAGGGCAGAACGTCGGGGGTGAACTGTACTCGGCTGTAATCAAGATCAAGCACCCGCGAAAAGGCAAGGGCCATGGTCGTTTTGCCGACACCGGGCACGTCCTCAAGGAGTATATGCCCCTTCGCAAGAATTGCCGTAAGCACCTGTCGGAGCACGGTATCCTTTCCAACAACAACGCCGCGCACCTGCGCAAGTATATTATGGGCGTATAAAGCCGCGGTATTATCTTTCGTTTTCATATATGTCCCCCGTAAAAAGTCTTGTGAGATAAGTATAACATATAATTATGAACAAATAAAGAAGCGCGAGAAATGTTATGATCCTTCCGTGATACGGTGTAGGGGCGAACTGCGTTCGCCTGCGGAAATATAAAAATCGGCAGAGAAAACAAGTTTTCTGCCGAGATCTATGCATTGTGGACCGTCGAGGACGCCGGTCCCTACCTGATCGAGAAAGTTGTATAGTATCATTGCTTAAAAGATATATCAACAAAAACTTGGATCATTGCAGATGTATTATTCATTATTCATCAGCGAAGCGACTTCATTATTCATTATTCATTAGAAAAGTCGCGAAGATCAATGAATAATGAATAATGAAAAATGAATAATGAATAATACAAAAAGAAAAAGCCGCTAACGCGACTTTTCTTTTTGGTGCCGGTGACGGGGGTCGAACCCGTACGGTATCGCTACCACCGGATTTTGAGTCCGGCACGTCTGCCAATTCCATCACACCGGCTTTTCTCTTGAAATTTTCCCGTATACTTCGTAACGTGCGACAAGCACGATCTCGACGTACACCGGTACGTCATCGTCCGAGCTTATCTTCGTTCCTCGTCTACGAAACAAATTTCTGCGCCCAAGCTATATTGGGTATTTTGTACTCTTTTCAGCTTGACGTATGTAAATACGCCTGCGCTTTGCTTGCTCTCTTGCACCTCGTCTGCAAATAATTTTTCTGCGCCCAAGCTATATTTGGGTATTTAGACTTCGTTCCTCGTCTACGAAACAAATTTCTGCGCCCAAGCTATATTGGGTACTTAAATATTCTCGGCTCAACATACGTTTGTATGCCTTCGCCAAGGCTCCCTCTTGAGGGGGCTCCCGCGAAGCGGGTGGAGGAGTTTTCTTGCCTTCCTCGTCTACAGAAAAATTTCTGCGGAAAAGAGTTTGGTTATTGAACTTTGCTTTTTTACTCCTTCCACCGCAAGCGGTCCCCCTCCCTCAATGAGGGAGGCTCAAAGGAGCCGCTCCTACAGGATTACATTCCCCGATGCCTTGCGGCATCGGGGATATGTATTGACTTGATTACTCAGCGTCCTCGCCTGCGGGAGCTTCCTCGGTGCCCTCGGCATCCTCTGCAGCAGCATTCTTAAGGTCGTTAAGAAGTGCGCGGATGGAAAGGCTTACCTTGTGGTTCTCCTCGTCGATAGCGGTGATCTTAACGTTTACAACGTCACCGATCTTGAGCTCGTCCTCGGGCTTCTCGATCTTGTGATCAGCGATCTGAGAAATGTGGATAAGACCGTCAACGCCGTCGATGATCTCTGCAAATGCTCCGAAGGGAAGCAGGCTTACGATCTTAACGGGGATAACGTCGCCAACCTTGTTCTGTGCAGCAAATACGAACCAGGTGTTCATCTCGGGAGTCTTGTAGCCCAGAGAGATGCGGCGCTTCTCAACGTCGAAGGACTTAACGAATACTTCGATCTCGTCGCCAACGCTGACTACTTCGCTGGGGTGCTTGATGCGCTTCCAGGAAAGCTCGGTGTTGTGAACCATTCCGTCCACGCCGCCGATGTCAACGAATGCGCCAAAGCCGGTAAGGCTCTTAACGCGGCCAACGTAGTGCTTGCCCTCTTCGATATTTGCCCAAACCTCTGCCTCGCGTGCCTTCTTCTCCTCGTCTGCAACGGAACGGATGGAGCCGTAAGCGTGGCGGCGGGTAGCGTTGATATCGATAATGCGAAGCTTCTCAACCTTGCCAACGAGTGCGGTAAGGTCTGCATCCTTGGGAAGACCGGTGTGACGGCCGGGAATGAACACGCGGTTGCCGTTTACGATAGCGATAACGCCGCCGCGAACAGCCTCGGTGATCTTGCCCTCAAGGATCTCGCCGCTTTCCTTTGCGGCAACGATGGTGCTCCAGTTCTTCATGGAGTCAACTCTCTTCTTGGAAAGAGTAGCCATACCCTCGATGTCGCTGACCTTGATTACGAATGCCTCAAAGGTATCGCCAACCTTGTAAAGGTCTTCGAGCTTAGCCGCGGGATCGTCGGTAACCTGGTCTCTCGGAATAACACCGGTAACCTTGGCACCGATGTCAACGCCAAGCTCGCCTGCAGTTACGGAAGTAACTATGCAGGGAACCACATCTCCTGTATTTAATGTTTTGAGAGAGCTTTCAAGCAGCTCCTCAAAATTTTCCATGCTGATTTCATTAGTCATCTTGTTTACAACCTCCTCAATTATCACTCCCGGCGTAGATGCTCCTGCGGCGATCCCCACCCTTGCGGCTCCTTCAAATTGCCGCGGTAAGAGCTCGCTCGCGGTTTCGATCCACACGGTATTCGGGCAATGGGCGGCGGCAGTATCGTACAGCTTCTTGGAATTTGAGCTGGACCTTCCGCCAATGACGATCATCCCGTCCGAGTGCCGTGCAAGCTCCGCTGCATCTGCTTGCCTTTTTTCGGTGATACTACATATTGTATCAAAGATTTCTGCATTTGTACATAGGTTTTTGATTTTTTTTTGACTTTTTTTCCACAGATTTGTGCTTTGCGTGGTCTGTGAAACGGCAATTACCCGTTTTTTTCCTTCCGTATCTGCAAAAATTCTTTCATCGATCCCCTCCGGATCGGAAAAAACTATAACTTTTCCCTTGGCGTGGCCCTTGATGCCCTCAACCTCGGGGTGACTTTCGGTGCCGAAAAGCAGCAGCAGAGTATCATCTGCGGTGTTTTCCTCCACGATATCGTGAATGCGGCGCACGAAGGTGCAGGTCATATCCCTCACCTCAAAGCGGCCGTGCTCGCGGCAAAGCCTGCGCAAAAGCTCCTCCGTTTCGCGGCTTACTCCGTGAGCGCGGATAAACAGCACGGTCTGCTTGCCGCCGTCGCTTTCTCTTGCAAGCCTCTCAATATCCTCTACCTCAACGGTAAGCACGCCCTTTTCTTCAAGCATATCCATATACGTGCGGTTGTGGATAAGCTCTCCCAGCACGCAGATACGCACGCCATCGTCCTTTGCAAGGGCCTTTTCTATTTCCCGCGTTGCGCGGAGTACCCCGGGACAAAAGCCCGAGCTTTCAAGTACCTTCAGCTCCAACTGCCCGTTTCCTCCATTTCGCAGGTGCGCAAAAACAGGTTCTTCATAGCTTCGTTGTTGGTTTCTCCGTACTCTCCGAAGCTTTCGGGATATACGGGATTGCCGACTATTATCTCCATTTTGGAGAAAAATCGCACGCGGCGGTTCTTTGCCTTGATATAAACGGGGATTATGGGCGCGTTTGCCTTTCTTGCAACCAGCATAGCTCCCCCGTGCACCTCCGTTTCCCTTGGGTCAACTCCCGGATTGCGGTGCCCCTGTGGGAAAATAACGGCACATTCCCCCGCTTCTGCGGCGGCAATAGCCGTTTTGATGGCACCCACGTCTCCTTTTTTTCGATCCACGGGATAAGCGCCGAGTGCGCGGAAAAGAACCCCGAGCGGCCAGAAGAAAAGCTCCTTCTTTGCCATATATTTAAGCACCCTGCCGCGAAAAACGCAGGCGATCACGGGTATATCGGCAAAGGAGATGTGATTCGGGCATATAACGCACCCGCCTTCGGGCAGTGTGGTGCTTCCCTTTGCCGTATGGGGCCACAAAAACTCCGCAAGACCGTGGAAGGTGGCTACGAAGTTCGTGTAAAAGCGGCTTGTTTTTTCTTCTTTTTTATTCTGCGATAAGCTTTTTCTCTCGGACAAAGCGAATTACCTCGTCTATAGTTTCCTGCAGGTTTATTTTTGAGTTATCAAGAAGTACGGCGTCCTCGGCAGGTGCAAGGGGTGCAACGTCGCGGCTGCTGTCTCTTTCGTCCCGCTCCTTCTGCTGGGCGATAAGCTCCTCAACGGAGGTCTCAATGCCCTTTTCCTTCAGCTCCGCATATCTGCGCCTTGCGCGTGCCTCGGCGCTTGCGGTAAGAAATATCTTAAGATCCGCATCGGGCAGGATCACGGTGCCGATGTCTCTGCCGTCCATAATAACGTCTCTCTTGTCCGCTATCTCTCTCTGCAGGGAGAAAAGGAATTTTCTCACCTCGGGAACAGCGGAAACGGAGGAGGCGTAATGGGAGACCTCGGGGGTGCGTATCTTGTCCGTAACGTCCTCGCCGCAAAGGTAAACGTGCTGTGAGCCGTTTTCGTTGGTCATCTCAACCGTCAGAGTGGGAAGCAGGGCGATAATGCCCTCTTTATCGTCGGCGTCTACGCCGTTTCGTATGGTGTGCAGACCCACGGTGCGGTAAAGGGCACCCGTGTCAACGTAAGTAAGTCCGAGCTTGGCGGCAACACCCTTGGCAAGGCTGCTTTTTCCTGCGCCGCTGGGGCCGTCAATGGCAATTTTTAAGGTTTTTTTCATTTGTTTTGTCCTTTTATGATATTTGCGGGAATGCGAGGTGCGGACCGTCCGGGAGGCCGGTCCCTACGGGTTGCGAGTAATGAAGAATGAAGAATGAATAATGAATAATGAAGAATGAAGAATTAAGGTGGAAAACCGCCTTGCGGTTTTCATCCTTATCTGTTATTTACGGGCGAACGCAGTTCGCCCCTACACACGGACGACCGATCATAGCCTCCAAAGGAGGCTGCTCCCGTTGGTCGCGTCTATCTCGCTCACGCGAGATACGGTTCGATGGTCGCCCCTACACGCGAACGCCAATGGTCGCCCCGCGTTTATGACCACGCAATGCTTCGTGCGGCTTGTGCCGCCGTGGAGAACGCTATCTGCAGATTATATCCGCCCGTGAGCGCGTCGCAGTCGATAGCTTCCCCCGCAAAGTAAAGACCGGGGCAGAGCTTGGATTCCATGGTTTTGGGATTTATTTCCTTTACGGAAACGCCCCCTGCGGTAATTACCGCCTCGTACACGGGGCGCGTGCGGGAAAGTCGGATGGGGAAGCGCTTCATCAGCTCCACCATGCGCCGTCTTTCTTCCTTTGTAATAGAATTTGCCTTTCTGTGCTTGTCTATGCCCGCAAGCCGTGCAAAGCACTCGATCATTTTGGCGGGAAGGAGGCCCGAGAGGATGTTTATCAGATCCTTGTTGGGCGCCGCACCCAGATCCGAGAGGATGCGTGCGTCAAGCTTACCCTCGTCAAGGGCAGGCTTAAGGTCGATATAAGCGGTAAGCGAGGGAATATCCTCGTCTCTTATATGGGCGCTGGCGGAAAGCACCATGGGGCCGCTGATGCCGAAATGGGTGAACAGCATCTCCCCGAAATCCTCGTAAAGAGGCTTTTTGCCGCCGTTTTCTATTTTAAGAGCCACGTTCTTAAGGGAAAGGCCCATCATCTCCGCGCAAAGTGCGCGGTCCTTCGCCTCAATGGGTACGAGAGAGCCGCGCAAAGGCACGATGCTGTGTCCAAGAGCTTCCGCAAAGCGGAGTCCGTCGCCCGTAGAGCCCGTCAGGGGGTAGGAAACGCCGCCCGTGGCCATAAGCACCGTATCAAAAAGCTCCTTGCCCTTGGGGGAAGTGATCCTGAAGCCCTCCTCCGTCTTTTCAACGGCGTGTACGGGGCAAAGCAGTCTGATATCTGCACCGCTTGCGTATTTTTTAAGGGCATCCACGATGTCGTAGGACTTCTGGGATGCGGGGAATACGCGCCTGCCTCTTTCCGTAACCAAAGGAACGCCCAGGCCTTCAAAGAGAGCCTTAACGTCCTCGGGGGAAAAAGCGGAAACGGCACCGTAAAGAAATCGGGGATTGGATATGACGTTATTAAGGATCTCCCGTGGCTCGCAATCGTTTGTCAGATTGCATCTGCCCTTGCCCGTAATGGCAAGCTTTCTTCCCACGGCCTTGTTTTTTTCAAATACCGTGACTCTTGCCTCGGGGCACAGCTCCTTTATCATTCCCGCCGCAAGAAGCCCTGCGGCGCCCGCGCCGATAATACATATACGCATATTATTTGTGCTTCTGATATACGTCGAATTCTTCCCAGAGCTGCTCCAGCTTGTCGAAGCGCTCCTCTATTTCCGACTGCTTCTTTCTGCCGATGGCAACGGTAATGGCGTTGATAACGGAGAGGGGCGCAACGAGGGAATCAATATAGCTTGCCATATCGCTCTGTGCAACCAGCACCTCGGATGCGTGCTGTGCAATGGGGGATTTTCTGTTATCCGTAAGGGCGATAACGCCCGCACCGATCTGGTGTGCGTACTCAACGGCGTTTACGATACGGGTGGAGTAACGGGGGAAGGAGATGGCGATAAGCACGTCGTCCTTTGTCATGGGGAACAGGCTTTCAAATACCTCGCTTCCGCTTGTGGTATGCACCAGACGGATATTGTCAAAAACAAGATTAAGGCTGTAGGAAAGGAAGGAGGCAAGGGAAGCGGAGGAGCGCACGCCCATAATGAAGATCTGCTTTGCGTTGATTATTCTGTCAACGGCTCGGTGGAAATCCTCGCGGCTGATGGCGTCCAGGGTGGATCTGATCTTTTCGGAATCGGAAAGAAGCACCTTGTCAAGGAGGTCGCCGTCGCCGATGCGGTTGTTCGTTACCGCAATGCGCTGATTATAGGTAAGGCGGGTGCGGATTATCTCCTGCAGGGATTTTTGCAGCTCCGGATAACCCTCAAAGCCAAGCTCGATTGCAAAGCGCACCACCGTGCTCTCGGAAACGCCCACGAGAGCGCCCAGACGTGCCGCAGTCATATATGCAGCCTTGTCGTAGCTGTTTATAAGGTATTGGGCAATAAGCTTCTGCCCCTTGGAAAAGGTAGGCATCTTTTCTTCAAGCAGATGGATAAGATCACCGTTCATATTTCACACTCCGATTGTC
>SVSB01000028.1 GCA_015064505.1 Oscillospiraceae bacterium
AAGTTGCAGAGCTTAAGGTAAATAATCTTACGGAACCCATGGGCATCGACACGTTGCCCACCTTCCGCTGGATAAACGAAATGGAAGGCTACGGCAAGGCGCAGAGCGCGTACCGTATTATCGTTGCCTCCACTAGGGAAAAGGCAAAAGCCCGTGAGGGCGACGTATGGGACAGCGGTAAGACCGAAGGAAACTGCAATTACGATATCCCCTACGGCGGCGAAGCTCTCAAATCCCGCACGGAGTACTACTTTGCCGTGCAGGTTTGGGACGAGAAGGGAGAGAGCGCCTGGAGCGACGTTTCAAAATTTGAAACGGGTATCCTTGACGATAGCGAATGGACTGCAAAGTGGATCGGCGGTAAGTCTGACGATACCGTTGCGGTAAATATCGATCTCCGCGGAGCAAAGTGGATATGGCTCAGAAACGGCGCGGCTTTCAATGCGAGTGCAAAGGGCGCGGTATATCTGCGCTCCTCCTTTACCGTTGATCCGAACAAAACCGTGCAGAAAGCTCTGATAGGAATGACAACGGATAATTACAGTACCTTGTACATAAACGGAGCCGAAGCCGCAAAAATGGATACGGCGGGTGAGGTATGGCGCACCGGTGCCGTAGCGGACGTTACGCACCTTGTAAAGTCCGGCGAGAACTGCATTGCCGTATATGCTTACAACACCGCTAAGGGCTACGCGGGGCATATAAGCAAGCTTGTGATAACCTATACGGACGGCACGACAAACACCTTCGTATCCAATGAAACCTGGAAGGTATCTCTTGTGGGACCGAGCGGTTGGCAGAACGAGGGCTTTGATGACAGCGCGTGGAAAAAGCCCGACCAGGCGATAGTTTTCGGCGGCTCCCCGTGGACGACCAAGGTAACTCTCGCAAAAACGGTGGTAACCAAGGAATATACGAACGCACCAATGCTTCGCAAGAGCTTCTCCATCTCGAAGGAAGTTAAAAAAGCAAGGGCGTACGTTTGCGGTCTCGGACTTTATGAGATGCATATCAACGGTAAGCTTCCGGACGATACGGTGCTTAATCCCGCTCATACTCAGTATGAAAAAACGGTGCACTACCGCGTTTTTGACGTGACGGATATGCTTGCCCCGGGAAGCAACTCCGTTGCGGTGGAGCTTGGTAATTTCTTCTTCAACTGCGAGATAGCCAACTGGAACTGGAAGACCGCTCCCTCGCGTGACTATACTAAGCTGCTCTTTGAGCTTGTTATCGAATATGCCGACGGAACGGTGGAAACGATCGTAAGCGACGAAAGCTGGAGGGCGTATGAGAACGGCCCCACCACGTATAACAACGTGTATCTCGGCGAGAATTACGATGCGCGGCTTGCTCTTGAGGGATGGACGGAGAGCGATTTTGACGATTCATCCTGGGGTAATGCGGAACTGAGGACCGCTCCCGAAGGTAAGCTTACCTTTGAGAATATGGAGCCTATGCGCCGCATTAAAACCTTTACTCCCACAGTGCAAAATAAGGGCAACGGTACGTATATTATCGTTAATCCGGTGATGACAACGGGATGGGCAAAAATCAAGCTTAACGCTCCTGCGGGCACGGAAATAACCGTAATCTACGGCGAAAAGGTGAATAACGGGGACGTGGTGTCGCCCACGTATTCGTCTCTTGCTCTCCAGATTGACAAATACGTATGCAGCGGTGAGCCCGATGAGATATACGAGCCGAAGTTTACCTACAAGGGCTACCGCTACATAAAGATCGAGAATTATCCCGGCGATCTTAAACCGTCCGACGTTGAATGCTACTTTATCGCCAATGACGTTGAGGTTATCTCAAACTTTGAAACGGGAAACAATACGGTAAATTCCTTGCATGAGATAGCCCGCAGAACGATGTGGAACAATATGCAGGGAAAGCCTACGGACACGCCTGTGTACGAGAAAAACGGCTGGACGGGAGATTTCAACGTTTCCCTTGAAATGCTTAATTTCAATTTTGATACGTCGAGCTTTAATGCAAAGTTCTTGCGTGATATTCGCGACAGACAGGCAAGCACCGGACTTATTCCGGTTATTGCTCCGGGAAACTGGAACTGGAATGATCATAACGCCGTTGTCTGGAACAGCGCGTATATTAACGGCGTATACGAGGGCTGGCGCACAAACGGACTTGCAAGCGAGGTAAGCGAGCATTACGATTCTATGAGATTGCTTGCGCTCAGCTATATAACGATTTTGCGCAATAACGGCTGGGTATGGGTAGACCACCAGCTGTCCGACTGGGTATCTCCTCACGCTTCTGCCGCCTCTGCGCCCGAGGGTTCGGGCATAGTGGGAACGGGATATGCGTATCTGGCTCTTTCGCGCATGGCGGAAATGGCAGATATGCTTGGCAAGAGCGATGACGCGGCAGAATACCGCGCGGCAATGGAAAAGGTATACGTGTCTTTTAATAAGAAGTACTATGATGCGGAAAAGGGATATTACGATACCGGATATTGGAACGAAAGCTATGCGGAAAAACGCAGTAAGTACCGCCAGACCTCCAATCTCGTACCGCTTGCATTCGGTCTTTGCCCTGACGAGTACAGAGAAAGCGTAGTAAATACTCTGATAAACGACATAGTGATCAACAAAAAGACGCATCTTGATACGGGTATGGTAGGCACAAAGCTGATCCTCCCTGTGCTGTCCGATCTTGGGGAAGGCGATCTGGCTCTGGAACTGTTATTGCAGAGAACAGAGCCCTCATGGGGATTCTGGCTTGTTAATGATGCAAATTCCGCTTGGGAGAGCTGGAGGCGTGCCGCCCGCTCACACAACCATTACTTCCTTAGTACCTACGAGGATTGGTTGTACAAGAATCTTGCGGGGATATCTGATATGTCTAACGGCTACGAGACCGTTACCCTGCGCCCCGAGCTGTATGAAAAGCTCGGATACGTTGATTGCTCCGTGAAAACAGTGCGCGGGATCCTTGAAAGCTCCTGGCGCTTTGAGGAGGACGGAACGGTGGTGTGGAACGTTACCGTGCCCGTGGGAACTACGGCGGAAGTTCATTTCCCCATGGAATGCATCGGCGTGAACGGCAAGACCCTTGCGGAGCAGGAGGGAATTACCGTAACGGAAAACGGCGTGATCGCAGGTTCGGGAAGCTACGGCTTCGTTCTGAAATGATCCTTAAGACGGGAGATAAAACATGAAAGATTTTGCGGAAAGCGTATTTAAAAGGTTTATATGCTTTGTATTGGCGGTGGCGTTTGTACTGCCTCTTGCCGTTGGCTGTGATAACGGGCAGGGGGCGGAAACGGACGTGACGACGGATGCGGTAACGGATGATATTATTGATAAAACAGAGGAAAATGCTATGAAAGTTGCAGAGCTTAAGGTAAATAATCTTACGGAACCCATGGGCATCGACACGTTGCCCACCTTCCGCTGGATAAACGAAATGGAAGGCTACGGCAAGGCGCAGAGCGCGTACCGTATTATCGTTGCTTCCTCCAAGGAAAAGGCAAAAGCCCGTGAGGGCGACGTATGGGACAGCGGAAAGACCGAAGGAAACTGCAATTACGATATCCCATACGGCGGCGAAGCTCTCAAGTCTCGCACGGAATATCATTTTGCCGTGCAGGTTTGGGATGAGAAGGGCGAGAGCGCCTGGAGCGACGTTTCAAAATTTGAAACGGGTATCCTTGACGATAGCGAATGGACTGCAAAGTGGATCGGTATAAATGACGGCGACACCGTGCCCTGCGATATGGATCTTAAGGGCGCTAACTGGATCTGGCTGAAGCGAGAGTCGGGCTCTACCGCATATTTCAGAGGGCATTTTACCGTTAACGAAAACAAAGAGGTGGACGAGGTACTTCTTGCAACCACCATGGACGATTACGGATATCTTTTCCTTAATGCGGAAAGCGTGCTGAACGTTTATAAAGAAACCAACGCCTGGAAAACGGGCAAGGTGGTAAATATCACTCCGTTTGTAAAAAAGGGTGATAACGTGTTCGGTGCAAGGATAATCGACAGCGGCTCGAGTGCGGGCTTTATTGCAAAGATAGAGATCCGCTATAAAGACGGCAGCATTGATACCGTGGTAACGGACAGAAGATGGAAATGCTCCAAGTCCGTTACCTCCACCTCGGGTTGGGAGCGCATCGGCGGAGTTAACGATGCATCATGGTCCGTTCCCGATCAGTCCATTGCCTACGGAAGCGGAGCGTGGGGCTCGAACGTTGTAATGCCAAAGACCATGCAGGTGAACGTGGGCGCCTCCGCACCCATGCTTCGCAAAACCGTTGAGATAAGCAAGGATATAGAAAAGGCAAGGATATACGTATCGGGTCTCGGTCTTTACGAGCTTTACGTAAACGGCAAGTTGCCCGACGATACCGTGCTGAATCCTGCCCATACTCAGTACGAGGACACGGTGCATTACCGCGTTTACGACGTAACTGAAATGCTTTCAGCAGGAAAGAACGCCGTTGCGGTGGAGCTTGGTAATTATTTTTACAACTGCGATTACTATACCTGGATGAACTGGAACACCGCGGTCTACCGCGATGAGCCGAAGCTTCTTCTGGAGCTGCATATTGATTATACGGACGGCACGAACGAGATCATAGTGACCGATGAAAGCTGGAAGACCTATGAATACGGACCCGTAACGAAAAATAACGTTTACAAGGGCGAAAGCTACGATGCAAGGCGTTGCGTTGACGGCTGGACGGAGAGCGGCTTTGACGACGGCGCGTGGAAAAACGCAAGACTTGCAAAGGCGCCTGCGGGAGATCTCGTGTTCGAAAATATGGAGCCCGTGCGCCGTCTTAAGACCTTTACGCCCACGGTGACGGACAAGGGCGAGGGTACTTACGTAATAAAGAATCCGGTAATGACTACAGGCTGGGCAAGGATAGCCTTCAAGGCGCCTGCAGGAACGAGTATAAAGATAAAATACGGAGAAAAGCTTGATGCATTTGGCTTTGTTGAAGTGCCGGTAAACGGTTATCTTTTGCAGATAGACGAGTTCATTACAAGCGGCGGAGAGGATATATACGAGCCCAAGTATTCTTATAAGGGATATGAGTATATACAGATTGAGAATTATCCCGGAGAGCTTACCGCAGACGACGTGGAGTGCTATCTTATCGCCAACGATATACGGGATATCTCCGAGTTTGAGACCGGAAGCAGCCGCATAAATTATATGCATGAGATGATGCTCCGTACGGTAATGAACAATCTTCAGAGCAAGCTTACAGACACGCCCGTGTACGAAAAGAACGGTTGGACGGGTGACGTTAACTTTGCTCTTGATTCCTTTAATTTCAATTTTGATTTTTCAAACGTAATTCAAAAGATACTCGTTGATTTTGAAGATTCGACAAATGCAAAGGGCGTGGTTGCGCAGACGGCACCCGCCGCATACAGCGGAAGCTCGAGCATACCGATATGGTCCTCAATATTCATCAACGGGTATTATGAGAATTGGCACGTAAACGGTGTTACTACCGCGTTTGAAGAGCATTACGATGCAATTCGCCTGCAAACGCTTGATTATATCAATTCCATCAAGGCAAACGGCTGGGTATGGACAACGGGCAGCTATGCGGATTGGGTGTCACCTAATCCCTCGGGTGTGTATACCACGGGAAAAACCACCCACGCCCCCGAGGGCGCGGGAATAATCGGCAGTGCGTTCGTATACCGCACTCTCGGCGAAATGGCGGAGATGGCGGAGCTTATGGGCAAGGATGCCGACGCCGCGGAATACCGTGATGCGATGAAGAAGATATACGCGGCGTTCAACGCAAGGTTCTACGATAAAAAGCGCGGATATTACGATACGGGCTTCTGGAACGATACCTACGATGCGGGAAGAACCAAATACCGCCAGGCATCAAATATCGTTCCGCTGATGTTCGGTCTTTGTCCGGAGGAATACGAGGAAAGCGTCGTAAAGAGCATCGTTGACGATATCAAGGCAAAGGGTAACCACCTTGACGTTGGCGCGGTGGGAACGAAGTATATTCTGCCGATGCTCTCAAAATACGGCTACGGCGATCTTGCGATGCAGCTTATTATGCAGGATACCTATCCCTCGTGGGGTTATTGGATAAGCCTTGGTGCAAACACCTGTTGGGAAATGTACGAATCGAACGCCCGTTCGCACAATCATTTCTTCCTGGGCACCTATACGGACTGGTTCTATAAGAATCTTGCGGGAGTTGCAGACTTTTCAAACGGATATGAAACGGTAGTCTTAAATCCGGAGATACATCCGGAGATCGGCTACGTAAGATATTCTCTCAACACCGTCAGAGGAAAGCTTGAAAGCAGCTGGGAGATCACGGCGGATAACAAGCTTGTGTGGAATATCACCGTTCCCGTCGGCACTACCGCAAAGGCATATCTTCCCGCGCCTGCGGATACTTCCGCATACGATTGCATAGAGGATAACGGGGATCATCTGACCGTTCCCTCCGGCAGCTATACCTTCGTGATGGACGCGGCGGCATTCCCCGTAAACGAAGAGCTTGTTCCTAAGCCCTCCGAAAAGCCCGAGGATAGTGAAGATGACGAAAACACAGTCGATGCGGGAAGTGCGATAGGAAAGGGAAATCTTGCTTTACACGGAACCGTTTTCGTTTCCTCCACCATTACGAACGATGCGTGGAACGCAAGCAAGCTTACCGACGGTGACAGATTTAACCTTCGTGGAAGCGAGGTATGCGGCTGGACATCCAATTTTGCCACTGCTTTGCCTCACGAGGATTGGTTTGGAGTTGATCTTGGCGCGGTATATGAGATAAACGAGATCCGCATAATGCCTGCAGGTGCCGTAAAGGGTGCAAAGTGCTATGCATTTCCGAAAAGCTTCATTTTGTACGTTTCCGAGGACGGAGAGCACTGGACCGAAGTCTGCAGGGAAGAAAACTATCCGATGCCAACTACCGAAATGCAGATATTTGATTTTGATACGGTAAAGGCAAGATACGTAAGACTTTTGGCAACGGAGCTTCGCATGAAGCCATCGGACAGCAACAAGCACAGAATGCAGCTTGCGGAGATAGAAGTATATAATACGAAAAACTGAAAACATATACGGAGGAAGACATAATGCTTTACGACAAGAACAGAAACGACCTTAGCATAGATAAGGAGCTTTTCAAGAATCCGACCTCCGAATACCGCGGCACGCCGTTCTGGGCGTGGAACTGCAAGCTTGAAAAGGAAGAGCTTCTGCGCCAGATAGATGTTTTTAAGGAAATGGGTCTGGGCGGCTTCCATATGCACTGCAGGCAGGGACTTGCAACCCCGTACCTTTCCGATGAATTTATGGAGCTTGTTAAGGCGTGTAACGAAAAAGCCAAGAAAAACGGAATGCTTGCCTGGCTTTACGACGAGGATAAGTGGCCCTCAGGATTTGGCGGCGGATACGTGACGAAGGACGTGGAATATCGTCAAAGATTCATCGTTTTTACCTGTGATCCGAATTTCAAGCCCCGTCCCGCTTCCGTCCTCATTGCAAGGTTCGACGTTGTTCTGGATGAGAATAAATGCCTCAAGTCCTATAAAAAGGTTGGCGACGGAGACGCGATAGAGGGAACTCTCTGGGCGGTGTGGCGTATGATAGCCTTACCGAATCCTTGGCACAACAATCAGACCTACGTTGATACCTTCAATAAAAAAGCCATGGAGCGCTTTATTGAGGTCACTCACGAAAGGTATTTTGATGCGGTGGGTAAGGACTTTGGAAAAAGCATACCCGCAATTTTTACCGATGAGCCGCAGTTTTTAGCCAAAGGCACCCTTCCTTATGCGGACAGCAGGACCGATGTAAGACTTCCGTGGACGGACGATCTTGAGGATACCTTCGTTGCCGCATACGGCACTTCTCTTGTTGACAGCCTTCCGGAGCTTCTTTGGGATCTTCCCGATGGCAGAATATCTCTTGCCAGATACCGTTATCACGATCACGTATCGGAAAGATTTGCTTCCGCATTTGCCGACACGCTTGGAAAATGGTGCGATGATCATGGAATTGCCCTGACGGGACATATGCTTGAAGAGCCCACCTTGAAGCAACAAACCAGAGTTGTGGGTGATTGTATGCGCCATTACCGTGCCTTCGGCATTCCGGGCATAGATATGCTTTGCAACCATATGGAGCTGACCACTGCAAAGCAGTGTCAATCTGCCGCTCATCAGTACGGGAGAGAAGGAATGCTCAGCGAGCTTTACGGCGTTACGGGCTGGGATTTTGATTTCAGAGGGCATAAGCATCAGGGCGACTGGCAGGCGGCTCTTGGCGTTACCGTGCGCGTGCATCATCTTTCCTGGGTATCAATGAAGGGACCTGCAAAGCGTGACTACCCCGCCTCCATATCCTATCAATCCCCTTGGTATAAGGAATACCGCTACGTGGAAGATCACTTTGCAAGAGTGAACACCGCGCTCACAAGAGGAAAGCCGTACGTTAAGGTTGCGGTTATTCATCCCGTGGAGAGTTATTGGTTGCATTTCGGCCCCAACGAGCAGACCCAGCATCTGCGCGATAAGCTTGACGATAACTTTATGAACGTTACCCATTGGCTGCTGAAGGGTAATATCGACTTTGACTATATCTGCGAATCTACTTTCCCACAGCAATGCGAAAAGGGAGGCGCACCTCTTAAGGTGGGTGAAATGGAGTACGACGTTATCGTCGTTCCCGAATGCGAGACTCTCCGCAGAAGCACCCTTGACCGTCTGGAAGCCTTCCGTGCGGCAGGCGGTAAGCTGGTATTCATGGGAGATGCACCCAAATACGAGGATGCAATCCCATCCGATAGAGGTAAGGCTCTTTTTGAGAAATCCCGCCGTATTGCGTTCAGCAAGGGCGCGTTGCTTGCAGAACTTGAGGAGGATCGCACTCTTGAAATACGCGACGCTAACGGTGCTTTTACAAACGGATTGCTTCATCAGGTAAGAAGGGATACGGACGGCTTTTGGCTTTTCGTTGCTCATTGCACCGAGCCCTATAACAAGGACGTTGCAACTCGTCAGGATATACTCATCTCCGTGAACGGCAGATATAAGCCTCAGCTTTGGGATACCGCAAGCGGAGAGATAAAACCCATCACCTACGAAACGAGGAACGGAAAAACCAAAATACGCGCAACTCTTTACGATTACGATTCGCTTCTTCTTTTCCTTGAAGATACGAACGAGGACGGAACTTACGTAGCGGAAACGAAGCAAAGCCGTGCCGTGCGCGTTGACGTGCCGATGCTCGTTGATTACACCCTTTCCGAGCCGAACGCGCTTCTCCTTGATATGCCGAGGTACGGTCTTGACGGAGAAGAGCTTGCGGGATCGGAGGAAATACTTCGGGCAGATGCGGCGATACGTGCCCGACTCGGTTACCCTGCGGGCAAAACTCAACCCTGGGTAATCCCCGCAAGGCCTGCGGAGCATACGGTTACGCTTGAATTTACCGTGCACAGCGAAATAGACTATGCCGAGCCGTATCTTGCCCTTGAGGATGCGGATATTGCGGATATAGTATGGAACGGGGAAGCCGTAAAAAAGAATATTTGCGGATATTACGTAGATAAGGCAATAGAGAAGATCGCTCTGCCGCCCGTAAAAACGGGTGATAACACCCTTAAGGTCACCATCCCATTCGGAGAGCGCTCTAATTGCGAGGCGATGTATCTGCTCGGCAATTTCGGAGTAAGAGTCACGGGCAAGCTTCTTACGGTTACTGCGCTGCCCGAAAAGCTCGGCTTTGGGGATCTTACCTGTCAGGGACTTCCTTTCTACGGCGGGGAGGTATCCTATCATTTACCCGTGTCCTTTGCGGAGGATGCCGCTGCGGAGATCACCGTGCCTCATTATTCCGCGGCTGTCAATACCGTAGCGGTGGATGGAGAAAGAAAAGCCGTAATAGCTTATCCCCCGTACAGAGCAGAGCTTGGAAGGATAGAAAAGGGAGAGCATACGGTTACGGTTACCTCCTATATATCCCGCCGCAACTGCTTCGGTGACGTGCATAACGCGGATGAAAAATTCAGCTGGCAGGGGCCTTCCGCATGGGTGACCAAGGACAGTCTTTGGACCTACGAATACCGTCTGCGCCGCACGGGAATTATTTCAACGCCCATCCTTTCGGTCTTGAAATTAAAAAATCCTGTTGATTGATAATACTTTATGTGATATACTGTAACGGGAATTTAACCCCAAGACCTGTATCAACGGAAAGGACACTTGAAAATGGAAAGAATAAGCTTTTTGCACATAGACGTAAAAGAAGGCTTCTGGAAAGCCAAGAGAGATATGCTGAAGAACGTGACGGTGAACGCCGTATACAACCGTTTCAGCGATACTTATCGCTTTGATGCGCTTAAATGTAAGCCCACGGAGCTGTATACCCCCCACGTTTTCTGGGATTCCGACGTTGCAAAATGGATAGAGGGTGCCTGTTATCTGCTTATGGAGGAGCAGGATGACGAGCTTCTTCGTAAGGTCGAGGATGCGGTAGACGATATTATCGCAAACGCCGATGAAAACGGGTATTTCAATTCCCATTTTCTTGTGGTAGATCAGGATAAAAGGTTCAAGATACGCGACAGGCACGAGCTTTACTGCGCGGGACATCTGATCGAGGCGGCAATAGCCCACCGTGACGCAACGGGCAACGACCGTTTCCTTAAGGCGATGTGCAAATATGCCGACTACATAGAAAAGGTGTTCAAAAACGAAAAGAGCGCCGCTTATATTACTCCCGGTCATCCGGAGCTTGAACTCGCTCTCGTAAGGCTTTACGTAGCCACGGGAGAAAGACGTTACTTTGAGCTTGCCGAATATTTCGTTGACGAGCACGGTAAATACGGAGAGCGTCTCATTGACGCCACCACCCTGAAATACAATCAGGATGAAACACCGCTTAAGGACAGAGAAACCATAGACGGACATTGCGTTCGCGCTCTCTATCTTTACAGTGCCGCGGCGGACGTTGCTTATCTTCGCAACGACAAGGAGCTTGCTGACGCATGCAAGCGGGTGTTTGATAATCTTGTGAACAAGCGTATGTACATTACGGGCGCGTCGGGATCAACGAACATCGGAGAGGCGTATACCGTTGATTACCATTTACCGAACCGCACCGCTTATGCGGAGACCTGCGCATCTTACGCGCTGATGCTTTTCGGCAGCCGAATGTTTAATATCGAGCAGGACTCAAAGTATGCCGACGCCGTAGAAAGAGCGTTCTACAACGGCTTTTTGTCGGGCGTATCTCTTGACGGCAAGGCGTTCTTCTATGAAAATCCCCTTGAGCTTGATCCCGAATTCAATGACGTTTATCACGCTACCGTAAGAAAAGAAAGATTTCCCATCACCCAGCGCAAGGAGGTGTTCGGTTGCTCCTGCTGCCCTCCGAACGTAGTGCGTCTGCTTGCATCTCTCGGTGATTATATGTACGGCTACGATGAAGACGTGCTGTACGTTCATCAATATGCCGCTTCCGCTATGGAATTTGAAGGGATGTCCGTAGAGCAGATCACCGAATATCCGAAGAACGGTAGTATCAAGCTGAAATTCAATACCAACGGCAGAAAGCTTGCCCTTCGTATTCCCGGCTGGTGCAGAAGCTTCAGCATTGACTGTGATTACGAGCTTGTAAACGGCTATGCCGTTATATCCGAAGCGCGCGGCTCTGTGAGCTTGGATCTCAAGATGCCCGTAACTCCCATCCGCGCAAATCGCCGCGTTCACGACAATGCCGGCAGAATAGCGTTTATGCGCGGTCCCGTGGTTTACTGCGCCGAGGGCGTTGATAACGGCAAGGACGTAAGAAATATCCGCGTGGATATAAGGAGCGAGTTTGAGCTGAAGGAATCGGAATTCCTTCTGCCCACATTGCATACCACCGCGTATCAGCAACCTGAAAGCGACGAGCTTTACTCCGTTGCGGAGTATAACTGGATAGAAGCTCCCCTTACGCTTATTCCTTACTATGCTTTTGCAAACCGCGGCGTAAGCGAAATGAACGTTTGGCTGCTTGAGAAATAATTGAACGGATAGCAAAAACGAACAATAATAAGACCCCTCCTACGGTTTTCCCAAACCGCAGGAGGGATCTTTACATCAGTGGTTCATTTGTCGTTATCGGCTCTTTTTCATAACGCAGACTATATCGTCTACCTCAAAAACGACGACGTAGCCAAGGTCGGCGTATTTTGCGGGATAAGCATCCCATTCCGCGTAGCGCAGGTCGGCTACCACGTAGTCGGTTTCCTGCATATCCTCTATCTCGTATATCTCCTGCCTGTTTGCAAGATGCGCAACGATAAAGGTGGAGGCGGAAACGGAAACGTCGTCGGGCACATAGGTCATTGCCTCGTCGAGTGCTTCGATCTCCACGGAAAGGGTATCCATATAGGTGATATATCTTATATGGGAGGGCATACGAGCGGAGGCGGTCAGCATGCAGGCGGTGCAGGCAAGGGTAACGAGGCTGCGGCGCACGGAGCTCTTCAAATCCGCGTAATTAAGCATTGCCAGATAGAAAAGAAGGGCAAGACTGCCGAAAACGTATTGAAAATCAATGGAGTACTGATATACGTAATCGGGCATCAGGTTTACAAGCAACAAACCGCCGAAAAGGACGTAGCGGGATATTTTCTTGGTTGCAAAGGGAAGAACGCCCAAGGGCAGAAGCATCAATACGGCAAACTGAAGCTTTTCCGTTTCCGTGCATTCCTTTATGATGCGGAAGGGATCCTTAAGGGCGGTGATGATAACGCCCATAAGAGTTCCGTCGGAGGAGAGATTGTTATAGCGGTAAGCCATAACGCCGAGTCCGTGGGAATTAAGATAAGCGCAGGCGGCAAGGAAGTAAGCAACCGAAAGTGCGGTCATGGCGGTGCCAAGTGCCTTGCGCTTGCCCGAAAACAGCAGATAAAGACCGAGAAAAGCAACATATACTGCCGCATCCTCTTTTACGGAGCAGGTAAGAACGGAGAATATCAGCGTTGGAACCAAGCTGCCTTTTTCCGCAAAATATACGGTCCAGAGCAGTAAAACGGGCAAAAAACAGTTTTCGTGGAAATCGTACATACAGCCGCCCGTGAGCGCAGGATGTACCAGATAGAGAAGGGAAAACACCGTTGCCGCAACGTTTGAAAGTCCGAGCCTTTTGGATATTTTCCAAAGGGGAATAACGCCGAGGGAGAGTGCGATCGCCTGAATGATCTGCACGGTTTCGGGGCGCGGGAAAAGGGCGTATACGGGCAAAGCCAGATAAAAAACGGGGGAGAGATGCACCGCAAAGTGGGAAAGCTCGAAGCCTCTCTCACAGGTGGTGTAGGGAATAAAGCGCTCCTTCAAGGACCAGAACGCCTGAGCGAAAATGCCGAAATCAAAGGATGGGGCGCGGTATGCGGCGTATCTGCTTACGGTCACGGCGCTGAGGTATACCGTATAAAGCAGTGCGGCACAGGCAACGGCGGTAATAAAAAACGCCTTGCTTTCCGATTTGGTCCTTATGCTGTCAAGACTGCGGGAGCAGTAAATTCCGATAACGGTCATAAACGTTACGGCGCCGATGAAAAGAAAGGCGTCCTTGTTATCGTGCACCGCTTTGCCGCAATGCAAAAGGGCGGATATGAACAGTATTATTCTGCCAATGTGCAAAGCCTTTTCCCCTTCAAGCAAAAAGGCAGAGGCAAGCAGGGGAAGCAGAATTATAAGCGCGGAAGCAAGAGATATTGCGGCGGATATGCCGAAACTGCTTAATGCAACGTAAGTCATCCATACGCAAAAAACGGCAACGAGCAAAGCTTCGCGCGCCGAATATATTCGGGAGATTATCCCTTCTGTGATCTTTTTCACGTTATTCTCCTGAAAGGTAATAATTCATATTAACACATTTAGTGGCTTTTGTCTACATAAAAGTTCCGATTTTGGTACAAATTATTGACAACCGTGGAATTAACAATTATAATGTAGAGGAAAAACAACAGAAAAAGAGGTTTACTATGGAAATTACGAAAAAGAGCATTATCGGTGATATTCTTGATGCGGAGCCCGATACCGCACAGTTCTTCTTTGAGATAGGCATGCATTGCCTCGGTTGCCCTCACTCCCGCGGCGAGTCCGTTGAGGATGCTTGTATGGTTCACGGCACCGATGCCGACGCTCTCATCAAAAAGATCAATGATTTCCTTGCCGCAAAGAAGTAATGCACGGGCAAGTTGAATTCGGAAAGCGGCTTTCCGCGGCGGCAGAGCTTGTTCGCCCGGGGGCCGTTTTTGCCGATATAGGAACCGATCACGCATCCCTCCCCATATATCTTGCCTCCCTTGGCAGAATAAAACACGCTTATGCCTGCGACGTTGCCGAAAAGCCCGTGGCGGTTGCTGAGAGAAATATTGCGGAATCGGGATTTTCGCATCTTATCGACGTGCGCCTGACGGACGGATTTTGCGGTCTTGAAGGACTTGGCATCACCGATGCCGCCCTGTGCGGAATGGGCGCGGAGCTTATGGCACAGCTTATTTCCGCAGAGAGTGCGGAGTTTATAAAAAGGGATAGAGTAAGACTTATTCTCCAGCCAATGTCCCGCACCGCCTTCTTGCGGAGCTTTCTTGCGGAAAACGGTTTTTCCGCGGTGGAGGAGCTTATCGTGCGTGATATGGGAAGGCAGTACGAAATTATTTGTGCCGAATACACCGGTGAGCCTTACGAGCTTAATCCCGTTGAAGCGTTGCTCGGCAGAAAAAACATTGCCCGAGGAGGCGAGGAGCTTGCGGTGCTGTGCCGCAGAAG
Organism: Oscillospiraceae bacterium; assembly: GCA_015064505.1. Classification (GTDB taxonomy): domain Bacteria; phylum Bacillota; class Clostridia; order Oscillospirales; family CAG-272; genus RUG12395. Next base: position 14,799 of record SVSB01000028.1, read on the forward strand.
GCGCTTGCATCTGCAGAACGTACTGGGCGGTCAGACGGAAGAGGAGCAAAAGACCACCGAGGGACTGATATCAGAGCTTGAAAAAATAGAAAACGAGGTGCTGAAATGACCGTTTACGAACTATACGAGGCTTTATCAAAGGAGATACCGCAGGAGCTTTCCATGCCCTGGGATAACGACGGGCTTCAGCTTTGCCCCGATCCCCAAAGAGAGGTAAAAAAAGTGCTTTGCGCACTTGATCTTACTTACGAAGCCGCAAAGCTTGCAGTGGAAAACGGCTGTGATGCAGTAATGACCCATCATCCCTTTATGTTTGCGCCTGTTCGCAGTGTGCGCCTGGGCGAGGGAAAGGGTGACGCCCTTTTGCTTCTTGCAAAAAACGGAATTTCAGCCATGAGCTTTCACACCCGTTACGACGCTCTTGACGGCGGAATGAACGATATGCTGTGCCGCGCGCTGGGTCTTGAGATCGGCGAGCGCTTCGGAGATAAGGGTGAGGAGATCGGCAGACTTTCCGAGATACCCGAAACCGATATAAGGGAATTTGCCGCAAGGGTAAAAAAGGCACTTGGCGCGCCCGTTGCGCTTCTTTCCGCAGGGGAGAAAAATACGGTTAAAAAAATCGCCCTTTGCGGTGGCGACGGTAAGGATTTTATTATCCCCGCCGCAAGATGCGGTGCGGATATACTTATTACGGGCAGAGCAAGCTATAATACCGCCGTTGAAGCGCAGGAGCACGGCATCGCGCTCCTTGAATGCGGACATTTTTATACGGAGGTAATATGCCTTCCCGACTTTGCCGCAAGGCTCCGCGAAAAAGGCGTTGAAGCCGTAATTTACGATAAATGCGAAATTGAAGCTGTATAAAGCAAAAATTGCCCAAAAAGAATAAGAAAACAACGGACCGTCGAGGACGCCGGTCCCTACGGTTGGATAATTTTTACCTCGTAGGGATAGGCCTTTGGACGGTCCGTTTTTTATTCAAGTCCTAAAAACGCTTTTGCTTGGGCGTACTGCCTTTCGGCTTTTTCGATATTTGCCTTGGAATTGCCGAGAGTTGCGCGGATCATTACGTTTTTGGGCGTATCGTCGGGGTCTATAAGCTCTGCGGCAACCACGGTATAGCCGTTCTTTTCAAGATACAAGGTGCGCAGACCGTCCGTAAGGGCGGTGCAAAGCTTGTCCGATAGGATACCGAAGCGCGTAACGAACTCAAGGGGTGCGCATTTGATGTTTTTGCTCAACTCCCTGTGGCAACAGGGGGTGGAGAGCACCGCCCTTGCCTTAAGTCTGACTGCCGTTTCAAGTACTATATCCGTTGCGGTGTTGCAGGCGTGGAGCGAAAGCACGAGATGGGGAACGATATCGCTCTCCAGCTTTCTTATATCCACACAGCGGAAGGTCATTCCGTCAAAGCCCAGCTTTTTTGCGGTCTTCTCGCATTCCGCGAGCACGTCGCCCTTGAGATCTGCGCATAGCATATTGGTCTTGCGGTTCAGAATATTTGCAAGATAGTGATATACCGCAAAGCTAAGATAGCATTTTCCGCAGCAAAGATCGTAGACGTTTATCTCACCGTCCTCGGGGAGCACGCGGCATACGTCGCGCACGAATTCAAGGAAGCGGCATATCTGGCGGAATTTGGATTGGCGGGATGGGAGCACGTTGCCGTTTTTATCGGAAACGCCAAGCTCGTAAAGAAAGGGCTCCGCTCCCGTAAGCATACGGTTCTTTTCTTTGTGAAGAGGTGCCTGCTCGGCTTTTTTTGCCTCTGCCGTGCCCTCAAGAGCACTGCGGAGCTTCGGAGATACGTTGAGCATCTCCTTGCCCTTGCGGCTTTTTTTATATATGGCGTCGCCGTTTTCCGTGATAAGATCCGCTTGCTCAAAACGGCCCAAACCGTCACCTAAGGCGTCAGTGGGGAATTCTTCGCTGTTCTTCTGGGTTACGCGCCCGTCGGGGAGATACGTTTCAAGCACGAACAGCTTCCCCTTGGGGGAAGTGCGGCACACCAGCTTCATTTTTGCGGCGGCGCCCTCCGTTGGCTTTGACAGCACCAGCATACGGGCATTCTCCAGCTCAAAGGCGCGTGCGGCGGATAGGAGAAGCTTTTCCTGTATTTCGGTAAGCATTACTTGCCGTCCTTTCCGCTTTCTCCGTTATCATCCTTCTTTTTCTTTTTGAAGGATATTTTGTTTTCCGTACCGTTCCAAAGGCGCTTGATATTCTCGCGATGGCGCCATACTATAAGTGCGGCGATCACGAGAGCAAAGATATTGGATATGCCGGGGCCGTAAAGACGGTTAAGCAGCACGGGGTAGAGCATAACGCAGATAACGGATGCAAGGCTTACGTATTTGAAGCCCCATACCATAAGTACGAACAGTATAAGCAGGCACACGAACGCCATAGGGGAGAGCACTGCGGCGGCTGCCGCAACGGCGGCAACACCCTTGCCTCCGCGCATTTTGTAGTAGATGGGGAAGCAGTGTCCCGTTATTGAGAAAAGGGCGGCTGTGTACGCGGCAAGGTTCATATATTCCATACCGAGCTGATCGGAAAGGCTTCCAAAGCCCATTGCGATAAGCTGGGTAAGAAGAATTGCGATAACGGTCTTGCCAAGGTCCCCCAGAAGGGTTATGGCGGCGGCTCCTTTGCCGAAGGTGCGCAGCATATTGGTCATTCCCGCATTTCCGCTTCCGTAGTCGCGGATGTCCTTCTTGTAACGAAGCTTGGAGTAGAGGACTGCGGTATTGATACTGCCGAGAAAATAACCGAGGGCAGCGGCAATAAGTACGGTAACGAGCATAATTACCGTTTCCTTAACGAGGAAGGTCTCCGTTGCCGCGGCAAGAGAAATAAAATTCATAAAGGCTCCTTTGGTGGTTAATAAAAATATTATACACAACGCCGCTGAAAAATGAAAGTGTTTTTTGAAAATTCTTACGCGCGGGCACGAAGATTTTGAATTGACTTTGGGCGCGTATATTGATATAATACCGATAAAGATATACGGGAGGAAGCCATGGAGAGAAATATTCCCTTAAACGAAGCGGAGGCTATGCTCCGCAAGCTGGAAAAAGAGGTCGCGCATCATTCGCGGCTTTATTATATCTACGATAAGCCGGAGATATCGGATTATGAATACGATGCGATGTTCCGTCGCCTGCAGGAGCTGGAGGAGGCGTATCCCGAGCTGAAAAGCCCCAACTCTCCCACTCTTCGCGTGGGCGGAGATCCCCTTACGGGCTTTGAGAGCGTTGAACATACGGTTCCTATGGGCAGTCTGACGGACGTTTTCGATTTTGAAGAGCTTGACGCGTTTATTGCAAAGGCAGAGGCGGCGGTGGGAAAGGAAGCGTACTTTTCCGCAGAGCCCAAGATAGACGGACTTTCCGTTGCCCTTACCTATGAAAAGGGCCGTTTTGTGCGCGGTGCTACCCGCGGCAACGGCACGGTGGGCGAGGACGTGACGGAGAATCTGCGCACCGTCAGCGGTATTCCTTTGATGCTTGCGGAGCCTCTTGACGTTACCGTGCGCGGAGAGGTATATATGAGCCGTGCCTCCTTTGAGGCGCAAAACAGACGCCGCGCGGAAAAGGGAGAGGCGCTTATGGCAAATCCCCGCAATGCCGCCGCAGGCTCCCTCCGTCAGCTTGATTCCAAAATAACCGCCTCCCGCGGTCTTGATATATTCGTTTTCAATCTGCAGGCAGGCTCTCTTTATCTTGATGGCAGAGCCGAGGACAGCCACACCGCTACCCTTAACAGGCTTGAGGAGCTTGGGTTTACCGTGCTTCGCCGCCGCGAGAGAATAAGGGGTGCCGAGGAGATAAAGCGTTACGTTCGCGAGCTTGGCGAGGCAAGAACGGAGCTTGAATACGATACGGACGGTGCCGTAATAAAGCTTGACAGCATAGAGCTGAGGCGCAGAATGGGAGAGGGAACTACCACCCCCAACTGGGCGGTTGCCTTTAAGTATCCGCCCGAGGAAAAGGAAGCAAAGCTTCTCGATATTACCGTGCAGGTGGGCAGAACGGGCGTGCTTACCCCTAACGCCGTGCTTACCCCCGTGCGGCTTGCGGGTACCACAGTCAGCCGCGCCACCTTGCATAACGGAGATTTTATTGCGGAGAGAGATATCCGCATAGGAGATACCGTTATAGTCCGCAAGGCGGGAGAGATAATTCCCGAGATAGTAAAAAGCCTCCCCGAGAAAAGGGAAGGCGGCGAGATACCTTATGTAATGCCCCATACCTGCCCCTCCTGCGGAGAACCGACGGTAAGGGACGAGGAGGCGGCGGTAAGGTGCAAGAATCCCGATTGCCCCGCCCAGAGAGCAAGGCAGATAGAGCATTTTGCCACAAAGGCGGCAATGGATATAGAGGGACTCGGTCCACGCGTTGTGGAGCTTTTGCTTGCTGAAGGAAAAATAAGCGACACGGCGGACCTATACGGTTTAAAACCCGAGGATATATCGGGTCTGCCCGGACTTGGAGAAAAGTCCGCAATAAAGCTTTGCAAGGCTATAGAAAGCTCCAAGAACGCAGGACTTGAAAAGCTGCTTTACGCCCTCGGCATCCGTCAGGTCGGTGAGGTTGCCGCCGCCGCCGTGGCGAAAAAGGCGGGTGAGCTTTTCCGGATGTTTGAAATTACCCGCGAGGAGCTTTGCGAGATCGGCGATATCGGTGAGATAACCGCTGATAATATAGTTTCTTATTTCGCTACGGAGCACGCACGTGCCCGTGCCGAGCGCTTCCGTGATGCGGGACTTTTGCTTACCGCAAAGGAAAAACCCGTCGGCGACGCGCTTGCGGGTAAGATAATCGTTATAACGGGCACCTTGCCCACCATGAGCCGCGATGAAGCCAAAAAGCTTATCGTTGCCCACGGCGGCAAGGCTTCCTCCTCCGTATCAAAGAAGACGGACTATCTTCTCTGCGGTGCGGACGCAGGCTCCAAGCTTGCGGAGGCACAGCGCCTCGGCACCCCCGTTATCACGGAGGACGAGCTTAAGAAGATGCTTGGGCTTTAAAAGCCGAAATATCTGTTCATTCCGTTAAATATTCCTCTGGCAAAAAGCTCGGGACTGCCCGACAGCAACGCCGCGTCCCCGGGGTTTGAGATAAATCCAAGCTCCAGAAGAATAGCGGGCATTACGGTCTTCCTCAATACGTAAAGTCCCGGGCGCAGCTTTACACCGCGGTTCCGCAGTCCCGTGGCGTTTACGATACCCGCAAGAATATTCTGCGCCAGCGGATAAGATCTGCCACCGAAGGAAAAAACGAGAGCTTCCGTGCCGCTTGCGGAGGGATCTGCGCTTGCGTTGCAATGCAGACTGATAAAATAGTCCGCGCCCCAGGCGTTTGCATCATTCGTGCGTGCCGCAAGACTCGTCGTATTGCTTGTGCCCAGCTGTGTTTCGGGCGTCGGGCGGGAAAGGCGTGCTTCATAATTACCGCTTGCGTCAAGTAATGCGGCAAGGCGCACTCCTATCTCAAAAACTATATCCTGCTCTCTAAACCCGTTGCCTTCTGCACCTGCGTTGGGATTTACGGGATTGTGCCCCTGGTCTATGTAGACCTTAATACTCATAATAATACCGTTCCTCGTGTTTTTTAACAGTATATTCACAACGCGCGGGAATGACAAAATCGGAGAATGCCGTGGTAGAGATCCAGAAAATTTTAAGTCACACACGTCGCGCATGCGAGCATTACGAGCTTATAGACGAGGGGGACGTTATTGCTGTCGGAATATCGGGCGGCAAGGACTCTCTTGCTCTTCTTCTCGCTCTTGACGAGATGCGTCGCTTTTACCCGAAAAGCTACAAAGTTATCGGAATTACGGTGGATATCGGTCTGCCCGATATGGATTTTTCGGGCGTTGAGAGGCTTTGTGCCGAAAGGGGAATAGAATACTACGTGGAAAAAACGCAGATCTACGAGGTGGTATTCGGCGTAAGAAAGGAAGCAAATCCCTGCTCCCTTTGTTCAAAGATGCGCCGCGGCGTGCTCCACGAGGCGGCAAAGCGTTTGGGAGCCAATAAAATAGCACTGGGTCACCACAACGACGACGTGGTGGAAACCTTTATGCTCAATCTTTTTTACGAGGGCAGAGTGGGATGCTTCCAGCCGAAGACCTATCTTTCCCGCACGGACGTAACGGTCATCCGCCCCTTCGTATATCTGGAGGAAAAGGAGATAAAAAGCTTCTGCCGCAAGGTAACTCTTCCCGTGGTGGAAAGCACCTGCCCTGCGGATAAGGACAGTAAGCGCGCGGATATGAAGGAGCTTCTCTATAAGCTTGATAAGGAGAACCGCGGGCTGCGTACCCGTCTTTTCGGTGCCATCTGCCGTGGGGAGATAGACGGATTTAAAGAGATAAAGGGTAGATGATTATGACCGGAACGGTTTTTGATATACAACGTTTCTCCACACATGACGGACCGGGAATAAGAACAACCGTTTTTATGAAAGGCTGCCCGCTTCGTTGCAAGTGGTGCCATAACCCCGAGGGGCTGACATCTTCTAAAACACTGCAACATTTTGCAGAAAAGTGCATCGGTTGCAAGCGTTGCGGCGAGAGAAAAAATCTTGAGGATGCAGAAAAATGTCCTGCCGATGCACTGAAAGTGTGCGGCAGGGAAATAGATACGGACACCCTTATGGATGAGGTGTTAAAGGACCGCGTTTTTTATGCACCGGATGGCGGTGTTACGTTTTCCGGCGGTGAGTGCCTTATGCAGGCGGATTTTGTTGCCGAGGCACTTTCACGCATAAAGGCGCTCGGTATCCATACCGCTGTTGACACATCCGGCTATGCAAAATGGAGCGAGATTGAAAAGACACTGCCGTTTTGCGACCTGTATCTTTATGATATAAAATGCATCACACCCGACGTGCATCGGGAATACACAGGCGTTGACAATGCGCTGATCCTTGAAAATGCAAAGAAGCTTTCGGGTATTGGCAAGGATATGTGGATCCGTGTGCCCGTAATACCCGATTTCAACAATAACGTAATGGAAATGACGGCGATTGCCGTGTTTGTTTCTTCGCTTTCCTCGGTAAAGCAGGTCACCTTGATGCCGTATCATACGCTTGGTGCAAGCAAATATGAAACTCTCGGTCTGACCTACCCCTTTGACACCGCCAAAAAGATAAGCGAAAGCGAGCTTGAGCTGTTTAAAGGAATTTTTCTTAAAAAAAGCATTGCTTTAAGGTGATAAAATGACAAGAACGGAATTTTTGAAGGAACAAACGGTATCGGGCAAAAACAAGGTGTGCAGAAGACTCATTCCCGAAGTGACTGTTGCAAACGAAAAATGCTCTCTTCCCGAAAGAAAGGCTAAAGCGCTTTCTTGGATATTTGAAAATATGCCCGTTTACATAGGCGAAAAGGAGCTTATCGTCGGAACTCGTACGTTCTATGAGGCAAATCCCGGCAATGAGGACGGCCACGATGTAATGGAATACTCGCTTGCAACGAAGATCCCATACCTGAACGAAGAAGAGCTTGCACGCTTTGGCGTTGATAAAAGCTATATGAATAAAACACACTATACTCCCGATTTCGGTATTATTTTGAAAAAGGGAATTGACGGTGTGTTGCGCGAAGTCGAAGAGAGGAAAAAGGATGCTTCCTTGCACGCGGTAAACATCAATTTTTTGAATAGTGTTACCGTGGCATATAAAGGTCTGAAAACCCTGATCCTTCGCTACGAAGACGAGGCACGGCGCCTTGCGGATAACGCAGAGGGCGATGAGAAAAACGAATTGCTTGAAGTGGCGAACGTTTGTCGTAAAATCAGTTCAGAGCCTCCGCAGACCTTCCGCGAGGCGATACAGCTTTTGTGGTTTTCGCATCTCGGAACTATCATAGAAAGCTTTTGCTTTATCAACTACGGCAGGCTTGATGTTATACTTAACAGCTTTTTAAAGGATACGCCGAGAGAAGAAGCACAGCAGCTTGTAGAGTGCTTCCTTCTAAAAATGTACGACCAGGCTGATCTTAATACTTCTTATTTGAACAAGTACTCCGGCCAGCTTGTTGTAACCCTTGGCGGAGTACTTGAAAACGGCGAAAATGCGGTAAATGAGGTTACTATGATGTTCCTTAATGCCGCAGGCAAGATCCGCCTTCCCGAGCCTGAATTTAATTTGCGGATCAGCAAAAATAATCCTCCCGAATTTTTGGATAAAGCCGCTGAGCTCACTATCTCCGGTTGCAACCACGTGTCCTATTACAACGACGATATGTTTGTGGCTAGCCTGCACAATGCGGGTGTGCCCATTGAGCTTGCAAGGAATTACGGCTTTGACCTTTGTCAGGATATCAATATCCCCGGAAAGGGCGATTTCTGGCTTGGCGGCTCTCTCGGGCTTGCGGCATTTTTAATGGAAATGCTAAAAGAAAAGCGTGATTTTGATTCGTTTGCGGAGCTTTTGGCGGAATTCAAGCGCAGAGTTGCCGCAGAAGTAAACAGAAGACTCAAAATCTATAATCTCGGTCAGGCACGCATAGAGCATTTCGCAAAAGGGAATACCGAGGTTTATTTTGACGGTGTAAAGAATCACGGATGGGGTGTTCAGGCGGGTGCCATTGCTCCGCTTCCGTTTCTTTCCGCGCTGTTCCATTGTACCATTGAAAAGGCACTTGATGTAACGCTTCATCCGTATATGATACAGGAAAAGGGATTTTTCTTCGGTTCGTCGGTAGAAACGATAAATTCCCTTGCGGCGATCAAGAAGATCGTTTTTGAGGAAAAGCTATATACCCTTGACGAGGTATATGCCGCTTGCGAATCGGATTTTGCGGGGGAAAGCGGACTCTTGCTTAAAAACCTTCTTTGGAATGCTCCCAAGTGGGGCAATGATGACGATTACGTTGACAGCATCGCAAAGGAACTGCTTGAATTTTGCCTTGCGGAATGTAAAAAACACAAGACGCATTTCGGCGGTCAGATACTCGGCGGTATCCATCAGCCGCACCCCGTGCCTTCGGGCGCAAAGCTTATGGCGACCCCCGAGGGCAGAAATGCGAGGGCTCCCATAGCGGTTACGCTTACCCCCGAAAGCGGAACGATGAAAAACGGCCCCACAGCCGCGCTGAAATCTGCGGCAAAGATAGATCCTATGCTTGTTCAGTGGAACTATTGTGTTATGGTCAACTATTTCGCTTCCGTGTTCAAGGGCAATAACGGCAAGGAGATCTTCAAGACCTTACTGCGCGAGTATTTTGCTATGGGCGGACTTCAGCATCAGCCGAACGTTATGGATGCGGCTGAAATGAAAAAAGCACAGCTTGAGCCGGAAAAGTATAAGGATCTCATAGTTCGTCTTTGGGGGGTATCCGCGCACTTTGTTGACCTGCCGAAAGAACTGCAGGACGAAATGATAGCAAGGTTTTCGTAATCATCGGCTCGGAAATAATACATCGTAAAACGGAGGTAAATATGCTGTACGCAGACGGAATCACTGATAATACTCTTGCGTTGCAGGAGATGCTTGACAAAAGAGGCATTGTTACCGTTGGCCGACCGGGAACCTATCTTATAAGCAAGACGCTTATCATACACTCCGATACGAGGCTGGTTCTTTCCCCCGGTGCGAGGATACTTGCGGCGCCGATGTCGCGTTGTGCTCTTATTGAAAACGAGCATTTTGCGGGCGGCGGCAGGGATGAAAGAATTGAGGTGATCGGCGGCATTTGGGACGGAAACTGTGATGCTATGGGGCTTGATGCCGTATATGAGGCAAAGCACCGCGAGGACGAGCCGTACAGCCCTAAGCTCTTTAAGGGCAAGCTTATGCGCTTTGCGCATATTGATAACATATCGCTCGAAAAGCTGACTGTAAAGGACCCCGTAAGCTACGGAATACAGATAGCACACGTGCGCGGCTTTGTTGTGCGGGATGTATTCTTTGATTACAACCATCATTTCGGAACCACCGACGGCGTTCACATAAACGGGCCGGCACGTGACGGCGTTATAGAGAATATTTTCGGAACTACCAACGACGATATGGTATCCCTCACCACTATCGACGAGAAGCATGCGGAAATATCGTTTGGGCACATTATGAACGTTGATATAAGAAACGTGAGTGCCGAAAACGGATATTCGGGAATAAGACTGCAATCAAATGCGGGCTATGACATCAGAAGTGTAAGAATTTCGGGTGTGTACGGCGATTACAGACATAACGCGGTGCTTATCTCTCAGCATAATTCAAGACCCGGCACTCCCACTTGGTTTGACGATATTACCGTGGAGCACGTGCGCGCGGTAAAGACCTCAAAGCCGCTGCCCGATGACTGCTTTACCTATTGGGAGAAGGGCGCTATCGAAAAGCTTGCGATAGTGTGGATAGAAAAGGGAATAGCCGCAGGCAACATAATTCTGCGCGATATAACGCGCCACGAATGCACCGTGACGAACGCGCCGCTGGTAAAAATAGACGAGGGCGCGGTAATAGCGCATCTTGTAGCAGAGAATATCCATCAGACCTGCGGGGAGGGAGTATGCGCTCCCTGCTTCAAAAACGAGGGAAGCATAGCTGTTTCGGTAATCAGAAACGTACAAGAATAAAAAATCACCGCAAAGCCGAGCTTTGCGGTGATTTTTTAAGCGTTCGTTTTCTTTTTTGATGGCATTTGTACGAGAATAACGGCGGCGAACACCAAGGCACAGCCGAGGTATTCGATAAGAGTGTGGCTTTCTCTTAAGATGAGAACTCCGAATATAACTGCAAAAACCGATTCCGTGGACATAAGCACGGAGGCGACCGTTGGATTGGGGGAGAGCTTCTGACCCGCTATCTGCAGAGTGTACGCAACGCCGCTTGACATAACGCCCGCGTAGAGAAGCTCCACCCAACCGCCCGCCAGTGCGGCGGCATCGGGTACCGTTTCAAATATTGCAAAAACGGGCAGGGAAATAAGTCCGCACACCGCAAACTGCACGCAGGAGAGGGTGGGAGCGTCGGTGTTTACCGCAAATCTGTCAACTGCGATTATATGGAAGCTGTAACAAAAGGCGCTGATGATAACCAGCACGTCACCAAAGGAAAAACCGGAAAAAAGTGCAGCAAGAGAAAATTTTCCATCGGGCATATCTGCTTCCGCAACGCTTAACAGAGCAAGACCGAACATTGCAAGGGCGACGGCGCATATAACGCAGGGGCGGAGCTTTTTTCCTCCGAGGGCGCGGATAATGGGCACGAGAACTATGTAAAGGGTGGTAAGAAATCCCGCGCGTCCTGCGCTTACGGTTGCAAGTCCCATCTGCTGAGTTGTGCTTGCAAAGAACAGGATAGCGCCGCAGACGGAGCCGAAGATAAGCTCCTTCTTTGTGAAGCGGAGCTTCGATCTTGTTGCGGCGGCGCGGATGAGCAGGAACGCAAGAAGAGCGGCGGCACCGATAAAGGAGCGGATACCGTTGAAGGTAACGGGCCCCATGGTATCAAGACCGGAGCGCTGTGCAACGAAGGCACTGCCCCAGATAATTGCCGTAAGCAATAATAAAAAGTTTCCAAGTAAGCTCTTTTTTGTCATAATAAGCAACTCTTTTTTTAAAATATAATTGAAATGTTTATTATAATGGTGTATAATAATCTGTAATTGTTTTGCTTAACCCGTATATAATAGCACAGTTCTTCTTTGTTTTCAAGCGCTTTGAAAAAAATGGAGGTACGCTTATGTTTGAAAAGATAGCCAAGCTGTTGAAAAAGGAACCGAAGCCCGGTACCCGCGCATTCCGCGAGCAGATGGCTGAGAAAATAAACGGCAGACATATCCGTTACGTCACGGAGCGGGTTGACAACGTGGAGAACGTTATCGGGCGCGACGGCTCTCTTGCCATAAAGGGCGACGAGTTTATCCTGCACGTTCCGGGCAAAACTCTTCTTCGCACGAAAATTGCGGAGCTTGACGCCTGGGAGCTTCTTTCAAAGGAAGGGGTCGTGCTTACGGGACCCGATCTTGAGAGAAACGGCGAGGTACACACGGTTACCGCCTTTTACGTTTACTACAGATAAGGGTGCAAAATGTTAAAAAAGATATTTGAGGTACTTGGTGCCGATAAGGTATTTCTCTCCGCCGTTATCCTTGCGGGGGGAAGCGGTTCCCGCTTCGGCGGTGACAGACCCAAGCAGTTTGCGGAAATAAACGGCAAGCCCGTAATACTTCATACCCTGCTTGCCTTTGAAGAATGCCCCGACGTAAGCGAGATAATAATCGTGTGCCGCGAGGGCGAGGAGGAGCTTTACGAGGCTCTTTGCAAGCGCAACGGCATTACCAAATTCGCCTGCGCCGTTAAGGGCGGCGAAACGCGCCAGCAGTCCTCCGTTCGCGGCTTTGCAAAAATAAGCGACAAGGCAAACTACGTTGCGTTCCACGACGGGGCAAGATGCCTTATAAGGCCCGAGGCGGTATCTGCTGTGCTGAAGGAGGCAAGATTTTCAAGAAGCTGTGCCATAGCTGCTTACCCGGTAACGGATACCATAAAAGAAAAAAGCAGTCTTGACAAGGTGGTATCCACCCTTGACCGCTCAAAGCTTGCCGCCGCCGCAACGCCCCAGATCTTTTACGCAAACGTATACCGTGCCGCCGCCTTTACTGCGGAAAAGGAAGGCTTTGCAGGTACGGATGACGCATCTCTTGCGGAAAAATACGGCTTTGAGGTTCGCCTTGTTGATTGCGGCAAGGATAATATAAAGATAACGTATCCCGAGGATATAATTTTTGCAGAAGCAATATTGAAGATCCGAGAGGAGAATAAAAATGTGTAGCTTCCGTATTGGACAGGGAATGGACGTGCACCGCACCGCGCTTGGCAGAAAGCTCGTTCTTGGCGGCGTTATGATAGAATGCGGCTTCGGCCTTCTCGGTCACAGCGATGCAGACGTGCTTTGCCACGCAATAACCGACGCTCTTCTCGGCAGTCTTGCCCTTGGAGATATCGGCACTCATTTTCCCGATACCGATCCTGCTTATAAGGGCGCTGACAGCACCGTGCTTCTTAAAGAGGCATACGGTCTTGTGCGCGAAAAGGGCTACGGCATAGTCAATCTTGACTGTACCGTCGTTACGGAGCAACCGAAGCTGAAGCCTTACGTTCCGCAGATACAAAACAGAATTGCTGAGCTTCTTTCTCTTGATGCGGAATGCGTCAGCATCAAAGCAAAGACGGCAGAGAGACTTGGTGCCGTCGGAGAGGGAAGAGCGATGGAGGCGTACTGCACCGTGCTCGTTGCAAAAGACGGCACTCTGCGGCGCTGATAACCGTTCACGACCTGACTTTTCAAATTCTTGTACGCCGCAGAGGTGCCTTGCTTTTTAACAGCATATGGCACAGCCGGCAAAAACGACAAAATAAATTTCGGAGTTAATTATGAACAGCAAAAGAAAAGGTACTATTATCTCCCCGTCATTGCTTTCTGCGGATTTTTCCAAGCTTGCGGATGAGTGCGCGGATATTGAAAGGGGCGGTGCAAAGTGGCTCCATCTTGACGTTATGGACGGCTCCTTCGTTCCCAACATTTCCTTTGGAGCGCCCGTGATCGCCTGCTTGCGCGACAAAACGAATATGTTCTTTGACGTGCATCTGATGATCGACGAGCCCATAAGATACATAGACGATTTTGTAAAAGCGGGTGCAGAGCTTATCACCGTTCACACGGAGGCTTGCTCCGACGTTGCGGCAACGGTGAAAAAGATCAGGGACAGCGGAGTGCACGCCGGTCTTACCGTTAAGCCCGCAACCCCCGTTGAGGATATACTTCCTTATCTGCATCAGCTTCATACGGTAATGATAATGACGGTAAACCCCGGCTTCTCCGGTCAGAAATTTATGCCTGAGATGCTGGATAAAATAAAGACTCTCGCAAGTGAAAGAGAACGCCTTGGTCTTGATTTTTACATTGAGGTGGACGGCGGCGTAGGTGAAGCTAATGCCGCGCTGCTTTGCTCTGCGGGTGTTGACGTGCTTGTTGCGGGAAGCGGCGTGTTCGGGAAAGAAGACAGAAAAGCCGCAATTACCGCTTTGATAGAAAAAGGAGATAACTACAATGGATGATAGATCTGTTCCCGAGCTGTTCGGGTCGCTGGTCTTTAACGATAAGGTAATGCGCGAGCGCCTCTCCCCGGAGGTGTACGCATCGCTGAAAAAGACGGTGGAGGACGGACTTGAGCTTGAGCCCGGTATTGCCAATGCCGTTGCCGCTGCGATGAAGAACTGGGCGCTTGAAAAGGGTGCAACGCACTATACCCATTGGTTCCAGCCTATGACGGGTATTACCGCCGAGAAGCACGACAGCTTCATAACCCCTCAAAATGATGGCACGGTAATAATGGAGTTCTCCGGCAAGGAGCTTATAAAGGGCGAGCCGGATGCTTCATCGTTCCCCTCGGGCGGACTCCGTTCCACCTTCGAGGCGCGCGGTTATACTGCGTGGGATCCTTCCTCTTACGCATTCATAAAGGATAAATCCCTTTGCATTCCCACCGTATTCTGCTCCCACGGAGGAGAGGCGCTTGATAACAAGACCCCCCTTCTTAAGTCCGTGGAGGCGGTGGGGAAACAGGCGCTCCGCGTTGTTCGCGCCTTCGGAAACACGGAAGCCAAGCGCGTGGTTCCCATGGTGGGCGCAGAGCAGGAGTATTTCCTTATAGACCGCGAGTGCTTTGAAAAAAGACGTGATATAAAATACGCGGGCAGAGTTCTTTTCGGAGCAAGACCCCCAAAGGGTCAGGAGATGGACGATCATTACTTCGGCTCCATCAAGCCCCGTATCTCCAAATATATGCAGGATCTTGACGAGGAGCTTTGGCAGCTTGGCGTTTATGCAAAAACCAAGCATAACGAGGCGGCTCCCGCACAGCACGAGCTTGCCCCCGTGTTCTCGGACGTGAACACTGCAATGGACCATAACCAGCTTATTATGGAGGCAATGAAGCGCGTTGCACGCCGCCATAATCTGGTGTGCCTGTTGCACGAAAAGCCCTTTAACGGCATAAACGGAAGCGGTAAGCACAATAACTGGTCACTTTCCACGGACACGGGAGAAAATCTTCTTAACCCGGGAAAAAGCCCTGCGGAAAACGTTCAGTTTCTGCTGTTCTTTGCTGCCGTTATTCGCGCTGTTGACGAGTATCAGGATCTTTTGCGTGTTTCCGTTTCGACAGCAGGTAACGATCACAGACTCGGCGGTGACGAGGCACCTCCTGCTATCGTTTCCATGTTTATCGGCGATGAGCTTACGGCAATACTTACCGCAATAGAGAACGGCGAGATGTACACAAAGGCAGATGCCGCTTATCTGCCCATCGGCGTTCATTCAATGCCAAAGATCTCCAAGGACACCACGGACCGCAACCGAACCTCGCCTTTTGCCTTTACGGGTAACAAGTTCGAGTTCCGAATGCCGGGTTCTGCAATGTCCATCTCAAGCCCAAATACCACGCTCAACACCGCAGTAGCCGAAGTGCTTTCCGTGTTTGCGGACAGACTTGAGAAAGCTGACGACGTTAAGCGCGAGGCGCTGGAGATCATTAAGACGACGGTAAAAGAGCATAAGAGAATAATCTTTAACGGCGATAATTACACGGAGGAGTGGCAGAAGGAGGCGCGGGACAGAGGTCTTGCGAACCTTAAGACCACCGTGGACGCCCTGCCTTGCCTTGTCAGTGAAAAGAGCATACGCGTGTTCGGCAAGCACGGCGTTTATTCCGAGGTGGAGCTTCGTTCCCGTTACGAGATCCTTCTGGAGATATACTGCAAGACGCTCAACATTGAAGTACAGACGATGCTTGAAATGGCAAGCCGCGATCTTTACCCCGCCGTTTGCAGATACGCGGGAGATTTTGCATTTGCGCTCAATTCCCGTACTGCCGCAGAGGGAAGAAAGCCGCAAAGTGCGTTAAAGGAGCTTGAAAAGCTCTCCGCGCTTGAAGAGAAGCTTTACGATAAGATGGAAAAGCTGAAGGAGCTTTCCCTTGAAGCCGCAAAGCTGAAAAAGGATATCTACCGCCTTGCTTGTTATTACTGCGACGTGGTGATACCCGCAATGAATGAGCTTCGCTCTGTTGCAGACGAGCTTGAGATGCACGTTCCTCAGGACGTATGGCCCTATCCGAGTATCGGAGATATGATTTTTAAGAAGGTGTAAAAAATGGAAAACAAAAAGTTTTATATTACTACGGCAATCGCATACGCATCCCGTAAACCTCACTTTGGCAATACCTACGAGGTTATCGCAACCGACGCTATCGCAAGATATAAGAGAGCGATGGGATACGACGTGTTCTTCTGCACCGGTACCGACGAGCACGGTCAGAAGATAGAGAACCTTGCAAAGGAAGCGGGTATTACCCCCAAGCAGTACGTTGACGGCGTTGCTGGCGAGATAAAGCAGGTCTGGGACGGTATGAACACCTCTTACGATTACTTTATCCGCACCACCGACGAAAGCCACGAAAAGGCGGTACAAAAGATATTTGCAAAGTTCTTCAGAAACGGCGATATATATAAGAGCAAGTACGAGGGCTGGTACTGCACTCCCTGCGAATCCTTCTTTACCGATACGCAGGCTGTTGACGGCAAATGCCCCGATTGCGGCAGACCCGTACAGAAGGCAAGCGAGGAAGCGTACTTCTTCAACATGAACAAATACGCCGACAAGCTTATGGCTTATATTGAAGCCACTCCCGACTTTATAGCGCCCGAGTCAAGAAAAAAGGAAATGGTAAACAACTTCCTAAAGGCAGGCCTGCAGGATCTCTGCCTTTCCCGTACATCCTTTAAGTGGGGCGTTCCCGTTGATTTCGACGATAAGCACGTGGTATATGTTTGGTTCGACGCGCTTTGCAACTATATCACCGCGCTCGGCTACGATCCCGATAAGAGCTACGAGGAGCAGAGTGAGCACTTCAAGAAATACTGGCCCTGCGACGTGCACATCATCGGTAAGGATATACTCCGCTTCCACACTATCTACTGGCCTATTTTCCTCATGGCGTTGGATCTTCCTCTGCCCAAGCAGATATTCGGTCACCCTTGGTTCAACTTCGGCACCGATAAGATGTCCAAGTCCAGAGGTAACGTTATTTACGCAGACGAGCTTGCAGAGCGCTTCGGTGTTGACGGCGTAAGACATTACGCCCTTGCGGAGATGCCCTTCAACGCGGACGGAAGCATCACTTACGAAACCGTTATCAAGCGCTTTAATACCGATCTTGTAAACAACCTCGGTAACCTTGTAAAGCGCACCCTTGATATGCAGAAGAAGTATTTCGCAAAGGAGATTCAGGCACCCTCTTGCCCCGATGCTCTTGATGCTGAGCTTAAGGCGGCTTGCGTTAAGGCTTACGAAGGCGTTATCTCCAATATGGACACCTTCCATATCGCTGACGCCATCGACTGTATCTTTGAGATGTTCAACCGCGCAAATAAGTATATTGATGAAACTACCCCCTGGACTCTTGCAAAGGACGAGAGCATGAAGGCGCGCCTCGGCACCGTTCTTTACAATCTTCTTGAAGCCATCCGTTGGGGCGCGGTTATGCTTAACCCCTTCATCCCCGGTACCTCCGAGGAGATACTCCGCCAGCTTAATACGGACAAGAGCGGCTTTGATACCATCGGCGCGGAGGAAAAATTCTGCGGAATGGAAAGCGGCAAGGAGGTAAGCGACAGCAAGGTTCTGTTTGCAAGAATAGACGAGGCAAAGATGCTTGCCGAGCTTCAGGCAGAGCTTGACGCCAAGAGAAAGGCGGCAGAGGCAGAGGCGGCAAAGGAGCAGGCAAAGCTTGAAGCACCCGAAAAGATGCCCGAGATAAACTTTGACGCATTTATGGCTGTTGAGATGCGCTGTGCAAAGATAATCGCCTGCGAGAAGGTGGAAAAATCCAAGAAGCTTCTTAAAATTCAGGTGGATCTGGGTTACGAGCAGCGCCAGGTGGTTTCCGGTATAGCAAAGTACTATACCCCCGAGCAGCTTATCGGTAAGAAGGTTGCCATGGTAACCAATCTTGCTCCCGCAAAGCTCTGCGGAATAGAAAGTTTCGGTATGATACTTGCATCGGGTGAGGAGGACGTGCGCGTGCTGTTCCTTGACGATGCGGTAGAGCTTGGAGCAAGGATAAGATAATGTTTGACACCCACGCACATTATAATAACGACCGTTATGATGCAGAGTACGAGGGCGGAGTTTCCGCAATGCTCGACTACGTTTACGCAAACGGTGTTACGCATATTGTAAACGTCGGCTGGGATATTGAAAGCAGTAAGCTTGCATCCCGCCAGGCTCTTGAGTATCCGGGCAGAATGTTTGCCGCCGCGGGAATGCACCCGTCTGATGCCCAGAAGGTTCATCGCTTTGATGCCTCTCTTGCGGAGCTTGACGAGCTTATTTCCAACCGCCGTGAGCTTGGAATAGTTGCCCTCGGCGAGATAGGTCTTGATTATCATTACGATGATACGGACAGAATAAAGCAGCGCGTGATGTTCGATAAGCAGATGGCAATAGCGAAAAAGCACGGCGTTCCCGTAATAATACACGACAGGGACGCCCATGCGGATTCTCTTGCCATGATACGCAAGTATCCGGAGGTCACCTGCGTTCTGCACAGCTTCAGCGGCAGTGCGGAAATGGCAAAGGAAGCGGTGGCACTTGGGTGCTATATATCCTTTTCCGGCACCGTAAGCTTCAAGAATGCGCCAAAGGTAAGGGCGGCTGCGGCGGTGGTTCCCAAGGACAGACTGCTTATGGAAACGGATTGCCCCTATCTTGCGCCCCATCCCCACAGAGGGGAAATGAATCATTCGGGTCTTATGCGTTTTACTCTGGAGGCGCTTGCCGCCGCAAGGGGAGAAACGCCCGAGGAAACTGAAAGAATAACCACGGAAAACGCATTGCGTTTCTTTGGTATTGAGGAAATCAAAAGATGATGACTATCACCTATACGGTTGGAAGCGGTCTGTACGTTAATATGACTAACCGCTGTCCCAACAACTGCACCTTCTGCATCCGTAATAACGGCGACGGTGCTTACGGCAGTAACAGCCTTTGGCTTGAATACGAGCCAAGCGAGGACGAGGTTTTTGAGGCTATCGTTAACGCCGATCCCTCAAAGTATTCGGAGCTTGTTTTCTGCGGCTACGGAGAACCCACGGAAAGACTTGACGTGCTTATATCCGTCAGCCGCCGCGTAAAGGAGAAATATCCCGATATTACGATCCGCGTAAACACCAACGGTCTTTCCGACCTTATTGCGGGCAGGGATACCTCCGGGGATTTTGCGGGTGCAGTGGATATTATTTCCGTGAGTATGAATGCCGCAAGCGCGGAAAAATATCAGGAGGTCTGTATCTCCAAGTTCGGTCTTGAAGCATATCCCGCAATGCTCGAATTCTGCAAGAACGTAAAGCGTTACGTGAAAAAGGTCATGCTTTCCGTGGTTGAAGGAACAATTTCCGACGAGGAAATAGAAATATGCCGCAAGAACGCCGAAAAAGCGGGCGTTGAACTGCGGGTAAGAGAATATATTGCTCCGTAAAATAAAAATTAAAAATACCTCTGCAGATCCTTCGCTTTTCTCGGAATGACCGCAGAGGTATTTTTGACAGGTGTAAAATGGATTTTTTAATTATCTTTATGGAAGGAATAATATCCTTCATATCTCCGTGTATGCTTCCTATGCTTCCGATATATATATCGTATTTCGCCGGAGATGCGGATAAAAAGCAAAAGGTGCTTGTCCGTTCGCTTGCCTTCGTTCTCGGCTTTACGGTAGTATTCAGCCTTATGGGTCTGCTTGCGGGCGGTGCGGGATCTCTTCTTTCGCGCTATCGCGTATATCTTAATATAGTCTGCGGACTTATCGTTATTTTCTTCGGCCTCGGTTACCTTGATATCATTCATCTGAATTTCTTCAAGGGAATAAATAACGTAAAGCGGGTATCTTCTGTTGCGGGGGCTTTTGTGTTTGGAATGATATATTCCGTCAGCCTTACTCCGTGCGTTGGAGCTTTTCTCGGCTCCGCTCTTTCCATGGCAGGGGCAAGCGGAACTGCGCTGAAGGGGTTTTTCCTGCTTCTTACCTATTCTCTCGGACTTGGGGTTCCCTTCGTTATTTCTGCCGTGCTTATCGAACAGCTTGGCGGCGCCTTTAAGTTTATAAAGAAGAATTACCGAGTTATAAATATTATCTGCGGCGTATTCCTTATTGTGGTGGGCGCTTCAATGATGCTTGGCTTGCTTGACCGCTTGCTTGCGCTGTTCTCGTGAGGTGTGATATGGATAAGAAAAAACTCATATTTTCAGTGGCTTTACTTGCCCTCGTGCTCGTTGTGGCGTATTTTGGATACGAAAAGCTTTCGGAGGACGGTCCCGTAGTAGACGTGCCCGATACCACGGAATCCAACCTGTATGCGGCTCCCGATTTTATCGTATACGATATGCAGGGAAATACCGTGGCTCTTTCCGATATGAAGGGAAAACCCGTTATCGTAAACTTCTGGGCAACCTGGTGCGGTCCTTGCCTCTCGGAGCTTGGGCACTTTGAGGAAATGTATAAGAAGTACGGCGACGACGTGGTGTTTATGATGGTGGATATGACCGACGGCGTGCAGGATACGGAAGCCAAGGTCAAGGCTTTCGTTAAAGAGAAGGGATACACCTTCCCCGTATATCTGGATACGAAGCAGCTTGCCGCTTACACCTATTCCGTTTCATCCATTCCGATGACGCTCTTTATAAATGAAAAGGGCGAGATTGTGTATAATTACGTCGGCGCTATGAACGCTAAAACTCTTGAGAATTTTATAACAACGTTTTTAGTTAAATAACCTCAGGATGTAAGTATGCTCGATTTGTTAATACGAAACGGCACTGTAATAGACGGAACGGGCAGTGCGGCGTTTGTGGGGAACGTAGCTGTCAATGACGGTAAGATAACCGTTACTAACGAAAATTTTCCCGCCAAGCGTGTGATAGATGCAACGGGAAAATACGTTGTTCCCGGATTTATCGATGCACATTCGCATGGCGATGGGGTGCTCGGTACGGAAAGCGGAAGACTTTTTAAAACTCCGCAGGGTGTTACTACGGAAATATGCGGTAACTGCGGCGGAACGCGTCTTGCCGTCTATAACAACGGGGATCCGATAGTTGAAAAGGCTGACTTCGGAACCTTTGAAAAAATGCTTGATTATGCGGAAATGAAGAAAAAAACCGCAAACATACGCTTTTATATGGGTCATGGAACTCTTAGACGCGCGGTTATGGGCATAGAGGACAGAAAAGCCACGTCAGCGGAAATGGATAAAATGAAAGCTCTTCTTGAGGAGTATATGCAATGCGGCTGTGCAGGCGTAACCTCGGGACTTGGCTACGTTCCCGGTTGCTTTGCAGATACGGAGGAGCTTATCGAGCTTGCAAAGGTTTCCGCAAAATACGGTGGATTTTATGCTTCTCATATGCGGAATGAATCTTACGGAGTTGTCGATGCCGTTGAGGAAACGGTGAAGATAGCCGAACGCTCCGGGGCAAGAACCTTTATATCCCATCATAAGGTGCTTGGCAGAAGTAATTGGGGTCTGCATCATAAAACGCTTGAACTCATAGAAAAGGCAAATGCACGCGGTATTCCGGTGACGTGCGATCAATATCCGTATACGCGCAATATGACGGGAGCAAATACGGTCATTCCTCCCGCATATCTCAAGCTTGGCTCAAAGATTTTGGCTGAAAAGCTGAAGGATATAAGCTTCAGAAAAACTGTCAGAGATGAGGTTGAGGATACGTATTCACCGTTTGGCAGCTTCTATCTTGATGCGGGCGGATGGGACGGAATATTGATAACCTCCTCGCCAAAAGAACCTCTTGCGGTAGGTAAGACCGTTAGCGAATATGCCGAGGTGTGCGGCAAAGAGCCGTGGGATGCTTATTTTGATCTGATGATTACAAACGGCATGGCGGGTATGGCTGTATTTGATACTATGCGAAAAGAGGATCTTTTCGATATTATCAAATCGCCGTACTGTGTTGTCGGCTCTGATGGCTGTAATTCCTCGTGGCAGGGAATGGGGCACCCGCGCGGAAGCTCGGCATTTACTCATGCGATAACCTTCTACGTTAAGGAAAACAAGATACTGACACTTGAAGAAATGATAAGAAAAATGACAGGCTTTTCCGCCGATAGGCTTGCGCTTAAGGGCAAGGGCTACATAAAGGACGGTTATGACGCAGATATAGTGATCTTTGATTATGATAATTTGAAGGATACCGCTGATTACGTTCATCCGAACCGTTTAACGGAGGGAATTGAGCAGGTCATAGTAAACGGCAAGGTGGTTTACGAAAATATGCAGCTTACGGGTGAGTATTCGGGTAAGGTAATTCGCTACGGCAGATGATGATATGAAGATCGAAAACAAAAAAATATTCCTTGAATACTTTCTGATATTTATCGGAAGCGCTATATACGCGCTTTCCACGGTTATTTTCATATTTCCGCACAGCCTTCTGCTTGGCGGAACGAGCGGAGTTTCCGTTATACTTAATTCCTTTATCAGCTTTTCCCCCGGCAAGATACTTGTTGCCATAAACATCCTGCTTATCGTCCTCGCCTTCATATTTCTCGGAAAAGGTATGGCGATAAAAACGCTTGTCGGCTCACTTCTTACAACTGTGTTTGTGGGTGCTTTTGAAGAGCTTTTCACGTTTACAGAGCCGCTTGTCGGAGGTATGCTTCTTTCCTCCGTTATCGGTGCTTCGCTTATTGCGCTTGCAAGCGGAATAATGTTTTACGTGGATTCAAGCTCCGGCGGTACGGATATAATTGCTCTTATAATAAAAAAGTTTTCAAATCTGAAGATAGGCAAGGCGCTTCTTGTTACCGACGTTCTTATAGTTATCGTCGGCGGAGCGCTTTCGGGGATCACCTTCCTTTTATGCTCGTTTGTCGGATTGCTGATCAAAACACTCGGCATAGATGCCATTATAGCTGTCATTAAAAAATCAATTAATGGGGATGTAAAAAAAGTCCGGACCGAAAAAAAGAGAAAAAACATTGAAAACACAAGGGTTTCAATGTTCTAAAAGCGTTTTGTCAAAGGTAAGAAAAACTCAAAAATGAGTTTTCCTGTAAAATTCTTTTTTTTTACTACGTACCGAACCCCGAAGGGGTGAGATGCGCCTCCGGCGCCAAATTCGCCTGCGAATTTGCTGAAAAGACAAAATCCACACTCGACGTATAATATACGCCTATCGTGTGGATATTTGCCCGTTCCAGCCATTTTTTCCTATCCCCTTGGCTGTTTAAGGGGGTGTAAAGAAACACAGTTTCTTTACACCCCCTTCTTTATATTTCTTCTTTTTTCGGTTCACCCGTGAGGATGTGACGGTCGGAGAAGGTAATAACGCCCGCGCTTGCGTGGGGGTATTGCTCCATTACGCGTACGGTGTTCTTTTCCTTAAGAAGACCTCCGGGCACGTATAGGGTCTTCTGGGAGGTGTTCTGCATATATCTGCCGAGGAAAAATCCGTTGATGAACAGATATCCCTTGCACAGTCCCTCCACGTTCATATAAGCGTCAACGCCTGCCTTTGCTTCAAATTCAGCGTCGTAGACAGCCGCACCCTCAGTTTCCTTATCGCCCTCCGTTACGGCGAGGATATCCTCTGCGCATACGGGCGTGCTTTGCCATCCAAAAAGCATCAGCGTGTCAAGGGTGACGTAATCAAAGCCCTTGGATTCAAGTATTCTCGGGCCAAAGCCAATTCTGCCCGAGTTCTCAACGATTATTTCAAAGCATGCGCCCTCGGCGGGGATATGTACGGTAAGTGCCGTTTCTCCGCGCTCGCGCCTTACGTTGCCCGCAAACTTGCCGTTCACGTAGACGTCTGCGGTGTCGTTAAGACCGTAGAATTTCATCTTGCGGTCCACGGCCAACCCAATTCCCTCAACGTACGTGCGGTATATCATAAATCCGTAGCCGCTGCCGATCTCTTCAAATGATAGGGGTCTTTCGCGCTTTTCTCCCCCCTTAAAGGCGGCAAGCAGGGAAGCGGTCTTATTAAGCTTGATATCCGCGCAGACCTGATATTCCTTGCGTGGTATATTTCGCTCTCTGCGGGGCTTTCCGAGGTAATCGTCCAGCACGTCGCGCAGCTCGTAATACTTTTCCGTAACGTTGCCGTCCTCTCCTATGGGGGCGTCCACGTCGTAGCTTTGCATCATGGGGAGATAGCGGGTATAGGATTCCTCGCGGGGCTCAAAGCCTCTGCCGTACGCCGCTCCCGAAAAATCGCCGAAGTTGGTGCCGCCGCAGAACATATAGATATCTATTCCCGCACCAAGCTCAAGAGCTTTTTTATAGGAATCGTTAACGGGTCCAAGCTCACGCACGAAATAAGGCTCCTCGACATTCATGGAGCGGCCCGTCCAGAGCTCGCCAACGTAGGGAACCTTATCGGGCTGTGCCGCTTTAAGAGCGTTTATGGAACGCTCGCTTTCCGTGCGGTAGTTTACCGCCATCCATACATCTTCAATACTGCCGAAGTGGCGGTGAGTCGGCTTGTACCAGTCGGTAGTGTACAGGGGAACGTTAACTCCGCGCACGCGCATTATATCCGCAAGCTTGCGCAGATATTCGCGGTCCGTGCCGTAGCCGCCGTACTCGTTTTCAAGACAGCAGAGCACTATGGGGCCGCCGTTCGTTTCAAGATAAGGAGTAAATACGGGGCAGAGCACGTCGTACCATCTTTCAACCTCGCTGAGATACGCCGGGTCGGAGGATCGGAGCACCATATTTTTATCTTTAAGAAGGAAGGGGGGCAGACCGCCCATATCGCACTCGGAGCAGATGTAGGGAGCGGGCGGAGG
>SVSB01000068.1 GCA_015064505.1 Oscillospiraceae bacterium
TGAGCGCGACCAACGGGAGCTCACCGCTCGCGGTGGTTGAAAGCGCCGTCCACTGCTTAGATATACACGGGACGTCGAGGCGCCGTCCCCTACCATGGCTCCCTCTTGAGGGTTTTGCGGGAGAAGGCTCTCGTTAGCCTCCCTGCGGAGGGAGGTGGATTTGCCGTAGGCAAAGACGGAAGGAGTTGCGTAAAGAGACGGTTGAGATGGTAATTGTTTCTGTGCGCTCACACCTCATCCACCGCTATCGCGGTCCCCCTTCTCCCACTGGAGAAGGCTTACGTTTGCCTCCCTTGTGTAAAGGTTTCGCGGTGGTGAATGACAGTCCGGTGGACTGTCAGAGCCGCGAAAGGAACGACCCGCGGTACCGAACCCCAAAGGGGTGAGAAGCACCGCTTGCGGTGCCTGAAAGGGAGACAGGTGCCGAGGAAGGAGGCGGAGGGATTGTGGAGAAGCGCAAAAACAATCCCCCACCGCTTCGCGGAGCCCCCTTTACACAAAGGGGCCTTAAGTTAGTTTGGCTTACGAATACACCTCATCACCCGCTTTGCGGTTCCCTTGTCTCCCTGCGGGTCGGTCCTTTCTCGGCTCTTGATGTCCCCCGGACATCAATTCACCTCCTCGAAACCCTCAAGGGGAAGCCTCTCGTTAGCCTTCTCCTGTGGGAGAAGGTGGCAGCCGAAGGCTGACGGATGAGGAGTCCAATCATATTGCGCCGCAAGATCCTTCCTTAGATACACACGGGACGTCGAGGTATCGAACCCCGAAGGGGTGAGCGCGACCAACGGGAGCTCACCGCTCGCGGTGGTTGAAAGCGCCGTCCACTGCTTAGATATACACGGGACGTCGAGGCGCCGTCCCCTACCATGCCTCCCTGCGGAGGGAGGTGGATTTGCCGTAGGCAAAGACGGAAGGAGTTGCGTAAAGAGGCGGCAGAGATAGTGATTGATACTGTGCGCTCACACCTCATCCACCGCTAACGCGGTCCCCCTTCTCCCACTGGAGAAGGCTAATGGTCGCCCCTTCCACCCTTTATTATCCTTTTTATTTATCTCTTTTGAAGGTTCTAAGGGGGGCGCGGGGGATTTCTTTCAAGAAATCCCCCGCACTCCTTCGTTCTCTATTTTTTCAGTCTATTACTCTCTATTCAAAGGCATTATTTCTATCTCGTAATCCTTTTCCGCGCCAAGATACGCCATGATCTTTTCCATATCCTGCGTGCGGTCCGATAGAAAGAGCTTAACCTTGCCGCTCTCGCCGCCATTGCAGCTTGCGGCAACGGCGCGCGCAGCCTCCTCGCTTGCGTTTATAAGTGTAACGCCCTCCAGCATATCGCCGATCACGTCGGCAATTATGGGATAGTGGGTACAGCCCAGAAGAAGCGTATCACAGCCCGCTTCCTTGATCTCGGCAAGATAATGCTGTGCCGCAAGGCGGGTGATCTCGCAATCTCTGCCGATAAAGCCGCCCTCAACCAGCGGAACGAAGAGCGGGCAGGCGGTCTGCACCACCTGCGCGTTGGGCAGAAGGGAGCTGATCTCTCTTATATACGCACCGCTGTTTACGGATGCGGAGGTGGCAATAACGCCTATTTTCCCGTTTTTCGTTGCTTTTGCGGCGGCGGCACAGGCAGGCTCCAGAATGCCCGAAACGGGAACGGAATACTTGCCCTTAAGCTTTGGGAGAGCCACGGTGCTGACGGTACCGCAAGCGGCAAGAATGCTGTCAGCGCCCTTTTCCGTCAGCAGAGAGATGATCTCGTCCGCGTATTTGGTTATGGTCTCTACGGATCGGGAGCCGTAAGGAACTCGGGCAGTATCGCCAAAGTACAGCAGATCCGTGTCGGGGGCGAATTTGCGCAGCTTGGTAAGGGCGGTAAGTCCGCCGAGGCCGCTGTCAAAAATACCTATCATTATTTATTACCTTTCGCTCTTGCCAGAGCAACGATCTTTTCGCACAGCTCGCCGTAAGAAATACCCACGGCGGCGGCCTCCTGGGGAAGCAGGGAGGAGGGGGTCATTCCGGGGAGGGTGTTTGCCTCAAGGCAGTAGAAATCACCGTCCTCCTCGGACATAATAAAGTCTATTCTCGCGTAACCGCCAAGATCAAGAGTTTCAAAAGCAAGAGCGCAAAGCTCGCTTACTCGCTTTACCTGATCCTCGGTAAGGTCTGCGGGGCATATCTCCTCGGTCATTCCGGGGAGATATTTGTTTTTGTAATCGTAAAAGCCCGCCTTGGGGATTATCTCAATGGGGGGAAGCACCGTTCCGCCAAGATAGCCAACGGAAAATTCTCTTCCAACGATCTTCTTTTCCGCAAGGATCTTGGATTCGTATACATGGGCAAGCTCAAGCGCCTTGTCAAGCTCTGCCTCGGTATCAACGATGGAAACGCCAACGCTGGAGCCGCAGGAGAGGGGCTTTATAACGCAGGGCAGACCGACGGAGTCGAGGATCTTTTCGCGGGCGGCGGTATCGTCGCAGGTAACGCATATCCAGTCGGCGGTGGGGACGCCCGCAAAGCGGAAGAGCTTTTTGGATATCTCCTTGTTCATTGCCAGAGAGGAGCCGGTGTAGCCGGAGCCGCTGTAGCATTTAACGCCGAAGGTATCAAGGGTGGCCTGGAGCTGTCCGTTTTCTCCCATTGCACCGTGGAGGGCAAGAAAGACCGCGTCCGCATATTTGCATATTTCAATAACGTTATTGCCGATAAGCTCCTCGCGGCCGCCGTTTGCGCGCTTGACCGCTTCAAGATCGGGCTCCGCTTCAACGGTGGTGATTCCCTCAACGCTATCGGCAAAAAGTGCGGCAATGCCTTCCTCGGGGATGACCGTTCCCGTGTAAACGTCAAGAAGCACTACCTTGTGTCCCGAAGAGCAAAGGCTCTTTGCTATAAGAGAGCCGGAAACCAAAGAAACGTTTCTTTCGGGACTGAGGCCTCCCGCAAGCACTACGATGTTCATCTATGTATCTCCTTAATATGTCTTATCTCATTATATGCGGCGCGTCAGCTTTGCGACTCTGGGGTTTCCTCCCAGGTCCGTAAGAATAACGCAGTCAAAGCCGTATTCGGCGGCAACCTTTGTTGCGTTCTCGCCTTGCTTGTAGCCTATCTCGCAGAGAATGGTGCCGCCCTTTTCAAGGTTATCGCCGCAGGCGGCAAGCATTGCGCGAAAAAGATCAAGGCCGTCCTCGCCGCCGTAAAGGGCAAGGGTGGGTTCCTTCAGCACCTCGGGGGCAAGCTCCTCCATCTCCGCCGCGGTGATGTAGGGGGGATTTGCCGTTATCACGTGGAATCTTTCGTCTCCCAAGGGAGATGCCGCCACGTCGCCGCAAATAAAGGAAATGCGACCGTCGGCACCGTTTTCAAAAGCGTTCCTTCGCGCCATTTCAAGGGCGCCCTCGGCAATATCAACGCCAACGCCGCAGCAGTCCTTTCTCATACAGGCAAGAGAGATGCCAACGCATCCGCTTCCGCAGAAAAGATCGGCAAATCTGCCGTTTTCGGGGAGCAGACGGGCGGCTTCCGTAACGAGAAGCTCCGTATCGGCGCGGGGAATAAGGCAATGACTGTTAAGATAGTACACCTCGTTGCAGAAGTAAGCCTTGCCAACGATATACTGCACGGGCTCTTTTCTTTGGCGGCGCTCAATGGCGGCGGCAAGTATTTTGCCGTCGTATTGGCGGTTTCTGTCAATCAGCGACGATGCCGCGGAAACGCCGAAAAGTCCGTCAAGCAGTATGGCGGCCTCGGATGCCGCGTCCTCCGCTCCTGCCGCGCTTAAAGCGGCAATAAGCTCAGTTCTCGTCATTTTCGGTCTTTTCTTCGTTTTCCTCGGATTCCTCGGACTCTTCGGGTTCCTCCTTCTTGGGCTTGAGGGCCTCAAGCTCCGCGTCTACCTCGGCACGGTCAAAGGTGTCGGGCATTGCACACTTAAGGGCAATAATGGCAACCTTCAGCTGATCCTCGTCGGGCTCGTGGGTGGTAAGTCTCTGCATCCAAAGGCCGGGAGCGGAGAAAAAACGGGTAAAGGCGTTATCGTGCTTGCCCGCAAACATAATGTATTCGTAGCCGATACCCACGATAAGGGGAAGCAGCAGAATACGCAGAGGCAGACGAATATACCAAGCACTGTTTGCGCCGGGGATCATAAATACGAGGGTGAACACCAGAATGCCCAGAAGCATCATAACGAAAATAAAGCTGGTGCCGCAGCGGGGGTGGAAGCGGGAGTACTTCTTGGCGTTTGCGGGGGTAAGCTCCTCGCCGCTCTCAAAGCAGGCAATGCTCTTGTGCTCCGCGCCGTGGAATTCAAAGGTGCGGCGAATGTAGGACATTCTGGAAACCAGGAAGATATAAAGCACGAATATTCCTATTTTAATAATGCCGGAGAAAAGGGCGCGCAAAACGCCGAATTCAAACTTGCCGATCCATTCGATAAAGTCAAGCACAAGATCGGGCAGCCAGATGAAAAGTCCAAGACCAATGCAAACGCCCAGGATCATTGCAATAGTCATAACAACGTCCATCAGCTTTGCTCCAAGATGGGCGCTGAGCCACTTTTCAAACTTGGTCTCCTCCTCCTCGATATCGCCCATAAAGGCGTCGGCGGAAACGGAGAGAGTCTTGTAGCTGAGGATCATAGTCTCAACGAAGTTAACGATTCCGCGGATAACGGGAAGCCCCAGCAGCTTGTGCTTCTTGCGGACGGGGGTGTGCACTCCGTCAACCACGGTAATGCTCTTGTCCTCCTGCAATACGGCAACGCTGTACTTCTCGCCGCATTTCATCATAACGCCTTCCATAACGGCTTGACCGCCGACTCTGCCAAGTCGGGGATTTGCGCATGTGGCATTCTTATTGCTCATATTTATACCTCACAATCAAAGCGCGTACGCATATTTATCTAATATAATATAATAAATCAAAAAAACAACAGTGTCAACTTTATTTAAGGGTCAAATTGTTACTTTTTTGAAAAGAATTTTAAAAGCGGGCAAAAACACAGAAAAAAAGACGGCTCAGAGAAGTTAAAAACGCTATATATATAATAAAAAGGTAGAAAAAATCGCCGCAAAAAAAGTTTTAAAATTTTTTAAATTTTTTTGAAAAAAGGTGTTGACAATTGAGGAGTGTGGTGATATAATAACAAAGCTGTCGCCGCGAGGGGGCAGCGGAACCGGTCATTGAAAAGAGAACAACAAGAGAGGAACGCACTTTTATTGTAGAGATACAATGTAGTGAGGAACTCGCAATTCTTTAGAG
>SVSB01000069.1 GCA_015064505.1 Oscillospiraceae bacterium
CGGATATTGAAAACTTACGCTTTTTATGCGAGCCGTCACGGTAGGACTGCTCGATCTTATCGATACGGTGAAGAATATCCCGCGCATAATCCATAAACTCCTCGCCATCGGGAGTCAGAACCATTCCTTTTGCGCTTCGTTGGAATATGGTAATTCCAAGATCGGCTTCGAGTTCTTTGATAGATCGGCTGATATTCGGTTGTGCGATCATAAGCGTTTCCGCTGCTTTATTCAGCGAGCCATGTCTTGCAACCTCGACCGCGTATTTCATATGTAGAATATTCATATAAAAGCTTCCTCTCATTGCCTTGCTTACGTATCTATTTTATTATATCACAAAACTGTGAATAATTCAAGGAGTTTCTTTTACCTTGATATGCGCCAAACAAGATGGCATCGGACCCTTCACCGATGCCTAAGTTGATATTATTTATCTGTTAGTGTTTCGATAGCAATCTGCATACCGAGCTTGAAAGCGTTTCAAATATGGATGCTTCTGCCAAGCTCATATACTCGCTCCAACAATCGTGGAACTTTTCAAAGACTTCTCTTTGCTCGTCAGAGAAGCTTTTCTCCAAGTCCTCGTGATGGCGTGACATATAGCCGAGCAGTTCCTTCATTTCTTTTGAATTTGTCCGACTATCCTCTTGCGGAATTATGTTCCCATGCCATAGCTCTTTTATCATACTTTTCATAGGTTGCACCTCCTGTCAGCACACAGCAATACTACAGAAGGGGAGGAAAGTCCGGACCTTTTTTGAAACAATTTCAACTTTTTTCGCAAGGTCTTTTCTTTGACTACTGCACCGCAAATTCTGCATTTTGAGCAGGTGCCTTGAAATCGTTTCGAATGTATGCTATATTATTGGCAGAAAGAACGACGAACTGCTTCATCGTTAGGTGCGCGAGTTCTCGGAAAAATCGGCTCTGACCACACCTTTGACCATCTACGGCTTCGGACTACGTGGACGCAGTGTGTTGGGTAGCCTTGGAAAGCACCGATTTCCGATACAAAAGCACTAAAAATCACCCGAAAGCCCTTATTTTACAAGGCTTTTGCGGTTCGGGACGTAGAAGTCGTGGGTTCGAATCCCGTCACCTCGACCATAAATAAAAGCACCCAACGGGGTGCTTTTATTTATGTATTTTAACGATGGAGGGATTCGAACGGTCGGTGCAGAGCGAACATTCGGGGAATGTTTGTGACCGACCGGACCGGAGCGGGGTACGCCCGCGGAGAATCTAATCCCGTCACCTCGACCATAAATAAAAGCACCCAACGGGGTGCTTTTATTTATGTATTCTAACGATGGAGGGATTCGAACGGTCGGTGCAGAGCGAACCTTCGGGGAACGGTTTTCAGCTCCCCGTTCACTGAAAATGTTGCGTTGCACTTTACACACGGGAAAATTTATGCTTTAATGGATACGTAACCCAATCAAGGTGCGTTGAAATATATTAAAATGCATTAAATACCTTGAAAAACATCGTAAAAGGAGTGATACCGTTGAAGCGAGTGCCGAGAAAGCAGATATTGGTCTGCCTGTGCGTATTGCTTGGGGGCACGCTCCTTTCGGTTTTTGGGGCGGTATCGGTGCTGCGCAATCTTGGGGGGATCGTTGGAATGCTCGTTGAAGCGGATGCGGACGCCGCCTTTGATTTTGCCCGCATTTTTGAGCAGACGAAGGATGCAAGCATCGCTCCCCATTGGCTTTTGCCCTTGCTTACCTTCGGTGCTTACGCCCTTGCGCTTTTGCGTTTTTTCAGGGGTGCAAAGCGCTCCGTGGCGCGTTTTCTGCTGTGTGCCGTGCCGTTCGTGCTTCTGCTTGCATTCGGCTTTGCTTGCTCGCTGATGCTGACGCGCGTCAACGGTATTCGCTTTTGTGATCTGCTGGGCGCGCTTTTGCCCGTCATCGGCAGGCTGTAGAAGGGAGGCGTGAGATGAAACGATATCTGATGCGTATCCCCTGCCTGATACTTGTTTTGTGCTTGCTTTTTTCCTCATGTGCGCCGTACCGTCAGTCATTTTCCTCGGGGGAGGGAGTCTGGCGTATGGGCTTCGGCTCGGAGGAGATACCGCTGCCCGAGGACAGCGACGAGCCCCTTTATATTGCAGGCTATAACGCGGGATGGGAGATCACGGGCGTGCTTGACCTTCAGCGCGCAAACGCCCTTTGGATAGATGCGGGCGGTGAAGGCATTTTGCTGATCGGTATTGATTGCGTGGGTCTCGGCAAGGACGTGGTGGACCGTATCCGTGGAGAGCTTTCGGATTTTTGCCGTAAAGCGGAGTGCGTTTCGGTGAACGTATACGCCACCCATACCCACGCGGGAGCAGATACCCTGGGACTTTGGGGCCCCGCCGCCATCGACGGCAAAAATCAAGCCTTTATGACTAATCTGGTCAACGCGGCCGTCGTTGCCGCAAAGGAAGCCTATGCCGATCGCAGTGAGGGCACTTTGCACTACGGCAATACCGTCACTAAGGAACTGTTGCACGATTCAAGGGCGCCCGTCCAATACGATCCCGTGCTTCATCAGCTCCGTTTTATTCCGGGCGACGAATCGAAAAACGGCATTCGTCTGCTCTCATACGCCGCCCATGCCGAATCCCTCCGCGGAGATAACACCATGCTCAGCCGCGATTTTCCCGGCGCATTGGCGGATAAGCTTCAGGAGGCCTGCGGCGATGACGTTATGTATCTGCCGGGCGCTATCGGAGGGCTGATAATGACGCGGGAGCTGGTTGAGCCCTTTGATGCGGTAGCAAATATGCGGTATACGGCTGAGCGTATTGCCGAATACGTATTAGCTATCCGCGATGAGGCCGAGATCGAGCCGAGGCTTTCTTTTTCAAGCGTTTCCATGGAAATACCCCTTGATAATACCTTGTTTTTCTATTATAAATTCCTTGGCATTCTCGGCAACGAGACCAGCCGCGGAAAAAGCGATACGGGCTACGTGATCCACAGCGAGCTTGGAGTGCTTTCGCTTGGTTCGGTTACCCTTGCGCTTATCCCGGGCGAGATATTCCCCGAGCTTGTCAGCGGTAAAGACCTTGGCGAGGGAGACCCCGAAGCTCTTGAGCAGATTGCCGCGCGTTACGGAGCAGAACGGCTTCTGATCGTTGGACTATGCAACGACGAGCTTGGATATATCGTGCCGCCAAGCGATTTTTTGTTACACGGGGAGCTGCCGTATATTGAATCGGCAAAGGATGAAACGGGTGAAAGTCATTACGAGGAGACCAATTCCGCAGGCAGAGAAACTGCCGCTTGTATTGCACGGGCGTTTGAAGCTGCGTTGAAAAAGCAAGGCAGCTTAAAATAAGGCTGCAAGATTTTAGTGCTATGATATAAAAAGAGCATAACGCCTTTCTCTGTTGTTCTTAACGAAGAACCTACAAGCACAAAAATTTCGGCAGAGGGATCGTTCCCTCTGCCGATTTGTATAATGATTTATTATTCGTTTTCTGCGGAACAGGTTTTACCCGTAGGGGAGACCTGCGGTCTCCCGCGGGCGAACACAGTTCGCCCCTACTTTCCGCTAAGAGCATAGCCTTGGCGTTATGCTCTTTTCTATTTTGGTAATTAAACTATATAGGAGATCAACGTTTCTTCAAAATTACTCATTTTTATTATCTGATAACCGCAGTAGCGCTCGTCAAGACACATTTTGTTGGAGTCGATGATCTTTTTGTATACGTCGTCTGTAACTACGAACACGAAATTCGCATCCTGCTTTCTGCCCTCGGTGATCGCTCTGTCAAATGCCGACATCTCCCGTTTTATCCAATTTGCACTGAGATAATCCAGCTTTGAAAGAACCACAACGAAATGCTTGGATTTTCTGATAGCGTCGTAAATGGCGTCCTCATATTCGGATTTTGACAGCTGAGGCAAGGTTTTTTTGCTCCAGAAGGGGACCTTGAGATTTTGCTGACAGTAATCGTAAACTCTTTCCGCCAGATCACTGTCCTCGCTTTTAAAGCTGATGAAAACGTCGTAATTACCGCTCCTTTGAATAGAGCACCGACATTATCTGAAGCTCAAAGTCGCATTCCGCAAAAAGGTCTCTCTCGTGGTTGGTTATCTCGTAGGTTATACCCTCCACCTTGCCCACTGCGGTATTAAGCTCGCGGTAGTTTCTGTTGAGATAAAATATAAGCTCGTCGAGGGTTTCGACTTCCTTGTTGCCGCAACGTACGCAAACGGTTCTTTCGTAAGTGTGTTCCAAAGCCATACCCATTTTCGTGCCGCAGCGTTCGCAGGTCTTTGGCTCAGTGCAGGTGGCGTCTGCATAATCGTGCGCCGCGGGCTGTCCGTTGGTGTGTCCGCACAGGTAGCAGGTCTGGGGCTTCGTGCAGGTTGCATCGTCGTATCTATGTGCCAAGGGCTCTCCGTTTGCAAGTCCGCAAAGGGAGCATATCTGCGGCTCGGTGCAGGTGGCGGGCTTCCATTGATGCTTGCATCCGCATCCCGCAAGCAGCCAAACGGCAAAAATCACAAGCATGGCGGGCATTATCCGTTTTTTCATTTTTCTGTCTCACAATCGGCGTTTTTATACGTATAATATAACATTTTGCCTCGGCTTTGTCAATCTGCAAGGAACGTATTCCCGATAGATGAACGGGATAATCTTGACAAACTGCGCCGCGTGTTTTACAATATAGTCAGCATCATTGTTGCTTTACTAAATTTCAAGAAACGAGGTAAATATTATGAAGTACTGCTCAAAATGCGGAAAAGAGCTGGCTGACGATGCCGTATTCTGCACGGAATGCGGAGCTTCTACTGCTCCTGCCGCTCCCGCCGCTCCCGCTGCTCCCGCCGTTAAGTCCTCCAAGGCTTCTCTCGTTCTCGGTATCGTAGGTATCGTAGTTGCGTGGCTTTTCGCTCTTGCAGGACATATCGTGTCCATCATCGGTATCGTTCTCGGCGTTAAGGAATACAAGAACACCGGCAACGTTATCGGACTCGTGCTCTCCATCATCGGCGAGGTATGCGCAGTTATAAACTCCGTCCTCGGTGTAATAATGATGAGCGGCCTCTTTTAATCCTGATAATACATAAAAAACCGTCCTCGGAGTGATATAATCCCCTTAAAGTAGACACTTGAAAAAACAAAAAAGTTTTCAAGACTACTTTAAGGGGGTTAATTTTATGCCAAGAAGAAAAGGAAAAAATAAGAAATACAGTGTGGAATTCAAGTT
>SVSB01000070.1 GCA_015064505.1 Oscillospiraceae bacterium
CACTATCACGATATGCAGGATATGGAGTTCACCATCGAGAATGAGAAGCTCTATATGCTCCAGACCAGAAACGGTAAGAGAACTGCTCCCGCAGCTCTCCAGATCGCCGTTGACCTTGTAAAAGAGGGTCACAAGACCAAGGAAGAGGCCGTTCTTATGATCGACCCCAGAAACCTTGACACTCTTCTCCATCCCCAGTTCGACGCAAAGGCACTTAAGGCTGCTACCCCCATGGGCAGAGGCCTTGGCGCTTCCCCCGGAGCTGCTTGCGGTCAGATCGTATTCTCCGCAGAGGATGCAGAGGCTTGGAAGAACGCCGGCAAGAAGGTAGTTCTTGTAAGACTTGAGACCTCTCCCGAGGACATCACCGGTATGAAGGCCGCTCAGGGTATCCTCACCGTTCGCGGCGGTATGACCAGCCACGCAGCAGTTGTTGCTCGCGGTATGGGTAAGTGCTGCGTTTCCGGTTGCGGCGAGATCAATATGGACGAGGAGAACAAGCAGTTCACCCTCGCAGGCAAGACCTTCCACGAAGGCGATTGCATTTCTATTGACGGTACCACCGGTAACATCTACGACGGTATCATTCCTACCGTAGACGCAGAGATCTCCGGTAACTTCGGCATTATCATGGGCTGGGCTGACGAGTTCCGTAAGCTCAAGGTAAGAACCAACGCTGATACTCCCGCAGACGCAAAGAAGGCTCGTGAGCTTGGCGCTGAGGGTATCGGTCTTTGCCGTACCGAGCATATGTTCTTTGAGGCAGACAGAATCGCCGCATTCCGCGAGATGATCTGCTCCGATACCGCTGCAGAGAGAGAAGTTGCTCTTGAGAAGATCCTTCCTTATCAGCAGTCCGACTTCGAGAAGCTCTACGAGGCTCTTGAGGGTATGCCCGTTTGCATCCGCTTCCTCGATCCTCCGCTCCACGAGTTCGTTCCTACCACCGAGGAGGACATCGCTCTTCTCGCAAAGGCACAGAACAAGTCCGTTGAGGACATCAAGGCTATCATCGCATCTCTCCACGAGTTCAACCCCATGATGGGTCACCGTGGATGCCGTCTTGCAGTAACCTACCCCGAGATCGCAAAGATGCAGACCAGCGCCGTTATCCGCGCTGCTATCAACGTTCAGAAGAACCATCCCGATTGGAACGTTAAGCCCGAGATCATGATTCCTCTGGTTGGCGACGTTAAGGAGCTTAAGTACGTTAAGTCCGTTGTTGTTGCTACCGCTGATGCAGAGATCGCTGCTGCAGGTGCTAACCTTGAGTACGAGGTTGGTACCATGATCGAGATCCCCAGAGCTTGCCTTACCGCTGACGAGATTGCCGCTAACGCAGACTTCTTCTGCTTCGGTACCAACGACCTCACTCAGATGACCTACGGCTTCTCTCGCGACGATGCAGGTAAGTTCCTCAACGCTTACTACGATGCAAAGATCTTCGAGAACGATCCCTTTGCAAAGCTCGACACCACCGGTGTTGGTAAGCTTATGAACATGGCAGTTACCCTTGGACGTCCCGTTAACGAGCACCTCCACGTTGGTATCTGCGGCGAGCACGGTGGAGATCCCACGTCTGTTGAGTTCTGCCACAACATCGGCCTCGACTACGTTTCCTGCTCTCCCTTCCGCGTTCCGATCGCCCGTCTTGCTGCTGCTCAGGCTGCTATCAAGACCAAGTAATTGGATCTGTAAATCAAAATTATCCGCCCGAGGTAACTCGGGCGGATTTTTTTTACAAAGTTCTTTTAATTGTACATTGGACAGTTGATGCGATGTATGGAATTGCAACGTGATGAGGTTATTATTGAAGCAAATACATTGATTAATAGCGCAATATATGGTACAATAAGATAAAATTCCATAAAAAGTTCGTTGAAAGGACAAAAAATGAATTCTGCTAAGCGAACTCCCGCGGCTGATATAATACGAGTTTTGGCGTTTTTTTCGTTGTGTCCGTGCATTTTTTGCTGAATAACGGTTTCTACTCGCAGCTTGTAATTGGAGATTTGAGTTATGACAAGCTTCATGCAAAATTCGCTCGGTTTATAGAAAAGCTGTCTGGGCTGTGCCTTGGAGCGTACTTGATCTCTTGGATATTCGATAGCTTGCTTTATCCCAAGCTGCTCGAAAAGGTACCTTACGTTATTTACAGATTAGAATACTATATAATAATAGTTCCGTTGAGCTTTGTGCTTTCTTTGGCGGCTTCGTATCTTCTTAATTTAATTCAGACAATGATTGAAAAATTTATTTCGATCGTTACAAATTATATCAAAGGCCGTGTGGCAAGCAGAGCTTTGGAAAAAAGGATGAATTGATCATGACTGATAAACGTCGAGAGTGCTTTTTGGATATTTTACGAATAATAGCATGCTTTCTCGTTATAGTTAACCATACGAACAGTGATATTTTTCTTAATACTGCGGCGGGAAGTTTGACGTGGTTTGCTTCGCTTACATACTTTTTTGTATCAAAAATTGCGGTGCCGATTTTCTTTATGATATCGGGATATCTTTTGCTGGGAAAGATCGACAGCACTAAAAAAATGCTTCAGAGGATCGGCAGAATTCTTGTTGCGTTGATCGGATGCGGAGTGGTCTACGCAATTTTTGACACGTATTATATGAAGTCTGACCCGTCGGTTTTAACTGCGATAAAGGATTTCCTTTTCATATATTTTGACTCGCCATCCAACGCATTGTGGTATTTATATGCGTACTTGGGAATATTGTTGATGCTTCCGTTTTTACAAAAGATGACGTCGGTTATGACAAAGCGAGATTATCACGTGTTTTTTGTGATCTCGGTGCTATATTATTCCGTGTTGCCTGTGTTGAATCATTATGTGAATTTGATCACTATCAGCTCGGAGATCAAATTGCCGTTATTCGACGGAACTATCCTGTTTCTTTTTATTGGTCAGTATTTTGCACGTTTTGGAATAAAAAAGACAAGACGGGGATTTTGTATCTCGGCGGCATTGTACTTACTAACTTTGGCATTTAACGTGGTTGCAACATATTATGAGCATATACGGTTCGGCTATAATTATTTGTTTTTTGACAACAGGATCTATTTCCCGATATTGTTACAAAGCGTTTGCGTTTTTTATATGATATCGTTCGTTAAACTCGGCGAAAAGACGGAAAGGGTAATATCGTACGTTGGAGCTTGTACGTTCGGCATTTTCCTCCTTTCGGATATGAATATTGGGTTCTTGAAGTTTATCTTTACAGGGCTTTCCGCGAATATTCATCCGCTGTTTGCGGTTGTTATATATGAGATATGTGTGTTTGTAATTGGAGGTGTTGTTGTTTCTTTGCTTAGAATGGTGCCTCTTGTTAAAAAAGTGTTGTAATTTTATACGGTTTTCCTTTCATGGAATTTAACGGCTCCGTCTTGTGACGGAGCCGTATCTCTTATGGGTCGCAAGTAAACTCACGGTTGACTTGCGGCCTTTCAACTTTCGGTTGAGCGTTTTTTGGATTTATTGGGCGTTAGGGTGGTTTGGGCGTGAAAAGCGCAACTGCGCGTACATTGATTATTGTGTTTAGCTGTGATATAATTAAGTCAAGAGTTCCGGAACCAACTCTATCGGAGGGAAAAATGTACGACATGACAAGCTTCGGCAAGGTAGTTGCCGAATGGAGAAAAAAGCGCGGTCTTACCCAAGAGGATCTGGGCACAAGGCTGAACATAACTCCCCAAGCCATCTCAAAATGGGAGAACGGCGTCGGGTATCCCGATATTTCCGTTATGCCGCGCCTCGCGGAGGTGCTTGAGGTAGATATGGACACACTCTTTGGCATTACGGATAAAGAGGAGAAAAAATACGTTACCGCAAGCCTTTTCGAGGGGCTTCCCCTTGTTCACGAAAACGGCAAGCTTGCTTGCTACTCCACAAAAGAGGTAAAGAAAAGGGAAGAACAGCAGGTGCTGTTCTGCGACGGAAGCGTGGCGGATCTTTCCACACGCGTGGTAATAAATCGCGGCAGGGGCGAGTGCCGTATAGTGGAGGTGGAGCGTGTTCCCAAGTACGAATTGCGCGGCAACCGCTTTGATGAAAGCTTCGGCGTTATCGAGTCCGTTAAGGTGGAAAACAGCCACAATGCCGAGGTTGTTATCGAAAAGGGCGACCATGATGAGGCTCGCGTTATAGCCGAGGGCGGAGAAATATTTATTGCTTCGCTGCGTGTTTCCGTGGAAAACTGCAAGCTGCGCGTTTATAACGAAAGACTGAACGGCATGCCTATCGACGGAGGTTATCACCGAAACAAGCTTACGG
Source organism: Oscillospiraceae bacterium (assembly GCA_015064505.1). GTDB lineage: Bacteria > Bacillota > Clostridia > Oscillospirales > CAG-272 > RUG12395. The sequence goes on from SVSB01000070.1 coordinate 4,292, forward strand.
TATACACGGGCTTTGACCACGGAAAAGTGGGGGAGCTGTCTATCGACGGCTCGGGTGATATGAAGGTGCAGGTCGGCTTTGACAGCGCACGCTTTGCGGTGAACGGCTGCGGTGATATAGCGGCAAGCATGCCCTGCGGGTCCGTTGATGCCAATATCAACGGCAGCGGAGTGATCGCTATCAACAAGGCGGATGAAGCCCATTTGAAGATAAACGGAAGCGGAGATATAAAGGTGGGCGAGATAAGCGCATCCTTGACGGCAAAGATAAACGGCGCAGGCGATATTACTGCCTCGGGGGTCGTGGATACGGCGGACCTTTCCGTTAACGGCGTGGGCGATATACATCTCCAAGACATGACCGCTCGCATGGCAAAGGTGCGAGTGTCCGGCGCAAGCGATATTACCCTTGGCAGGGTGCTGGAATATACCGACGAGAAGCTGACGAAAAATTCTACCTTCCGCGTTATTGAAAGAGGGTAAATTATTGCAATTTGTCCTTCCGTATGTTAGAATACAGAAAAAACCATTGAGGAAGTTATGAAAAAAGTAAAGATCCTGCTATCTGCCAGAACACAGCCAACTGCCTACATTGACGCCCTTGAGGGGGTCGGTGCCGCGGCGGTGTGGCAGTATCCTCCGACGTTTGGCGACGAATACGACGGGCTCGTGCTTTGCGGCGGCGCGGATATCGACCCCACGCGTTACGGAGAGGAGATAAACGGTTCGGTGGGCATCGACGCGG
>SVSB01000029.1 GCA_015064505.1 Oscillospiraceae bacterium
ATTATTGTCTTTATAAACGGGACAGTACAAGGGTATATGACGTTTATAAAGACAATAATTGCATAGTGATAGTCAATAATTGTTCTTTTGTCTCCTGAGTTTTTACTGTAGAATATATACAAAGAAATAAATAATCGCAAAAATTGCGTTTAAGTACAGGAGGACAAAATGGATAAGAAGATACCCGTAGCCATTATCGGCCCCGGCAATATCGGCCTTGACCTGATGAAGAAGATCATCAAGCGAAGCAAGAATATGGAGCTTAAGCTGATGGTCGGTAACGAAGGCTCCAAGCATCTGCACGTTGCGGAGGAGGCAGGCATTCCCACCACCAATCAGGGAATCGACGAGCTTATTAAGCACAAGGACATCAAGATAGTGTTTGACGCTACTCTTGCAAGCGCACACATGGTTCACGCACCCAAGCTTAAGGAGGCGGGCATGATCGCCATCGACCTTACCCCTGCGGCTGTGGGACCCTACGTATGCCCTCCCGTTAACCTTCAGGAGTATAAGAACGAGCCCAACCTGAACCTTATTACCTGCGGCGGTCAGGCTACCATTCCGATAGTATACGCCCTTAGCACCGTATGCAACGTTGAGTACGCGGAGATCGTTGCCTGCATCGCACGCGAGAGCGCAGGCCCCGGAACCCGTGACAGCATAGACGAGTTCACCATCACCACCGCAAGAGCTCTCCGCGAGGTGGGCAGAGCAAAGAAATCAAAGGCGATCATTCTGCTCAACCCCTCCAAGCCTCCCATTATGATGAGCAACACCATCTACTGCCTTGTTGACGATCCCGACGAGGAGAAGATCACCAAGGCCGTAAACGATATGGTCGCAAGGGTACAGCAGTACGTTCCCGGTTACCGCCTCAAGATACCGCCTACCATCGACGGCAACAAGGTGACCACCATGATCGAGATAGAGGGCGCAGGCGACCACCTTCCCAAGTACAGCGGAAACCTGGATATAGAGACCAGTGCCGCTCTTGCAGTTGGAGAGGGAATTGCGGAAGCGCTTCTTAAGGAAGGAGGAGCAAACTGATGAAGAAGATAAATATAGTTGACCTTACCCTGCGCGACGGCTCCCACGCAATGAGCCACCAGTTCACCGCACAGCAGATGGCTGATCTTGCGGCGCAGATAGATACCATCGGAGTTGATTACATAGAGTTCGGCCACGGCAACGGCGTGGGCGGTTCCTCCATCCAGTACGGCTTTGGCGCCGCTACCGACGAGGAGTATATGAAGGCGGTTAATCCCGTAGTACATAACGCAAAGCTCTGCGTTATTACCCTTCCCGGTATCGGAACCAGATACGATCTTAAGATGGCTGTGGAGAACGGTGTCAGCGTTGCAAGATTTGCAACCCAGATGTCCGAGTGCGATATCGCACGTCAGCACATCGGTATGGCAAAGGAAATGGGCCTTACCCCTTGGGCGGTACTTCCTCTTGCCAAGTTCCTCTCCGTTGAGGAAACCATATTCTACGCGCAACAGTCCGAAAAGCTGGGTGCCGAGGTAATATACCTTCTGGACGGCGGCGGATCCGCCCTTCCCGAGGAGGTATACGAGCGCGTATTCGAGGTATGCAAGCGAGTTGACGTGCCCATCGGCTTCCACGCCCACAACAATATGCAGCTTGCGGTTGCAAACTCCCTTGCCGCAGTTGACGCGGGCTGTACCTATATCGACGCCTGCCTCAAGGGCTTTGGCGCAGGTGCGGGCAACTGTCCCATCGAGCCCTTCGTTCTCGCTCTTGAGAGAAAGGGCTATAAGACTAACGTAGACCTTTACAAGGCTATGGACGTGGGCGATAAGTACCTTAAGCCCATTATGCCCAGACCCCAGGAGCTTACAAGCGACCAGATCATGCTTGGCTACGGCGTTTACTCCAGCTTCCTGCTCTTTGCAAGACGCGCGGGAGAAAAGTACGGCGTAGACCCCAGAGATATCATCAAGACCATCGGCCTCCGCGGATGCACCGAGGGTCAGGAGCAGATCTGTATCGAGGTTGCCTACGAGCTTGCGCAAAAGAAAAAGGCACAGGAAACAGTTTAATATAAGAAAAAAGGGGTAACGGCATAGAACGTTTACCCCTTTTCGTCCTTTTTAAAATGACCGCACAAAACGGTTTTACAGAGCGTGTTTATTATGATGACTGAAAGAATAAAAAATTTAAAAGATTTTATATGCTCCTTTCCGCCGGAGGTTTTTTCCGTGCGTGCGGAGATAATCACCGAAAGCTATAAAAGAACGGAGGGTATGCCCTACGTTCTGCGCCGTGCCATTGCCTTCAAGGATATTATGGAGGGCATAGATATCCACATAGGAGATAACGAAATGATTGTGGGCGCCCTCAGCGGCAAGGCTCGCGGCTGTCAGGTATTCCCCGAGTACGATATGACCTTCGTAATCAACGAGATGGACGGTCTTGCACAAAGAAATACCGACAGATTCGTGATCTCCGAGGAAGCAAAGGCAAAGCTCAGGGAGATATATCCCTATTGGCAGGATAAGACGGTTGCGTATTACGCATCCCTTGAAATGACGCAAGAACAGAAGGATGCCGCCGCATCCCTCGTTTATATCCTTACCTCCATGCGCTCGGGAGTCGGGCATCTGGTAATAGATTACCGCACCTTCCTTACCCGCGGCGTTAAGGGTATCCTTGAGGACGTAAAAGCAAACCGCACGGAGGAAAACGCCGATTATTACGATGCCCTTGATATAACTCTCAACGCGGTCTGCGATTACGCAAAAAGATACGCGGCTCTTGCGGAAAGCCTTCTTGAAAAGGAAGAAAACGAAGAGCGCAGAGGGGAGCTTGCGGAGATAGCAAGAGTGCTGAAGAAGGTCCCCTACGAGCCTGCGGACAGCTTCTTTGAGGCGGTGCAGTCCTTCTGGATCATTCACCTTGCCCTGCACCTTGAGTCAAGCGGGCACAGTATGTCCCCCGGACGCTTTGACCAATATATGTATCCGTTCTATGAAAAGGATCTTCAGCGAGGACTTACGAGGGAGCAGCTGGAGGAGACCCTCCACTTCCTGTGGCTTAAGTTCTTTGAGATAAACAAGATAAGGGATAAGGTAAGCACCGTTGCCTTCGGCGGCTATCCTATGTTCCAGAATCTTATCGTCGGCGGTATAGACGAGGACGGACGGGAGGTAGTAAACGATCTTTCCTACCTGTGCCTTGAGGCAACGCGCCAGATAGCTCTGCCCCAGCCCTCTCTTTCTATCCGTTGGAACGAAAAGTCCGATAAAAAGTTTTTGCTGGCGGCCCTTGATACGGTACGTATCGGCGGCGGTATGCCCGCAATGTTCAACGATAAGACCCTTATCGGAAATATGCTTGCAATGGGTTATACCCAAAAGGAAGCAAACGACTACTGCATCGTTGGCTGCTCGGAAACCACGGGAAGCGGAAACGTGGAGCCTTGGCTCACGGGAGGATTTCTCAACGTTGCAAAGGTTCTGGAGCTTACCATATTCAACGGCTTTGACCCCGTTTCCCGCAGGGAGTTCCCCTTCAAGACGGGTAACGTGGAGGATATGAGCTTTGAGGAGTTCTACGGGGCGTTCAAGACTCAACTTGCTTACTATCTCCGTTTGCACGTAAAGGGCGACGATATTCTTGACGCTATCCACGGCAAATACGTACCCACCCCCTTTACCTCTGCGTTCCTTAAGGGATGCATCGAAAAGGGAAGAGATAATCTTAACGGCGGCGCAAAGTATAATTCCACTACTCTGCAGATGGTTGCGGTGCCAAATGTTATAGACGCTATCATAGCCGTAAAAAAATTCGTGTACGAGGAAAAGACCGTTTCCTTTGCCCGTCTTAAGGAAGCGCTTCTCAGTAATTTTGAGGGCGAGGAGTATCTGCGCAATCTGCTGAAGAACAAATCAGTAAAATACGGCAACGACGACGACAGAGTTGACCTTATCGGCAAGGATCTGGTGGATTTCCTTTACGATGAGGTAAATAAGTACGAAAGTCCCCGCGGCGGAAAATACCGTCTTGCCCTTTACACCATTGCTTCAAACGTGCTGTTTGCAAAGCACACGGGCGCAACTCCGGACGGAAGAAAGGCCTTTGATAATCTTGCGGACGGCGGCGTTTCCGCAGGGCACGGCAGGGATAAGCTGGGCGCAACGGCGCTTCTTAATTCCGTCGTAAAGCTTACTCCCTCAAAGATGCTTGGCTCCAGCCTGCTGAATCTTCGTCTTACTCCCAATTTCCTTACCGATGAAAATAAGGAAAAGATCGCGGATCTGGTGCGCACCTACTTCAAGCACGGCGGTCAGCACATTCAGTTTAACGTTTTTGACGAGAACGTTCTGCGCGATGCCCAGAAGAATCCCGAAAAATACCCCACTCTGATGGTGCGCGTTGCAGGCTTCTCCGTGCTCTTCACCACCATAGAGAAGGCACTGCAGGATGACATCATAGAAAGAACCTGTCAGGAATCGGGTGGCGGAAAATGGTAAAGGAATTAACTGCAAATATATTTGATATCCAGCGCTTCTGCCTCTTTGACGGTGACGGTATCCGCACCACGGTATTTTTTAAGGGTTGCCCCTTGCGCTGTGATTGGTGCTGTAACCCCGAGAGCCAGAGCTTCAGGCCGCAGCTGCTTATAAAGCCCTTTGACGGCTGTGCAGAGTGCCTTAAATGCATTGAAAGCTGCGAGCGCGGCGTGCTTTCCTTTGAAAAGGGCAGAATAGTTGCAAACGAGGAAAAATGCGGATACTGCGCTCATTGTGAAAGCCTTTGCGCCTTTGATAAAATAAAGGTGGCAGGGAAGGAGTACACCGTTGACGAGGTAATGGAAATTATCCTTAAGGATAAGGATTATTACGACGATTCGAAGGGCGGTGTGACACTTTCGGGCGGTGAGGTCACCGCACACGGAGAGTTCGTTTCGGCGCTTATGGACCGCCTTGCCGAGGAAAATATCAGCGTGATGATAGAGACCTGCGGCTATGCGGAGAGCAAAGCCTTTGAAATGATAGCAAAGAAGGCAAAGCGCGTGTATTTCGACGTGAAGCTCATAGACGGCGCAGAGCACGAAAAATACACGGGCAAGGATAATTCTATTATCCTTGAAAACCTTAAGCGCGCCGCATCCGTTACAGAGACGGTTATTCGCGTGCCTCTTATCCCCGGTATAAATATGAACGGCGAATTCTACCGCGCTCTCGGAGAGCTTGCGGAGAAAGTTCCCGTAAAGGCAGTGGAGCTGCTTCCTTATCACCGACTGGGTGTTGCCAAATATACGGAGCTTGGCAGGGAGTATTCTCTTGCGGAGCTTCGCCCCGCCGCCCGCAAGGAAAACCTTGAGGCGATGGCAGAAATAAAAAAATACACCTCAAAGCCTGTTACCTTCAGGCAGTAAGGAAATTATGAAAAGAGTTATCAGCATTATGCTTGCAATGATGATGTGCCTCGGCGCACTTGCCTCCTGCGGAGGCACTCCCGCAGTTACGGATCCCGTCACCGACACACCCGCAACGGACGCACCTGCAACGGATGCACCCGCAACGGATGCTCCCGCAACGGACGCACCCGCAACGGATGCTCCCGCAACGGACGCACCCGCAACGGATGCTCCCGCCACGGAGCCCGTAACCGAGCCTGTGCCCATGCTTCCCACGGAATTCGACGAAGATAGCATCGTTCTTTCCTTCGGCGCTATCTCCGACGTGCACGTTGCCGTAAGCCCCCAGGTAAATAAATCCAAGTTCACTACCGCGCTCAACACCCTCCTTGATTTTGCAAAAGCGGACGATGCAGACGGACTTGACGCAGTCGTTATTGCGGGCGATATGATAAGCAACAACTCCAAGGGCGATAAGACCGCAAATTTGGAAATGACTGCATTTGCTAAAATTGTCAAGGATTTTGCAAATTCTTCCTTTGGCTCCAACGTGCTTGTTGCCGTAGGTAACCACGATACAAGAAGCGAGCTATCCAAGCTTCCTTCCATTCGCGATACGTACCTCGGCGAGGAATATTTTGCAATGGACGTGGAAAACGATCTTGCAAAGGGATATCGCCACGCGGTGATAAACGACTATCATTTCATAATTGCCGAGCCGCTTACCTCTCCTTACGGAGAGTTTGACGAGGACGTGCTTGACTGGATCGACAAGACTCTTGCGGAGATCACTGCCGCAGATCCCGATAGGTACGTATTTTTCGTAACTCACCCCACCGTGGCAAACACCGTTTACGGCAGTGAGGATGATTTCGAGCCCGGCCACAACAGATGGCGCTCCACCAATCTCGGTGCGGTGCTTGAAAAGTATCCGCAGGTCATATCCTTCAGCGGGCACACGCATTCCCCCATATTTGACGAGCGCTGCATAATGCAGACGGGCTTTACGGCAGTAAACACCGGCTCTACCGCAAACACCGCGTTTGAGCTTGATAAGTACGAAAATATGGTGGAAAACACCCTGCCCGTTATGGACAACGCCGACGTTTCTACCGGACTTATGGTTCAGGCAGATGCAAACGGCAACGTAAAGATCACACGTATTATGTTCTCTCAGAACGCAGAGATAAAGGAAGCGTGGTATCTTGAGCATCCTCAGACGGACGGTGCACATCTTGAGACTTACACTCGCGACAGACGCGAGGACGAAAACAAGGCGCCCGCTCTTGAGGGCGAGATAACCGTTAAGGTTGAAAGCGGAAAGGTAAAGCTTTCCTTCCCCGCGGGTACGGATGATGATTTCGTACATCACTACACCTTCACCGTAAAGGACGCAAGCGGCAAGCAGGTAAAGGAGATTTTTGCACTTACCGATTTCTTCTGCGTTACCGATGCTTCCAAGATGCTGAAGACCTTTACGTATGATATCGCGCTCGGTAAGGGCAGCTACACCGTTGATATAAAGGCTGTCGACTGCTGGGATGCGGAAAGCGGAACTATATCGGCGAGTTTTGAGGTGACAGAACCCATGACAGAACCCGTAACAGAACCCGTGACCGATCCCACAATAGAGCCCGATGACTCGACTGATGCTACCTTGGCTGTTTTTGATCCCTCTGTTATCGTTGAGGATATCACCGTTATAACCGGAGATCAGAAGGGTGTTTCTCTTGAGGGGATGAAGGGTATTTCCTCTCTTGCCGCGCATGCAAACAAGAGCGCAGACAAGATCTCCGTTAGCGTTGAGGAGGATGACGGCGAGAAGCTTGTAAGATTTACAAACGAAGGTGAGTATACCTACAGCCAGCTTTACATCAATCTTGCGGACAGCGTATTCACCGCGGGCGCGGACTACAGCTTCAAGCTTACATTCAGGCTTAATAACGGATATGCTTGCACCGACTCAAAGGGCAGAGCGGTTATTGCCCGTCTTGTAGACGGTAAGCAACGCGATTTCACCGTCGTTTCCGCAGATGAGCTTTCCTCAAAGGACTTCTCCGAGTGGACCACGGTTGAGTTTGGTATCACGGCTGAGAATGCTCCCACCGTTTTGAGAATTATAATCTTTGCAAACCCCGGCGATCATATTGATATCAAGCGCCTTGAGATATACGGCGACGTTCTCTCCGCAGAGCCTATTACCGATCCCGTTGTTCCCGATGCCGATGCAATCAAGATCGCTTGTCTTGGTGACAGCCTTACCGCAGGTGTCGGCGTGCCCTCCGAGCAAAGAGCGGCGCTTTCATATCCCGGTCAGCTCCAAGCCTTGCTTGGAAGCAAATATAACGTTCTTAATTGCGGACGCTCGGGTGCAACCGTTCTGACAAACTTCAGCAAATACTTTAACGGCGGTACGAACGCATATCACTACGGAAGCGTTCAGAAATTTAAGGATGCAAAGGATTTTGCCCCCGACGTTGCGATTATTATGCTTGGTACCAACGATGGTCCCAGATATCTTGACAAAGCGCAGGGCGACCCCCAAAAGGAAGCGGAGTATAAGGCGGAATTCATAAACGAGCTTACAGGCTACGGCAAGGCAATGGAGACCGCCAACCCCAACGTTAAGGTTTACCTTATGCTTTGCCCGCCTTACGAGAAAAGTGCAGATAAAAACAAGAATCTCGTAGAGAACATTCACCCCATCATCCGTGAGGTAGCGGAAAACAACGGCTGGACGGTTATTGACGCCTACTCTCCCATCAGTGAGGCGAATAATAACGGAGCGGCAATTTACTCCGACGGACTTCACTTTGTAAAAGAGGGCTACGCTATTATCGCAAAAACCGTGGCGGAGGCGCTCGGACTTAAATAAAGCAAAGCAAACAGAAAGGATGTAAAGAACGACGTTCTTTACATCCTTTTTTTCGGTTAAGCTTAAAAATTTTCAGTTGCAATAATTCTGTCGCAAGCTTCGCTCCAGCGACTGTCGGCAACGTCGGCACCTCGCTTTTCAAAGGCTGCGAGAGTATGGCAAAGTCCCTCTTCAAGGGAAATATCAAAAGTGAGGTCGGGTACGGCATCGTGAAGCTTGCTGTTATCAAATACCCAGGAGGTTGCCTTATCTGCCTTAAGCATACTGTAAACATCGCCGTATGCGGGATAAAGCTCCCGCGCTATGGCGGTAATGGGGCGGTAAACGAATTCTGCCTTTTTTCCCACGTGATCTCCTATTATCTCACCGACTCTTTCCCAAGGGTAAGTTTTTCCGGAGGTAATATGGAAGGCTTCTCCGTAAGCCTTTTTGTTGCCGCAAAGTCCGAGAAACGCCTTTGCAAAGTCCGCCGAATGGGTAAGAGTGCAGATGTTATGGGTGTCGGGAAGCACAAGTGGCTTTCCTTTTTTTATTCTGTCAACCACTGTCCAGTGTCTTGCGGGAATAAGGGAGAAGGGAATACGCGTATCTCCGTAGGTAACGTATGGGCGGATGACGGTGTAGCAAAAACTTGGGTCAAGGGCTCTGCGCATCTCAAGATACTTTTCGCCGCCGATCTTTCCGCGGCAGTAATCCCAGTCCACGTTGTTTGCGGGGGTAACGTCCTCTCTTATGGGCGTGGTCTGGTCAAGCCTTGAATATACCGTTGCGGAGGAGATAAAGACGAACTGATCGCAATAGGGGTAGAAGGCGTTAACGTGGGCGGCAAGCTGACCCGTGGAAAAAGCCACGAAGTCCGCAATAACGTCAAAATGCATCCCCGAAAGCTTCTTGCCTGCCTCGGGGTCGTTTGCATCGCCGATTATTACCTTACAGCCCTCGGGCAGAGGAGACGAGTGCTTTCCGCGATTGAATACGGTAATATCCTCCCCGCGCTTTGCCGCAAGCTTGGTAATATACGCGCTGATAATGCCCGTGCCGCCTATAAGGAGTATCTTCACAGCCGTTTCCCTCCAAAGTTGATAATATGATCGTTAATGTAATTGTAGCTTGTTTTTAACGCAAGGTAAATGCTTTTTTTTGCGGATTTGTAAAAAAACGCCCATAAAACGAGGTTTTACGGGCGCTTTTTTTGTGAATCAAAGGTTATAATATTTCTCGAATTCTGCGGGATGAGGGATCTTTGCGATCTCTGAGGTCTCGGCGCGCTTAGCCTTGATGAAGTTCTTGATAAGGAGCTCGGGGAATACGCCGCCTGCGGTAAGATAATCGTGGTCGGCCTCCAGAGCGTCCAGCGCCTGATCAAGATTGGTGGGCAGACCCTTCAGCTTTGCCTTTTCTTCCTCGGGGAGAGTGTAAAGGTTTACGTCATAGGGGCCCCAGCCGTTTGCGTGGGGATCTATCTTGTTCTTAACGCCGTCAAGACCCGCCATAAGGATGGCGGCGTAGCAGAAGTAGGGGTTACAGGTTGCGTCGGGATTGCGGAGCTCAAAGCGGCGCTTATCAGGGCTCTTTGCGTAAGCGGGGATACGGATGACCGCACTGCGGTTGGAGGTTGCGTAGCCAACGGTTACGGGGGCCTCAAAGCCGGGAACGAGGCGCTTGAAGGAGTTGGTGCTGGGGTTGGTGATGGCGCAGAGGGAAGCGATATGCTTCAGAAGTCCGCCCATAAAGTAATGCGCGGTCTCGGAAAGGTGGGCGTATCCGTTATCATCGGAGAATACGGGCTTGCCGTCCTTCATAAGAAGCATATGAACGTGCATTCCGCTTCCTGCCTCGCCGTATACGGGCTTGGGCATAAAGGTTGCGGTCTTGCCGTACTTAAGGGCGGTGTTGTGGATGATGTACTTGATCATCATGGTAGCGTCAGCCATGTGAACGACCTCGCCAAGCTGAGGCTCTATCTCAAACTGGCCGGATGCGGCAACCTCGGGGTGATGATAGTTTATCTCAATGCCCGCGTCCTTCATCAGCATACACATTTCGCTGCGGCACTCGTAGGAAACGTCAAAGGGCTTTGCGATATGGTAGTTCTTCTGCTTGGGAACGATAACTCCAAGTCCGTCCTCGGCGCTGTTCCAATAGGACTGCTTTGCGTCAACGGCAGAGCCGATGTAATTGCCGCCAACGTTCCAGGATACGTTGTCAAAGAGATAGAACTCAAACTCGGGAAGAATGAGCATGGTATCGGCAACTCCGCTCTTTTTCATCTCCTCAACTGCCGCCTTGATGATGTTTCTGGGGTACTGGGGAAGAGGGCGGTTTGCGGGAGTGTCGATTATCATTGCATTACCGGTCATAGAGAGGGTGGGAACGGTGCAGAAGGGATCCACCGTTGCGGTCTCGGGATCGGGGATAAAGACCATATCGCTCTTTTCAACGACTGCGTAGCCGTAGTTGGAGGCGTCAAAGCCGATGCCGCTCTTCATGGTCTCCTCGGAAAAGTTTTCTGCGGGAATGGTAACGTGGCGGTACTGACCGTTGATGTCAACCATCTTGAAGTCAACCATCCTGATGCCGTTTTCGCGGATGTAATTCATTATTCCGGAAATTGTTTTCTCCATATCAAAGCTCCTTTATAATAAGAGAATAAAATCTATAGGGCAATTTTAGCACAGCTTTAAATTCTTGTCAATTACGCGAATAATAAAAAACGCCGCAAATCACGGTTTTTTTTGCAAAAACGGTGCAAAAAGCGCCAATTTGAAGGCAATTAACCCATAGTTAAAAAATATTGATAATATATTGACAAAGTACGATGAATAATATATAATGCCATTGCAAGACAAATAAAAACATCAGGAGAAACGTTATGAAGAGAATCCTTTCCCTTGTTCTGATACTTTGCATGACAGCGGCGATCTTCACCGCTTGCGGCGCAAAGGCACAGAGCTACGAGCTTGGTATCGGCGCAGCCGTTACCGCAAACAACGCAAAGCTCAAGTACTCCGCAACCTTTGCAGCAGTCGTTATTGATGCAGAGGGCAAGATCGTTGACTGCCGTATCGATGCTATGGACATCACCGCAGCAGTTGCAGACGGCGCAGTTACCGCATCCTCCGATTTCAAGTCCAAGGCTGAGCTTGGCGATGCTTACGGTATGCTTTCCGATTACGGCTCCAAGCTTGCCGAGTGGGACGATCAGGCAAAGTACTTTGAGAACGCCGTTAAGGGCAAGACCCTTAGCGAGGTTCAGGGCATCAAGACCGGCGACGCCGCTCTTACCGCAGGCTGCACCATCGACGTTACCGATTTTGTAAAGGCCGTTGTAAACGCTATGAACAGCGCGCACAAGACCACCTTTACCACCGCTGAGGCTATCACCGTTGGCGTTGCTATCAACGGTTCCGTTGCCGATAAGAACGGCAACGCAAGCTACGCTACCAACGCAAGCGCAGTAGTCCTTGCAGGCGGCAAGGTAGTTGCTGCGGTTATCGACTGTGCAGACGGCACCATCACCGTTGAGAACGGCGAGGGCACCGCTCTTACCTATCCCGGCTCCAAGCTTGAGCAGGGCGATAACTACGGTATGGTAAAGTATGCAAACGCATCTGCCGAGTGGTACACTCAGGCTCAGACCTACGCTAACACCGCTGTTGGAAAAACCGCATCCGAGGTTTCCTCTCTGGCTACCGAGGGTGTTGCAGGCTGCACCATCGCAGTTGATATCTACAAGGCAGTTATCGTAGAGGCTGTTCAGTACGCAAGATAAACTAAAATCCGGCGTAAAAACCGAAAGAAAAGATGGCGTAAAGAAACCGTGTTTCTTTACGCCATCTTTTTGAATGTGCGGTTACATCTTTGCATATCCGTTTATGACGATACGGTCTATGCTCGGCATTTTTTCAAGCATTGCGGGGTAGAATCTTCGGGAAGCGTCGCAATAACGGTAGCTGCCGCTGTCTCTGTATCTGCGGCATCCGCTCAGACAGTACTTTTCGTATTCACAGCCCTTGCATTCATCTCTTTTCTCCGAGAAAGCCAAAAACTCTTTGGCCTTATCGGACTGTGCAAGCTCCCCGAATGAGCTTTGGTTTATATTTCCCAGCAGAAAATCGTCAAGGCAGTAGAAATCGCATGGATATACGTCTCCGTTGCTTTCTATAACGAATTGGATACAGCAACGCCCCTGCATTCCGCATTGCTCCGCGCGGTCTCCCTTGTAAATAAAATAAAGGTTGTCGAAATACCTGATGCTGCGGTACTTTCCTTCCTGAAGCTCTTCATACCATTCTTCAAAAAGCACTGACAGAAAGCGGTAATAATCCTCGTTATCGGGAACGTGCGGGGCATCCTCGCAGCTTCCGATAGGGGCAAGGCAGGGAATGAACTGTATATAGTCAAAGCCGTGCTTTTTAAAGGATCTGTATACTTTTTTGATGTTTTGGGCAACCTTCTTCGTTACCACTGTAAGAATATTGAATTCAACGCGGTGCTTTTTCAGGCACTCTGCGGCGGCTATTACCCGTTTGTAGGTGCCTTCATTTGCCGTATCCGTGCGTAACAGATCGTGTACGGTTTTATCCCCGTCGCAGGAAAGACCAACGAGAAAACGGTTTTTGCGGAAGAACAGCGCCCATTTTTGGTCTATATTGAGTCCGTTGGTCTGAATGGTATAGACCACGGGCGCTTTTTTTACGTTTACTTCGTTTACCTTGCTGACGAATTTTTCAAAAAAGTCCGGTCCCGCAAGAGTGGGCTCGCCGCCCTGAAAGGCGAAGAGAACGCCGTCATCGCTTTCGGCAAAAGCCTTTCTTATAAGGTTCTCTGCCGTTTCGTCGGACATGATTCCGTTGGATGCCACGTGGCGGTTTTGCGCCTCGTCGTGATAAAAGCAATAGGCGCATCGCATATTGCAAAGGCTTGAAGAGGGTTTTATCAGTACACTGAGCATATTATTCCACCATAGGTATTTATCGTTTTTTTCTGTATTTATAGTTCATTTTCGAATCTCAGAGCTTGCCCTTAAGCTCATTCTATCGCACGGCATATTGCTTTACCTATACATTTTACCATTTTACAAAGCTTTGTTTCAAGTCCAATTCACAATGAAACTGCATTTATTTTTCGTCTTGACTTCAGACGTGCAAATTGATAAAATCAACGTTCAGGTCAGAAGTTAACGGCAAAGCTTTGTTAAATATTTAATTATTACAAAAAACACCTTAAAATAGGCGATTTTGTTGACAAATCGCACAGTTTTGTATATAATATTAAATTGGTCGAGAATGAGCAAAAATCGGAAGAAGGCTATGAAAAGAAACACAAAAAAATACATTTTTCTCTGTTTTTGCCTGATCTTGGGCTTGCTTGCTTCCTGCGCTCCAAAGGCAAAGGAACCGCAGGCGCGATCCTATTTTGATTGGTTCGATACCGCAAGCACGGTTTATTCCTACGCGGAGGACGGGGAGGAAGCATTCCTTGCAAATTGCAAGGCGGTTGCCGCGGTGCTTGAGGATTATCACCGACTATTTGACATCTATTACGAGTATTCGGGCGTAAACAATCTTTGCACCGTGAACCGTAACGCGGGCAAGGCTCCCGTTAAGGTGGACGTAAAGCTTATCGATTTTCTTGAATACGCAAAGGAGCTATATACCCTTACGGGGGGCGAGCTGAATATTGCAATGGGCTCGGTGCTTTTACTGTGGCATAACGCCCGCACCGAGGCAAACGACGGGGGCGAGGCGCTTCTGCCCGATCCATCCGTTCTTTCGGAGGCGGCAGAGCATACGGATATAAGTTCTCTTATAATAAACAGGGAAGAGGGAACCGTGTATATCTCCGACCCGCAGATGCGCATTGACGTGGGCGCCCTGGGAAAAGGCTACGCCGTGGAGCGCGCCGCAGAGGCGCTTTATGACCGTGGCGTTACGGGTTACGTGCTCAATATCGGCGGCAACGTGCGCTGTATCGGGGAAAGACCCTCCGTTGGAGGCTGGATAACGGGTATAACGAATCCCGATAAGGAATCGGACGAGCCCTTTGCCTGCCGCGTGACTCTCAAGAACGTTTCCTGCGTTACCTCGGGAGATTACGAGAGGTTCTTTACCGTGGACGGCAAAAGATACCATCATATTATAGATAAGGACACTTTGATGCCCGCAGAGCATTTTTCCCTCGTTACGGTAATAACGGAGGACAGCGGACTTGCGGACGGACTTTCCACCGCTCTGTTCTGTATGAGCTACGAGGACGGGCTTGCTCTCCTTTCGCAAATCAAAAACGCGGAAGCTATGTGGATAACCCCCGAAGGGGAAAAATATATGACCTCGGGATTTGAGGCGCTTTTAGTAAAATAAACGTGAAAACGAAAGGATAAAGTATGTTTGGGTTTAAGTTTTTGGGTAATACCCACGTGCCCCACCGCAAAAACACCGCAGGTATGCCTGCGGTAAGAATGCCCGCACCTGACGAGGTGCTGCTGCACGTATCACAGCATATCGGCGCACCCGCAAAGGTGGTTGTGAAGGCGGGCGACGAGGTGAAGGTGGGTCAGCTTATTGCCGAGGCGGGCGGGTTCGTTTCCGCGCCTATCTACTCCTCCGTATCCGGCAAGGTGGCAAAGATTGAAAAATACGTAAACTATTACGGACAGGCGGTTGACGCGGTGCGCATCTTAAGCGACGGGATGATGACGGTCTGCGAGAGCGTGGTACCTCCCATTATTAACGATCTTGACAGCTTTGTTGAAGCCGTAAGAAGATCGGGTGCCGTCGGTCTCGGCGGTGCGGGCTTTCCCACTGCGGTAAAGCTGGAGGCGGCAAAGAATGGAACGATCCACACCATGGTTATCAACGGCGCGGAGTGCGAGCCTTATATAACCAGCGATACCCGTACCATGCTTGACGATACCGATCACGTTGCGGCAGGTATTGCGTTGCTTGAAAAGTATATCCCCGAGCTTGAAAAAATATATATCGGCATTGAGGCAAACAAGCCCGATTGCATCGCAAAGCTGACGGAGGTCTTTAAGAATGACCCCAAGCTTACCGTAAAAAAGCTCCCCGCCCTTTATCCTCAGGGCTCGGAGAAGGTGCTCGTTCACAACTGCACGGGCAAGGTGGTTCCCGCAAACAAGCTCCCCGGTGATATCGGAATTCTCGTTATGAACGTAAGCACTCTTGCATTTATCGCAAGCTACGCAGAGACGGGTATGCCCCTTGTGGAGCGCACCCTTACTCTGGACGGAAGTGCGGTAAAGGAGCCGAAGAACGTTACCGCTCCCATAGGAACTCCCATAGGCAAGGTCATAGAGTTCTGCGGCGGACTTAAGGAGGAGGCGGGAAAGGTGCTTTACGGCGGACCCATGATGGGCGTTTGCGCCTGCAGTATGGACGATCCCGTTCTTAAGACCACCAACGCAATTACCGTGTTGAACAAAAAGGACAGCGCTCCCGCAAAGGATACTGCTTGTATACATTGCGGTCGTTGCGTTGCCGCTTGTCCTCACTTCCTTAATCCCGCAGGCTTCTCCCAGACTCTTAATATGGAAATAAAGGAAGACAAGATGGCAAGATTGCAGGCAACCGAGGTGCTTTCCTGTATGGAATGCGGATGCTGCTCCTTCGTTTGCCCCGCAAACAGACCTCTCATCCAGAACAACCGTATCGCTAAGGCGGAGCTGAAGGACTATCTGGCTCACCAGGCGACTCTGAAGAAATAAAGGAGATAAACAAATGGAAAAGCTTATAGTAGCCACGTCTCCGCATCTGCGCAGTACCGATACTACCCACAGCATTATGCGCGACGTGCTGATAGCACTTCTTCCCGCAACCGTTGCGTCCGTCGTGCTGTTCGGATTCCGCGCGGCGCTTATGGTGCTTATCTGCGTTGCAAGTGCAGTGATAGCGGAGGCGCTCTTCTGCCTTATTTGCAAAAGACCCCAAACGGTCGGCGATCTTTCCGCGGCGGTAACGGGACTTTTGCTTGCCCTTAATCTGCCCGCAAAAACCGCACTTTGGCAGTGCGCTGTGGGTTCCGTATTTGCCATTATAGTGGTAAAGTGCCTCTTTGGCGGCATCGGCTGTAATTTCGCCAATCCCGCCATTACCGCAAGAATATTTATGCTCATATCCTTCGGTCAGGTTGCTGGCGGCTCCGATACCGTTTTTGCCGATCAGGTTGCGGGCGCAACCCCCCTTGCCGCTATCAAGGCGGGCGAGACGGCCATCCCCTCCCTTACCGATATGCTTATCGGTAAGCACGGCGGCGCCATAGGCGAGACCTGTGCCGTTGCTCTTATCATCGGCTTTATTTATCTTGTGGTTCGCCGCGTTATCCATTGGGAGACTCCCGTTATCTTCGTGGGTACCGTTTTCCTTCTCTCTCTTATCATCAAGCAGGACGTAAGCGCGGCAGTATATCAGGTGCTTGGCGGCGGTCTGCTTATAGGTGCTATATTTATGGCAACCGATTACGTGACCACCCCCATCAACCGCGCGGGCAAATGGGTATTTGCTCTCGGATGCGGAATCATCACAGTACTTATCCGCTTCTGGGGCTCTTATCCCGAGGGAGTTTCCTTCTCCATCCTTATTATGAACATCCTCTCTCCCTATATTGAAAAGTGGTGCGCAAAGAAGCCCCTGGGAGGTGAAAAGAATGCTTAAAGAAAAAATAATGCCCACGGTGGTGCTCGGCTCCATCTGCCTCGTGGTTGCGCTTCTGCTTTCCGTTGTAAATATGTTCACGGGGCCCATTATCGAGAAGGCGCAGGCGGATAAGGCAAACGCCGCTCTTACAGAGGTGCTTCCCGGCGGCACCAACTTCACGGAGCTTCCCGTGGAGGGCGCAGGCTTCCCCGCGTCCGTCACCGCCGCGTATAAGGCTGATAACGGTTACGTATTCCAGATGACCGTTACCGGCTACAAGCCCGGACTCGTTATTATGTGCGGCATAGACAACGAGGGTAAGATCGCGGGAGCGGATTATATCGCTTCCTCCGAAACTCTTTACGCAGAGGTCGGACTTGGCGACAAGTTCGTTGGCTATACCAAGGACACCATCAATACCGATATTATTGCGGGTCCCACCGCAAAGCTGACCACCGAGGCGTACTATAAGGCAATAGAGGACGCTCTTAACGCCTTCGTTATCGCAAACGGCGGCAGCGTTGATCTCCGCGATCCCGCACAGATCCTGCAGGATAACTGCAACGCGGCTCTGGGCACCGAGGGCGTTGCCTTTGAAAAGTGGTTTGCTACCGCACCTCTCGGTGAAGTAAGCGCTCTTTATATCAGCGATAAGGGTGCAGTTGCCGTAATGGGCGAGAGCTTCATCGGAATTGCGGACGGCGCCATCGTAAGTGAAGCGGGAGATGCGGAAAAGACCGCAGCTCTTGCAGTATACGAAGCTTATAAAAACGAAAAGCTTACCGAGGTTGCAAAGCCCGAGGGCGCAAACAAGAACGTGCTCAAGATGTACACTGCCGAAAACGGCACCGTCGTTATCGAGATGCAGGCGGCAGGCTACGGAATTATGGGCGATTGGCACACTTCCGGCGAGTATATAACCCTGAAGGTCGCCATTGACGGAGAGGGCAAGATAATCTCCACTCTCACCACCTATCAGAAGGAATCCGAAAATATCGGTGACGTGGTTGCCGATGCGGAGTATTACGAAAAGTACAACGGTAAGACCGCATCCACCTACACGGAGGTAGAGACCGTTGCGGGCGCTACCGTATCCACAAGCGGCTACAGAACCGCCATAAAGCAAGCCTTTGAGGCTTACGAACTGCTGAAGGGAGGAAACGCACAGTGAAAGAGAATAAAAGACTTTCCGTGTTCCTTGCGGGTATAATCAAGGAAAACCCCGTGCTGATCCTCGTTCTCGGCACCTGCCCCACCCTTGCGGTTACAAACGGCGTTATCTCCGCATTTTCCATGGGTATTGCGGCAACCATCGTGCTTGTTTGCTCCAATATGGTTATTTCCGCACTGCGCAAGCTGATCCCCGATACGGTGCGCATCCCCTGCTATATCGTAATTATCGCCGCGTTCGTTACGGCGGTGCAGATGCTCCTTCAGGCGTATCTCCCCTCCGTTTACGATATGCTGGGCGTTTATCTGGCACTTATCGTGGTTAACTGCATCATCCTCGGCCGTGCCGAGATGTTTGCCCGCAAGAACGGAGTTATAGACTCCGCCCTTGACGGACTTGGTATGGGCATCGGATTTTTGATCGCTCTGCTTCTTATGGCAACCATCCGCGAGGTATTCGGTGCCGGCAGCTTTGCGGGCATGGAGATACCCTTCCTTGTAAATTATAAGATCCCCGTGCTTTGTCAGGCACCCGGCGGCTTCCTTGTTTTCGGTATTCTTATCGCCGTTATGAACAAGCTTACCGCAAAGAAGGGCGGCGTAAAGCGCAAGTCCTTCAGCTGCGAGGGATGCCCCACCGCGCATATCTGCAATAAGAGCGAATGCGCAGGAAAAACAGAGGAGGTAAGCGAATAATGAAAGAACTTATCCTCATTTTTATGGCAGGCGTGCTTGTAAACAACTACGTACTGCAGCAGTTTTTGGGAATATGCCCCTTCCTCGGCGTTTCCAAGAAGTTCGACCAGGCAAGCGGAATGGGCATTGCCGTTACCTTCGTAATGCTTTGCGCTACCCTTGCCACGTTCCCCATCTACACCTACGTGCTGGTACCTCTTAAGCTTGAGTATCTGCAGACCATCGTGTTCATTCTCGTTATCGCGGCGCTGGTGCAGTTCGTTGAGATAGTGCTGAAGAGATTTATCCCCGCTCTTTTCAAGGCTCTGGGCGTATATCTTCCCCTTATAACCACCAACTGCGCGGTGCTTGGCGTAACTCTTAACAACATCACCGACGGATATAGCTTTATAGAATCCATCGTGTCCTCCCTTGGCGTTGGCGTTGGCTTCTGGCTTGCAATGGTCCTTTTTGCGGGCGTTCGCTCCCGTATTGAAAATTGCCCTGCCCCCAAGTGCTTCAAGGGTCTTCCCGTTACTCTCGTTTCCGCTTCCATAGTTGCCCTTGCCTTCTTCGGCTTCTCGGGCGTTGTGGAAAACCTGCTTAAATAAGGAGGTATAGCAATGCAAATACTGATACCCATCCTTATCCTTGCCGCCATTGCAATCGTTTGCGCCGTGCTTCTTACGGTTGCGTCCGTGCTTTTCGGCATCAAGGAGGATGAAAAATACGTTGCCATAAGAGATTGCCTTCCCGGTGCCAACTGCGGTGCTTGCGGCTACAGCGGATGTGACGCTTACGCAAAGGCTCTTGCAGATGGCAGTGCCGATAAGACCAATCTCTGCGTCCCCGGCGGCGACGGCACCGCAAAGACCATTGCGGAGGTCCTTGGCGTTGAGGCAGAGGACGTTGTGGAGAAGGTGGCGTACGTTGCCTGCAACGGCAGATGCCACACCGTTGACAAAAAGTACGAATACGTGGGAGAAAAATCCTGCCGTATCGCAAATATGGCGTATTCGGGCGACCGCTTCTGCACCTATGCGTGCCTTGGCTACGGCGATTGTGTTGCCGTTTGTCCCAAGGAGGCTATCACCATTGAGGACGGCGTTGCAAGAATAGACCCCCGTAAGTGTATCGGATGCGGTCTGTGCGCCCGCACCTGTCCCAACGGTATAATCCACCTTGTAAACGATACCACCCGCGTAGTCGTTGAATGCTCCAACCACGACAAGGGTGCCTCCACCCGCAAATACTGCACCAACGGCTGTATCGGATGCGGCAAGTGCCAGAAGAACTGCGAGGCGGGTGCCATTACCGTAGTTAATAACCTTGCGGTAATAGATTACGAAAAGTGCACCAACTGCGGCAAGTGCGCAGAGGTCTGCCCCGTAAAGTGCATTCACGAGGGCAATTTCATCTGCGGAGCGCATTTTTAAGTAATAGGTAATAGTGAATAGGTAATAGGTAAGGAAGAAAACCGATGAAATCGGTTTTCTCCGTTAAAAAAATATTGTTGGAGGCGGCTATGAGCGAAAAGAGAAACGTAAAAAAATTACGTTACGATATTCTGCTCATAGCCGTTCTTCTCGTTATTTCTGCGGTTTGGGTGATGATCACGGTGTTTTCGCGCACCGAGGGCGGAAAGGTAGAGGTTGAGATAGAGGGAGCTCTCGTTGCAAGCTATTCCCTTGAAGAGAACGGGGAATACCCTCTGAACGGCGGCACCAATATTCTCGTTATAGAGGACGGAGCCGCGTATCTTACCTATGCAAATTGCCCCGATAAGGTGTGCGTAAACCGCGGAAAGATCCGCTATAACGGGCAGAGCATTATCTGTCTGCCAAATAAGCTGACGGTCACCGTCCGCGCAAAGGACGGCGGCGCGGATATAGTGCAGTAGGGAGGTACTATGAGCAAAAATAAAAAGCTTGCACTGCTTTCCATGTGCGCTTGCCTTGCAATGGTGCTTTCCTTTGCGGAGAGCCGTATTCCGCCCCTTACCGCCATTCCCGGTATCAAGATGGGCCTTGCCAATATTGCGGTGATGTTCGCTCTCTACAAGCTGGGCTCAAGGGAAGCGGTGGTTATATCTCTCGTAAGAGTTATTCTCGTTTCATTGCTTTTCGGCAGCTTCGTCAGCCTCCTTTACAGCCTTGCGGGGGCGGCGTTGAGCCTTACGGTAATGCTCTTACTGCGTCGCTTCTCTCCCTTTACGCAGGTGGGAGTAAGCGTTGCGGGTGGCGTTTGCCACAATATCGGTCAGATAATTATGGCTTGCATTCTGCTTGAAACGAACGTGATAGTCTACTATTTGCCGTTTTTGCTTCTTTCGGGCACCGTTACGGGCGTGCTCGTAGGGGCGGCGGCGGCTCTGCTTATTAAAAGAATTAAAATAAAGTGAGGTTGGCTATGGATATCAAAAGCGTAAAAAAGATAATTGACGATACCGCGTACGTACGCACCGGAGGAAGTGCGGAGGAGCTGAAATGTGCGGAATATCTCCTTGCACGCTGTGAGGAGCTGGGTATGACCGCCCGCCTTGAAAGCTTTGAGGTTCAGATGGCGGATATCTCTTCGGCAACCCTTGAAATAGACGGAGAGAGCATCGTCTGCAAGGGTTATAAGTGCTGTGGCTCCGGCACCGTAGAGGCACCCCTTTACTATCTGCGCGGCACGGATAAATACTCTCTTTCCCTTTGCAAGGATAAGATAGTAATGGTAGACGGCTATATGGGTTACTGGCTTTACCACGATATCGTGGAGAACGGTGCCGTTGGATTTATTACCTACGACGGAAACCTTAATTATGCCGACGAGGATATAGATCAGCGTGAGCTTCGCGCAATGGTAACCAAGGACGTAAAAAAGCTCCTTGGCGTTAATATCAACGCAAAGCAGGCGGTAAAGCTTGTGGAGAAGGGTGCGGAGAACGCAAGAATAAGCATTGAGCAGACGGAAAGCACCGGTATGTCCCATAACGTTATTGCCGATATAGAGGGCGAGGGGGATGAAACTATCATCCTTACCGCTCATTACGATTCAACCTCACTTTCCAAGGGCTCTTACGATAATATGTCCGGCTCTATCGGTATTCTCGGCGTTGGAGAATATTTTGCGAAGGCAGCTAAAAAACCGGGCCGCAATATCCGCCTGGTATTCTGCGGAAGCGAGGAGAGAGGTCTGCTTGGAAGTAAGGCGTATTGCGAAGCCCATAAGAGCGAGCTTGATAAGATAGCTCTAAATATCAATCTTGATATGATCGGCTGTATCATGGGTAAGTTCATCGGCTGCTGCAGCACCGAGGAAGCGCTCTGCAAATATATTGAATATATGGGCGACGAGCTTGGCTTCGGCATTTCCTGCCGCCAGGACGTATACTCAAGCGACTCTACTCCCTTTGCGGATAACGGCGTGCCCTCACTTTCCTTTGCCCGCCTTGCTCCCCCAAATACCGCAACCATACACAACCGCTACGATACCCCTGCGGTAATGAGCCCCCGTCAGACGGTTGAGGATATCGCGTTTATTGCCGCATTTGCAGACAGAATGGCAAACGCAGTCCGCTGCCCCGTTGACCGTGCCATCCCCGAGAAGGTCAAGGAAAAGCTGGATATCTACAACTGCAGAAAAAGAGCACCGAAGAACTGAAAAAATTCCCCCTTAAAACGAAAGTCTGTAAAGTCTTATCGTTTTTCAAGGGGGATTTGTGTTAGACAAGCTTAAAATCAATTCTCGTGCTGTTAGAATAAAACTCAATAGTTAAGTTATTGTTCAATGAGTTACCGTGTGATAAACTTTAAATGAAAACTTTGAAGGGCGGTAATTTTATGAGTATAAAAATCGGTATTAACGGATTTGGCAGAATAGGCAGATTGGTTTTGAGGGCGGCAATTTTGCAGCCGGAAAGATTTATCGTAACGGCAGTAAATGACCCGTTTATTGATGCGGAGTATATGGCATATATGTTGAAGTATGATTCTGTACACGGCATTTTTTCGCATAAGATTGCTTGTAAAAAAAACAAGCTCTTCATTGACGACAAATCAATTCTTACATTTGATAAAAATGACCCTTTTGCAATTCCGTGGGGTGATGCAGGTGCAGAATGTGTAGTTGAGGCAACAGGGGTGTTTTGCACGACACAAACAGCATCAGCGCATTTGAACGGAGGAGCAAAAAAGGTAGTAATTACAGCACCTGCAAAGGACAAGGAAACGCCAACTTTTGTGTGCGGTGTTAATACGGATGCATATTCTTCCGAAATGAGAGTTGTATCGAACGCATCTTGCACTACAAATTGTCTTGCGCCGTTGCTGAAAGTAATTAACGACAATTTCGGTGTTGAAGAAGCATTTATGACAACCGTTCACTCTGCTACAAATACTCAAAAAACCGTTGATGCTCAATCGGAAAAAGATTGGCGTGGCGGAAGATCCGCTTTTGCCAATATAATCCCTTCTTCGACGGGAGCGGCTAAAGCGTGTGCTCTTGTAATTCCCGAGCTTGATGGCAGAATAACCGGAATGGCATTCCGGGTTCCTACGATAGATGTTTCTGTTGTGGATTTAACGGTACGCACCAAAACAGAAACTTCACTTGACGAGATAAATAAGTGTATAAAAACAGCAGCTGAAAACGAGCTGTGCGGAATTCTTGGGTACACGGAGGATGCGGTAGTTTCGTCGGATTTTTATTCCGATTCAAGAACGTCAATATATGATGCGACGGCGAGCATTGAGCTGAATTCGCATTTTTTCAAACTCATTGCTTGGTATGATAATGAGTGGGGATATTCGAATAAAGTACTTGATTTGATAGAGCATATAAGCGAGGAGAAATAATGAACATACATTTTGGAGAAAACGTGCGCAGATTACGCATAGAAAGGGGAATGACGCAGGAAGGGCTTGCCGAGTTCCTCGGAGTTTCTTTTCAAGCAGTAAGTAAATGGGAGCGTGGAGAAACTGTTCCTGATTTGTTTATGTTACCGGTTATCGCTTTGTTTTTTGGAGTAACAACGGATTATCTTCTCGGTCTGGATAAAAGTGAACAAGAAAAAGAAATTCAGGAATATATTGATCTGTATTCTAAACTGTGGCAAGAAGCGAAATATGAAGATGTTTTGAAATGCATGAAGCAAGCGATAAAGGCGTTTCCCTCCGAATACGGTTTGCTTGTTAGATATATGAACGCCTTGATATGGTGCGGTTCTGTTTCTGATGCGAGAGCATTGTCAATTAAAAATGAAGTAGAAGCCGTATATGATCGCATATCCCGGCATTGTTCTGTTGATAGCATAAGGATGTGGGCAAAAAAGCTTGTCTGCAAATATTATAAGCGGTTAAGCGGTATAAAAGGGAGCGGAGTTGTTTTTGAAGATATAGAAAAAATATTGAGCGAAATGCCGCTTATGCAAAATGGTCGAGACTTTTTAGTGTGTTCTATGCACCCGGGGGGAGGGGAAAAAGCAATGCTTTGCCGAAAAACGATATCAGAATTGTTATATCTATTGTCGTGCACGGTAAAGGAATTAACTTTTGAAAAATCCGTATGCCCCAATGAAGAAAAGCTTGCGATTTTAGAAGCGGTAATAAATGCATATAAAACCCTGTTTCCGGATGAAGATTACGGAAAAAGTTATATAAACGTCGCATATTTACTGGCGGAATGCGGTGCTTTGTATAGACAGCTTGGCAACGATGAAAGGGCTGATCAAAGCTTTAATGAAGCAAATAAAATTGCCGAGGTATTTGATGCGTTGCCTGCGGAGTTTGTAAATACATCAGTTTTGGTTAAGGATCTATCATTAACAAAAAGAGATATTCCGATGTCACAATCAGGATCGTTAAGTGATAGAATAACCAAGTATGTCAATCATCGAACACCGTTTTGAAATAACGAATGCCCCCTGCGGATCTATCATTTTACTGATAGATCCGCAGGGGGCATTTATTAGAGTGATCATATCAGATTGCTCGGAATAAAGCAGTTTTTCTCATCGATCGGTATGGGAGCTTCACACATACATACGATACCGCCCGTGCCGCGCTCAAGAGCGGCGGAGTCAAGAACGGAAAACTTTTTTACTTCTCGCTTGTCGGGATTTGCAGACTTTTTTATCTCTAATGGATGAACTATGCCGTTTTCTTCAATAAAAACGTCTATCTCTTTAGAGTTGGAGTCGCGGTAATAGGTGACGTTGGCTTTGTTTCTTGCGTATGCGTAGTTCTTTACAAGCTCCATCACCACGTAGTTTTCATAGAAATGTCCGCTTGCCGCGCCTTTCATCAGAACGTCCGGAGTAAGCCACATAGACAGGAAAGCGCAGAGCCCCGTATCGCAGAAGTAAAGCTTTGGTGTTTTTGAAAGCCGTTTCAGTGCATTGTTGTAATACGGTTGCAGCAGATATACGATGTGCAAGCCCTCTAAAACACATAGCCATTCTTTTGCCGTGGGCTGGGAAATGTCTGCGGCTTCAGCTAAAGTTGCATAATTTACTTGTTCGGATACGAAAGCTGCACAGGCAAGAAGAAATTTTCTGAAGCGGATCGCATCTGTAATTCCTCCGGCCTCTGCTACGTCGCGCATCAGATAGGTGTCAACGTAAGAGTTAAAATAATCTCCTCTGATCTCCTCGTCAACGCCGAGTATCTGCGGCATACCGCCTTCCCAAATATGTTTAAACACGTTGATTATATCATTTTTTGGTACGAGCGTTTGCCGTGACTGTAACGATGCAAGAGAAAAATCAAGCTCGCTTCCGAAGACAACACCGTTTTTCTCGCGTTGAGATAAGCTGAAAAGCTCAAGTATGCCCACCCTGCCGGCAAGTGTTTCACGCACCTTTTTCATCATTCCGTATTGTTGGGATCCTGTTAACCAAATCAGTCCTTTTTCCTCGGTTTCGTCGCAAATGATCTTTATTTGCTCAAAAATCTCCGGAGCCTTTTGTACCTCGTCTATCAGTATCGGAGGCTTATAGGTTTGAAAGAATAAAACGGGGTCGCTTTTAGCAAGATCTCTTATCATTGCGTTATCGAGGGATACGTAGGTTCGGTCCGTGCCCTCTGCCAAGTGCTTCAGCATAGTCGTTTTGCCAACCTGTCTTGCTCCGGTTACCAAAACAGCCTTGAAAAAGCTGTTCATTTTCAAGAACTTGCGTTCCAGCTCTCTGTGTATATATTCCATATTTTACCTCCGATTTTAAGAAAATCTAAAGTATACTTTATTTTATCCTATATTTAAGCCTTTGTCAACTGTGTTTTGCTGCAAACAGAGCAAAAATTATGAAAATCTAAAGTGCACTTTAGATTTTCATAATTTCGCCGTGTGTGCTCCCCGTTTGCTTGAAAAGAGGGGAGCGGCATAGGGGAAAAATGTTTTATAAGAGGACAATCCTGTTATAGTTTTTTTGTGAATTATGCGTTATTATTAGTATAGATAACAGGCGGAGGTGCGGCATGGACGATATCAAGGGTAAGATAACCTGTGGGGATCTTGCGGCTTTGTTTATGGAAAAAGCGGCGAAGGAGTCGATAGTTTCCGAGCTTTTTGACTTTTTCGGCTTTGACTGTCTTGCTCGTATCAGTCTGGATCACGCAAAGCTTGACGATTATATTACCGCCTTTGAGGCTTCGGGATACTCAGACGCGGAGCTCCTTGAGCGCATAATCGAGATAATCCGCAGCGGCAAAAGGACGGACGTTGGCAACGAGCGCACCTTGCTTGACGGCATCAAGCGCTGTATAAGCGATAATCTGTCGGCAGAGCTCAGTCTTGAGCAGATAGCGGCGGAGATGAACGTCAGCTACCACTATCTTTGCCACTTTTTCAAGGCGCGGACGGGAATGAGCATCGGTCACTACCGTACCGCCAAAAGGCTTGAGGCGGCAATCAGAGAGCTGATGAAGGACGATACGAAAATTACGGATATTGCCCTTGCCTGCGGCTTTAACAACGTTGGATACTTTTCCGAAACTTTCAGCAAATTCACGGGTATGTCTCCCACTGCCTTCAAGGCAAAGCACGCCGGCATACCCATACACGGCTTTTACGATTTTTGGGATATTATGCTTTCCAACAAGTTGGAACATAGATATTTCTGCTCTCCCAAAATGGAGGATATAGACCTGAAGGCAGAGGAATATACCGTTCATTTGCCCGACACCCAATACGCATTTTTGCACGAGGCGGCGGTTATCGAATTTGAGGGCGTGCTGTACGCCTCCTGGTATAACTGTATTGAGCGCGAGCTTAAGGGATACACGCCCATAAACGGCAAGCGCTCCACAGACGGCGGAAGGACCTGGTCCGAGCTTGAGATAATAGCCGACGATCCAAGCGGAGAGCTGCTGTACTGCCCGCCCGTGTACTGCGAGTGTAACGGCAAGCTGTATATGTTTATGAACACTATGGTAAAGCCCGATCACATACATTCTCTGGAGCTTTACAGACTGAATAAGGAAACGGAAAAATTCGAGCATTTGTGGTCGCGCCCCATACCCTTTAAGCTGAACACCAACGTAATTTCCCTGCCGAACGGCAAGCTGCTTTTCCCCGGAAGGATAGCGGAGCTTGATTCCTTCCCCAATACTCCCGCCGTAATGATATGCGATAGCGGAGACCCCGAGGGAGAATGGCGCGTGGTGCGCGTTTCCGAGAACGGCGATCTGCCCGACGGCGCCCGACTGGTGCATCCGGAAACCACGGTCATCTGCCACGATTCGGTGCTTTATATGTTTAACCGCAACGACAGGCGCCGCGTTCCCCTTACTTACGTTTCCCATGATATGGGAGAGAGCTGGAGTACGATGATGGGCAACGATCTGCCCTATATCAACTCCAAGATATACTGCGGCACCCTTGCCGACGGACGCAACTACCTTATTGCCAATATAGATAAGACCAATCGCTCTCGCCTTGCCGTGTATTTCACGGAGAAGGGAAGTATGCAGTTTACAAAGCGCGCGGTGCTCTACGACAGAGAGCGCGATAACGGCGACGGATCCGTTGCCTGCCATTATCCCGCGGCGGCGGAAAGCGGCGGTAAGCTGTATATTATAGCAACGCGCCAATACGAACGGAACCGCAGAGGCGCTGTATTATACGTTATAGACGTGGAGAGTATTTCATAAAATCAAGGTCGATCCTTTAAAAATTAAAATTTATATGGAGGTATACTATGTTTGCAAAGAAGACCGTGATCAGAATGGTAGTTCTTCTGCTTGTGTCCGTTATGTGCTTTGCCGCCGTCGGTTGCAATAACGGCACTCCCGCAGTAACTACCGACCCCGCGACTCAAAACCCCGCATCGGACGGCACGACTGTGGCTGACACCACGGAGGCAGACACCACGGAAGCCGACACTACCCCCGCAATCGACATAAACACCCTTCCCCTTAAGGAGCGCTTTGACGTTAAGGATTATGAGGGAACCTCTATCTTCTTTATCACCGGCGGAGATAACGACTGGTGGGTAAACTACGATATCATCGGTCCCGACAATTCGGGAGAGATCCTCTCCGAGGCGATCTTTAACCGCAATGCGGAGATCGAGGGCGCTTATAACGTGGTTATCAAGCACGAGCAGCGCAAGCACCACGAGGCGTTCAATCAGATCAAGGCAGACGCCGCGGCGGGAGATACCAATTTTGACTCCTTCTTCTGCAACGGCACCCAGATGAGAAAGCTCGTTAACGCAAGCCTTACCGCAAACCTTAACGAGATAGAGGCGTTCAACTTTGACGATCCCTGGTGGAACGATACCGTAAACGAAACGCTTAACTGGGGCGGTAAGCGCCGTCTTGTTGCCATGGGTGATATGAACATAATGTCCTGGAAGACCACCGCCTGCATTATGTACAACTACACTCTCGGTAACAAAGAGGGCGTTGAGAACTGCTTTGAGCTTGTAAGAAGCGGCAAGTGGACCATGGACAAGTGGAATCAGATCATGCTTAATTTCAGCCGTGATCTTGATAACAACGGTACTATGGATTATCAGACCGACCGTTACGGCCTTGTTACCGGTAACCAGACTCTTGAGTACTCTATGAACGGTATGGGCGAGACCTTCGTTTCCGTTGACGCAGAGGGCTATCCCGCCGTATTCAGCCTTAATGAGCGTATGTTGAACGCTCTTGAAAAGGTGACGAAGCTCTATTCCAAGGAAAGCTGCCTCAACGTTCACGATGCTTCCTACTCCGGCGGCGTTTCTCTTAACGGCCAGTCCGCAAAGCTCTTCTCCGAGGGACGCTTCCTGTTCTTTGCTGAAACTATCGGCGGCTCCTTCCAGCTTTGGAATATGCAGGACGATTACGGCTTCCTTCCTTTCCCCAAGTACGATGAAACTCAGGAAAGCTATAATTCCTCCATTCAGAGCGCACAGATGTCCCTTGTTATGATACCCCGACACGCAACCGTACGCCGCGACGCAACCGCTGACGTTATCAACGCAATGGGCTATCTTAATATGAGAGACGTTAAGGACGTATTCTACGATTCCGTATTCGGTACCAGAAGCGTACGTGACGAGGATTCTATGGAAATGCTTGAGATCATCCTTCAGGACCGTACCTTTGACCTTGGCGTTGCCGTAGACTTCGGCAGTATAGTTACCGAGATGCGTAAGGCAGTAATTGCGGGTAACGGCAACTACGCATCTACCTACGAGTCTTACCGTGAAGCGGCAGAAACCGCTTTTACAAAATGGGTCGATAACGCAAAGAAATAATTGCAAAAGAATAAACGCATAACGAAAAAGCAGGCTGTACGAATGCCGACTAAAGGCATCCGTACAGCCTGCTTGTGTTTTTATGCTTCGAAATGCTCTTTAAAGAGCTTCATCCATTCGGTTGCTATAAGAGAAGAACCGCCGATATTGGGGTGCACTCCGTCGGGTGCGTAGTACTCCGCTCCAAGCTTTGCCGCGGCTTCGTTGAACTTTTCCTGCAGGGGGAGGAAGGGAATGCCGTATTCATCTGCAAGACTCTTTACGACCCTTGCGTATTCGTATACTTCCTTGAAACGCTCGTAGCGGTCGGGCATTTCGGGTGTGGCGCAGGTTGCCGTTCCTTCAAGCACGAAGGGCTCGCACAGGATAAAGCGTACGTTCGGAAGTTTTTTTCGGGTGTCCTTTCCGTCTTTTTCAAGTTTTCCTATTTTGACAATTCTGTTATTGTGAATTAGAGGAATAGTTGATAAACTAAAGTCAGAAAACATAGGAGGAGCCGCAATGCTTATAACTGACAGAGAGGCGCTGAAAAGATTTTCCTGCAGCCACCGGGTTTGGCAGGGAATACCGGGGATAGAACGCACAAAAGGCGGGCGAACGTTTATTACGTTTTATTCGGGAGCGACGACCGAAACCTACGGAAATTACGTTTTGCTTTACAAAAGCGACAATGAAAGGGAGTACGAGCTTGTTGCCGCGATAGAAAAGCCGGGCAAATTCCGTTGCTTTGACCCCGTGCTTTGGATAGATCCTCTGCAAAGGCTTTGGTTTGTTTGGAACGTTATGCCGGGAGAAGAAGTATACGGAGTCATATGTGAGGCCCCCGACGCCGAGGAGCTTGTTTGGGGAGAGAGGTTTTATATCGGCAGAGGTATTATGATGAACAAGCCAACGGTGCTTACAAGCGGTGAATGGCTGTTCCCCATTGCTATATGGCCCGGTGAGGTTCATGAAAAGCTGCGTGCTTCGGGGCTTCGCGATGATGATGACCCGCGCTCTTACGTGTATAAGACTGCAGATAACGGCAAAAGCTTCGTTAAGCTCGGCGGCTCTGCCGTTAAGGACAGACGGTGTGACGAGCACATGGTGCTTGAATTGAAAAACGGGGTGCTTGCCATGTACGTTCGTACAAGGTATGGCATTGCGGTCTCGTATTCCTACGATAGGGGGATGAATTGGAGCCGAGGCGAGGACAGCGGGTTGAAGGGCCCTTGCTCCCGCTTTTATATAGGACGGCTCGCGTCCGGCAGGGTTCTTCTTGTCAATCACGTGAACTTTACGGGCAGAAATAATCTTACCGCACTTCTTTCGGAGGATGACGGTAAGACCTTCCCCTATTCAATATTGCTTGATGAAAGAAACGGCGTTTCTTACCCCGACGTAGCAGAAAAAGATGGATATATTTATATTACCTACGATAGAGAAAGAGGTTGTAACAGAAAAACTCTTGACGAGGTATATACCGCTGCGCGAGAGATATTGGTGGCAAAAATAAATGAGGGGGATATTATAAACGGTTCTTTGGTAAGCGAGCAAGGTTTTCTTAAGCGAATAGTCTCAAAGCTTGGTCGCCTTTTGGAAACGGATCGAAATCCTTTTGAAAAAAGAGAACTGTCAAACGAGGAGCTTGCAAAAAAACTTATTCTGCAAGGCGGAAACGTTATAGAGGAGTCCTTTGCTCTTTTCCCCTTCAATTGTACGAGCGTTTACGATATAGACGTAAAAAAGGTTGAGTCCTTGATAAAGAAATTCGAGGATTCCGGAAACTCGGATGAGAAGCTTCTTGCGCAGATAATATCTATAATTCGCGCCGCTCCAAAGCAAGCGGCTATGGAAAATCCGATAATAGACGTCATAAAAAACTATATTGAAGAACATATTACAGAAGATTTTCTCGTGTCTGAACTTGCGGAGAAGCTGAACATCAGCGTTTATTATTTGTGCCATATGTTCAAGGCCGTTACCGGAATTACCGTCACGGAATACTGCAACTCCATCAGGATAACCAATGCAAAGCATCTCCTGATCCGCACGGATGAAACGGTAAACGGTATAGCGCAGAAATGCGGTTTTTGTACCGCAGCGTATTTTTCGGAGGTCTTCGTAAGGCTTGAAAAAATATCCCCCTCCGAGTATCGAAGAATTCACAAAAAGGAGCAGTTAAAATGAGAAAAACAGTTTTGCTATGCATAGTGCTTTCGTTAGTGCTTTCAGCATTTCCGACGTGTGTTTTGGCTGACGCGACGGTTACGGAGCTGAAGCCGCTTGCAAGCATCGTCTCGCATAACGGCAGCTTTCAAACGGTGAATGTGGGAAATGCGATTTTTACCGACCGAACGTATAAGTTTGGGGAGAGGATTCCTGCTTATCTCATAGGAAAGGAATTTTTACGTACAGGCATAAAGACTTCCGTTTCCGCTACCGTAGTCGAGGACGGTTTTGTGTACGTGCTTACGCAAGTTGACGGAACGACGAATTCTCAAGAAAAACTACTCCAAAGAAACGGTTTTACCAGAGTGGATACAATTGATTCGGGAGTTCTTTGGTCTGCGCATAAATATAAAGTTGCCGTTATGGAGAAGTCGGTAAAGGCAGGTGAGACCGTCACCTTCAATTATTGGGGATTGCTTATAGCAAACGGAGGCAACGGCGAAGGTGAAAATGAAAATGATGCAGAAGAAGGGTTTGAATTGCAGCAACTTGCAACGTTAATGCCTGTTAACGAAAAGCCAGGTAAGATAACGGCAGGAGAACGGGTCTTTTCGGATAGGACCAACCACGTATTTGCGCAAGATATACCCGAATATCTGTCAGACCGGAATTATCTTGCAGGGAGTGTGGATCTGGGAGGCTCGTTTAAGGTTACCGAGAACGGATACGTTTACGTTATCACTCCTGTTGACGGCAACTCCACTTCTCAGGCAGATGCACTTTTGGCAGACGGCTTTAAGACTGTAAAGCTCATTGATGCCGGGGTTCTGTGCACTACCGTATCGGAGCAGCTTGCTGTGATGGAAAAAAAGGTTATGGCGGGGGATACGGTCTCGTTTGCCAGATGGGGCATCGTTGTGGCAAATACGAGTGAGGATTATCAGTATGCCGATGGCAGTATTTCTCTTGCGCCTCCAAAAATCGTTTACGCTCCGTCGGAGGGTGAATATATTGACGGAAACCGCCTTTGGCAAGGAATTCCAAGCATAACTAAGGAGAATAAAAGCGGAAGACTTTGGGCTACGTGGTATTCCGGCGGCAAAGGAGAAGGAGCATATAATTTTGCACTTCTTTATACGAGTGCAGACGATGGAAAAACCTGGAGCGGTCCCGTTATCGCAATTGACCACGAATTTCCCGTTCGGGTTTTTGATCCCAACTTATGGGTGGATCCCGATGGGCGTATGTGGATGACTTGGGCGCAGAGCTATTATCACAACGACGGCATATTCGGCACTTGGATGATGTATACCGATGATCCGGAAAGCGCGTCTCCCACTTGGAGTGCGCCCGTTCGGGTCGCAAACGGCATCGCAATGAATGATCCCATAGTTCTTTCAAACGGCGATTGGCTTTTGCCAACAGCCATTTGGGCACAAAAAAATACCATTCCCGAAATGGAAAAGGAAACCAATTCAAACGTCTACGTTTCCAAGGATAAGGGGAAAAGCTGGAGCTATCTCGGAAGTGTGCCAAGCTATCAGGGAGGGCGTGACTGTGACGAGAATATGGTTATAGAGCAAGCAGATGGATCACTTCGTATGCTTATTCGCACAAAGCTTGGAATAGAAGAGAGTTATTCGACGGACGGAGGTCTGACGTGGAGCGGGGCTGTTGATGCCGATATTACAAACGTAGTTTCAAGATTTTATATTACGCGGCTTTCTTCCGGAAATCAGCTTCTTGTATTTAACGATCCTCCGGGAGGGGGCACAACGCGAGCTTGCATGACTGCCGCCATATCAACCGATGATGGAAAAACATGGCCGTATAAGCTTGTGATCGATACGCGAAGCAGTACGTCGTATCCCGATGCGGTAGAAGATGCGGAAGGTAATATCTATATAATTTACGATTGCACGCGCACTGCGCGCGGCCAAATAGTGATGGCAAAGATTACCGAGCAGGATATAGTGGCGGGAAAGCTTGTAACCGAAGGTTCAAAGCTGAAGGTGCTGATAAACAACAATGATGCAAGGTCTGCGGGTGCTACCGTTACTGACGTGCCTGCTACGGACGTGCCCATTGCAGAAACTTCGGTTGCGGAGCCTTCAGCAACGGAGGAGCCCGTGACAGATGCGGCGAAGGATGAAGCGGCAAATACGGATTCTTCCGCAAATGACCAATTGCCAACCGAGCAGGCCGATAATAAGACCGTGAAGGTTGCCGTGGGCGTTTTTGTATTGATAATTGTTGCGGCGGTTGCTATTATTATCGCAAATCGAAAAAAACGGAACGCATAGTAAAAACCGCTTGGTGTTATAAAATTTGCCAACAACTGCGGTTGCGCGAAAAATATTTTTGTTGCAAATGACGAAAACGTGTGGTATCATAAATATAATACTTGCGCCACTAAATATCAGGAGGTACATATGAAAAAGATCTTTGCTCTCATTTTTGCGGTTCTTATGCTGTGCGGCTCATTCGTTGGCTGTGCCGAGGAACCGCCCGCACCCGACACCGAACCTCCCGCAACGGTCACCACGGACGCTCCCGTAGTAACCGATCCTCCCGTAACCACCGTATATCCCGATATCCCCGAGGAGGTGGATTACGAATCCTATCAGTTCAACATTTTCGTAAACGTACACAGCACCAATTACTCCGATTTCGATCTTGAAAATCCGGGCTACGACGTTGTTAACGAGGCTGCCTTCAAGCGCAATATGTTGGTTGAAGAGACCCTGAATATCAGCATAGTGCCCTTCTTCCAATCAGGCTCCGCCTTCAAAACCGGCCCCGGTTCCGAAATAATGGGCAAGGATTACACCGCAGGCGACTCCAGCTACGATCTTTGCTCCATAGGTGCTTGGCAGGGTCCCGTGGTTGCACAGAATAAATACGCAATGAACCTGTACGAGGTTCCCTATATCGATCTTGAAAGACCCTGGTGGGATCAGCGCGCTGCCTCCGACCTTGGAATAGGCGGAAAGATGTACTTCACCACCGGTGAAATAGGACTTAAGGATAATCTTGCAACTCACTGTATCGTATTCTCCAAGACTCTGGCTGAGGAAAAGGGAATAAAGGACATTTACGAGCTCGTTCTCAGCAGAAAGTGGACCTGGGATAAATTTGAAGAGTATACTCGTATGGTATCCGAGGACGTCAACGGTGACGACGTTATGGATATTAACGACCGCTTCGGTCTGCTTTGCTGGAATGATGCGTTCCAGGCAAGCTTTGGCGCGGCAAGAACCGGTATCGGCATGGTAAACGACGAAGGACTTCTGGAGCTCACCCTTTACAGCGAGCGCAATAACGATCTTGCCAACCGTATCTGCGAGCTTATGTTTGATAAGAACGTAAGCCTTAACCATATCAACCAAACGGGCATAGAATCCTCCACCATTATATCAACCATGTTCCCCAACGGTCAGGCGCTGTTCCTTACCACCCTGTTCAACAATCTTATCCTCCTTCGCGACAGCGATATGGACTACGGTATCATTCCTCTTCCCATGTATAACGAGGAGCAGGGCGAGTACGGCGGATACGTTGGACCCACCTATTCATCCTTCTGGGCAATTGAAACCTACGTTGAGGATCTGGATCGCACCGGTATAGTTACCGAGCTGCTTGCATACGAATCCATGCAGCTCCTTACCCCCGCTTATTACGAATATACTCTTAAGGGCAGAGAGGTGCGCGATGACGAGAGCATCGAATGCCTTGAGATAATCTTTGCAAACCGTTCTTACGATCCCGGTATTCTTTACGAGATCGGCGGTTATACGGGCAAGCTGACCAATATGATGAAGAGCAACGTAAACACCTTCCAGCAGATCTATAATATGTCCGAGCGCGCGGCTAATATAGGTATAAAGCAGGTAAACAACAAGCTCGTAGACAAAGAGTAAGGAAATAATAAAAGCACCGCAGAGAATTTCTTCTCTGCGGTGCTCAGTCTGTCGAAAAACGCCCATCACGCGAGAGCGATGGTGGGCGTTTTTGTGTATTTGAAGCAAAAAAGGGAAAGAAAAGCAAAGAAATCGAAGGGATGGTTATCTCTCCATTTTCTTTTAGCGA
>SVSB01000071.1 GCA_015064505.1 Oscillospiraceae bacterium
GCTAAAAGAAAATGGAGAGATAACCATCCCTTCGATTTCTTTGCTTTTCTTTCCCTTTTTTGCTTCAAATACACAAAAACGCCCACCATCGCTCTCGCGTGATGGGCGTTTTTCGACAGACTGAGGAAAAGACTCGCAACAAGCAAGTTGCGAGTCTTTTCCTTATTTATCAGGATCTATCAAGTCTGAACAGCCTTATCATATCGTCGCATATCTTTCCGAGAGCCTCAAGGTTTGCAGTATAGTAGGTGCGGTTTGCCTCCCTTGAAACGATCACAAGGCCTTGCTCCGCAAGCTGTGCCATGTGGTGAGATACCGTTGCGGTAGTAAGTCCGAGCGCCTCCGCGATTTGTATACCGTACATGGGTTTTTCCGCAGTGAGCCGCAGGATGGAAAGCTTACTTCCGTCGCCCATAAGACGCAGTGACTTGCACATGGACTTTTCGTCAAAGGGCTTTTCGGAGATCTTCTTCAGAGGAGTGCACAGAACGCCTGCATAGACGAAATCCACGATACGCTCCCCAACGTAATCCATAAGATACGCGCTGTCGTGTGCGGCGGCGACGGTGGGAATAACGTAAAGCACATCAGGTTCTTTTCCTCTGGCCGAGGGGCAGAACTCGCAGATAAGCTTCATGGGATCGGCGCCTGCCGTCATCTTATAATTGGCGGTAAACCACTCAACGTGATGGCGCACGTTTGGGTACTCGCGCATAAAAAGGTTGCCCGCCTCAAGAACGATATCCGCAAGAACGGTACGCATCTGCTCAAATCCGTTATAGAAGGAGCAAAGCTCCCACTTAAGCTCCGCGGTAACGGGAAGAGCGGAAATAAAGTTGATGAATTCGCCGTAGCTTTCTACTTTTACCTGCGCCTCAAGAGATGGAAACCTGTCAAGAAGCAAGGAGTACATATTTGCAAAAAAGGTGGACTTGCTCTG
The DNA here is from genome assembly GCA_015064505.1 of Oscillospiraceae bacterium. Taxonomy (GTDB): domain Bacteria; phylum Bacillota; class Clostridia; order Oscillospirales; family CAG-272; genus RUG12395. The sequence goes on from SVSB01000071.1 coordinate 941, forward strand.
ACTTTTTATCTTCTCCGCATCCTCGGGGAACGAAGGCTTCTGCGAACAGAAGGCCTCGTGCAGTATGTAAGCGGCAAGAGAAGAGCCGATCTCCGGGCGGGTAACGAAAAGATGCTTCAGCACGTCATCGGTAAAGTTGATACCGCCGACGACAGCCTCGGTAAAATCTATTATGGAATCAAAGCAGCCGTCAAGGATCTGCGCCTCCGCACGGGTGGATGCACGCAGCTCCTCTTTAAGATCCCGGAAGCTTTTTCCGTCTGCCCAATCGGTGATAAGACGGGCACATTCGAACACAACGTTGGGAGTTTCCAGCAGTTTTATCTGCATATAAGACCTCCGTCTAACATAAAATTTTCCCGAAAAACCAAAATTTTCTGCGAATATTATAGCATTGACTCGTTCTTTTGTCAATACCGTCTTATCAAATATTAAATTGTTGTCTAATTTTCGTATTTCCAGATTCTGCATCGTCGAATTTTGCAAAAACTATTGCAATACGATAAAATTGATGTTAATATATAATGTTGTAAAAAATTATATAGGGGTATACATTGTGAAAAGGCAAGATTTAAGAAACATTGCTATCATCGCGCACGTTGACCACGGCAAGACCACCCTTGTTGACGAGATGCTCAAGCAGGGCGGTATCTACCGTGAAAACCAGGTTACCGAAGACAGAGTTATGGACTCCAACGATCTCGAAAGAGAGCGCGGAATAACCATACTTGCAAAGAACACGGCAGTACATTATAAGGACGTTAAGATCAATATCATAGACACCCCCGGCCACGCTGACTTCGGCGGCGAGGTTGAGCGCGTGCTTAAGATGGTAAACGGAGTTCTTCTTCTCGTTGACGCGGCAGAGGGCCCTATGCCTCAGACTCGCTTCGTACTGGAGCGCGCACTTTCTCTCAACCACCGCGTTATCGTAGTTATAAATAAAATAGACAAGCCCGACGCCCGTCTTGAGGAGGTTGAGGAAGAGGTTCTTGAGCTTCTTCTTGAGCTTAACGCAACGGACGAGCAGCTTGATTCTCCCATGATTTTCTGCTCCGGCAGAGCGGGCACCGCTTCCCTTTCTCCCTTTGAGCAGGGCACGGATCTTCGTCCCCTCTTTGATACCATTCTCGAATATATGCCCGCACCCGAGGGAGATGAGGATGGGGAGCTGCAGCTTCTCGTTTCCTCCGTCGACTATAACGAGTACGTGGGCAGGATCGGCATCGGCCGCATTGAGCGCGGTGTTATAAAGCAGAACCAGGAGGTTATGATCTCCAACTTCCACAGCGACGCAACTCCCAAAAAGGCAAAGATAGTTTCCCTTTCTCAGATCGATGGACTCGGCAGAGTTCCCGTTGCAGAAGCCAAGGTAGGAGATATCGTCTGCTTCTCCGGTGCAGAGAACATCAACATCGGTGATACGGTTACCTCCGTTGCCTGCGTTGAGCCCCTTGAGTTCGTTAAGGTAAGCGAGCCCACCATGGAGATGACCTTCTCCGTTAACGACAGCCCTCTTGCAGGCCGTGAAGGTAAATTCGTTACCAGCCGCCACCTGCGCGACAGACTGTACAGAGAGACCCTGAAGGACGTTTCCATCCGCATATCCGACGGCGACACAACCGACTCCTTCCGCGTTGCGGGCCGAGGAGAAATGCACCTTTCCATCCTTCTTGAGAATATGCGCCGCGAAGGCTACGAGATGTGCTGCAGCACTCCCCGCGTGCTCTTCAAGGAGATAGACGGCGTGAGATGCGAGCCCGTTGAGCGCGTTACCATAGACTGTCCCCAGGACGTTGTGGGCTCCGTTATGGAAAAGCTGGGCGCACGCAAGGGCGAGCTGCAGGATATGGAGCTTCGCGGCAACAGAATGAAGCTTATCTATCTTATTCCCTCCCGCGCTCTCTTCGGCTACAGAAGCGAGTTTATGACCGATACCAAGGGCGAGGGTATTCTTAACACCCTCTTTGAAGGCTATCAGCCCTTCAAGGGCGAGGTTACGGTTCGCTACACCGGATCTCTGGTTGCATCCGAGGCGGGTGAATCCACCTCCTACGGTCTTTTCAATGCGCAGGACAGAGGCGCTATGTTCATTGGCGTGCAGACTGAAGTATACGAGGGTATGATCGTTGGCGAGAACCCCAAGCAGGGCGATATCACCCTTAACGTCTGCAAGCAGAAGCACCTTACCGCTATCCGCTCCAAGGGCGCAGACGAGGCGCTTATCCTTACCCCCCACAAGCAGCTCAGCCTTGAGCAGGCTATCGAGTTCATTGCAGACGACGAGCTTATTGAAGTCACCCCCAAGAATATCCGTCTCCGCAAGAGAATACTCGATACCGCAACCCGCCTTAAAGCGGAAAGCAAGCTTAAAAAAGGTAACTGACAACAAAAGTCGCCCGAGGCAACTCGGGCGATCGCTTTACAGAGGTCAAAATGTTTTCATTTCTTCTTGCCATCATCTACGTTTCATTCATAAGTCTGGGCCTCCCCGATTCCCTTCTTGGCTCCGCATGGCCGCTGATGCAAACGGAGCTGGGCGCTCCCTTATCTGCCGCAGGCTGGATTTCAATGACCATATCCTGCTGTACCATTTTTTCAAGCCTTATCTCCGACAGAGTTACGCGCAGATTCGGCACGGGACTCGTAACTGCCGTAAGCGTTCTGCTTACCGCCGCGGCACTGTTCGGTTTTTCCGTATCCGGATCCGTTCTCGCGCTCATTCTGTTCGCTATCCCCTACGGACTCGGTGCAGGCGGCGTTGACGCGGCGCTTAATAATTACGTTGCGCTTCATTACTCCTCACGCCACATGAGCTGGCTTCACTGCTTCTGGGGTGTCGGTGCTTCCGTGAGTCCTTACATAATGAGCTATGCAATCTCCGCCAAAAACAGCTGGGAAACGGGATACCGTACAGTTTCGTTTATACAGATAGCTCTTACGGCTGTTCTGTTCTTAACGCTTTCCCTCTGGAAAAAGCCCACAGCAAACAATGCGGATGAAAAAGCGGGCGGAGGCGTTATGAACGCATTGAAGATCCCGGGAGTAAAGGCAGTACTCATATCCTTTTTCTGCTATTGCGCACTTGAGACCACTGCAGGACTTTGGGCAAGCAGCTTCATAATTTCCCGCCACGGAATAAGCGAGGAAAGAGCCGCAAGCTTCGCTTCCCTTTTCTATCTCGGCATCACCGCAGGAAGGTTTTTTAACGGCTTCATTGCCGACAGATTCGGCGACAAAACCATGATCCGCATCGGATGCACGGTCGCATCCGCCGGCATCTGCTGTATACTTCTACCCTTCGGGCTCACCTTCACCGTGATAGGGCTTGTAATAACGGGGCTCGGCTGTGCGCCTATTTACCCTTCCGTAATTCACTCTACCCCCGACCATTTCGGTGCCGAAAACTCACAGGCGATCATCGGCGTGCAGATGGCAAGCGCTTATTCGGGCTCCTTGCTCATGCCTCCCCTATTCGGAATCATAGCAGAAAACACCACCGTAAACCTCTACCCCGTCTATATGCTGTTCTTCGCCCTATTGATGTTCTTTATGACGGAAACGGCAAATATCCGAACGAAAAAGAAATAACGAAAAAAGGGGCTGTTCTGAAAACTTAAAAACAGCCAACGCAAAAAAGCGCACAACAAAAAAGCAAGCCTAAATAAACAGCTTGCCGAGGATGTTGTGGAAAATTCAATTAAGAAAGCGAGACAGAGAATCCTAATTTT
>SVSB01000030.1 GCA_015064505.1 Oscillospiraceae bacterium
TTGGATGAAGCACCAACGGGGTTTGAGAAAATCATAATGGATGCTACGGATTTGAAATTCAAAGACAATTCCTTTGACCATGTAACATCATTCTATACATTGATGTTTATGGATACCGAAGACCAAAAAAGTGCCATTTTAGAAGCTACACGAGTCCTAAAAAATCACGGAGAACTTCACATTTGGGATTGTGATATTCTTTCTGCATATCCAGAACCGTTTTGTATGGATGTATCAGTTCAATTACCAAATGAATATGTTTCCACTACCTACGGTGTTGGTAAAATGGGTTCACAAGATGAAAAGGGTATTGTAGAAATGTGTTCGAATTCTGGCTTGATACTTGTTGCCAAAGAATGTAGTAAATATGGTTTCTATCTGCGGTTCAGAAAGGACTGCTAAATTCCAATTTGCTAACAGAACAAGAAACCCCCGACAGACTAAAAAATCTGTCGGGGGTCGTTATTTGTTTTCTGCGGATCAAATAAGGCAAGTTGATTTATGATTTTTCTCTAAGAATATCACGCTTTGAGCGATCATCTGTTTTTTATTTACTCTTCAATATGGCGCTGTTTTTGCGGGGGAATACGGGAGGCGTATTGCGCACCTTGCGGATCACTATAAGGGCGCGCTCCATCTCTTCGCCGTTTTCGTCCGTAAGAATGCGCTTTTCAATCTTTTCTATCTTGCCCCCAAGGTTTGCAATGATGGGCTCTGCCGCCGCGCATTCTATCTCCGCATCCTTACCCTTATAGGAAAGGAAGGCTCCGCCAACCCGAACCAGAGGCAGGCAGTATTCCGCAAGTGCTGGCAACGCCGCAACCGCACGGGCGGTGGCAATATCGTATCTTTCTCTGTACACCTTGTTTTTTCCCGCCTCCTCGGCTCTTGCGCAAAGGGCGGAATAATTATCAAGCTTTATTCTTTGGGCGGCGCTGACAACGAAATCCGTCTTTTTCTTGGTGGAGTCCATTGCGGTAACCTTAAGATTCTTGCAGGCTATGGCAAGGGGAATAGACGGAAAACCGCCGCCGCAGCCAACGTCGATAAGTGTCTTATGCTCACCTTCAAACATATCGGCAAACAACAGACTGTCCGCAAAATGCCTTACCCACACGTCGCCGATCTCCCGCAGAGCCGTCAGATTATGCTTTTTATTTTCTTCAAGCAGGTAAGCGGCAAAATCGTAGAACCTGGGTATAAGATAGCAAAATCTTTCAAGCCCGTTTTTCTTTAGCAGCTCCTCTGCTCTTTTTCTTTCCGTTACGTCTATCTCTGTCATTTAATTACCTCTTTTATCCTTAAAGCGAATAATAAGCACGGAAATATCCGCAGGATTCACTCCGCTGATACGGGACGCCTGACCGACGCTTTGGGGGCGTATTTTGTTGAGCTTTTCCGCCGCTTCTATTCTGAGACCCGATATCTGCTTATAGTCAACGTCGGCAGGCAGCAGCATATCCTCCAGCTTTTTCTGCCTTATTGCCTCTTCCTGCTGCTTTTTGATATATCCCTCGTACTTTACCGCCGTTTCCACGCTTTCAAGATCCGCGCGGTCAAGGGCGGGGGCGTTTTCGTCTATTTTACGCAGTGCCGCAAGATCTATCTGGGGACGGCGCAAAAGCTCCGCAAGCTTTGCTCCCGTGGTTATGGGGGTGCTTTCGTATTCCGCAAGCAAGGAATTTACCTTCTCGCTTGGGGGAACGGTGGTTTCCCCAAGGCGCTTTATCTCGCGCTCCACTCTTTCCCTGCGCTCTTCAAACTGCTTCCATTGATCTTCTCCCACAAGTCCGCAGGCGTATCCCATGGGAGTAAGACGGAAGTCCGCGTTATCCTGGCGTAAAAGCAGACGGAACTCACTGCGGCTGGTCATCATTCTGTACGGTTCGTTTGTGCCCTTGGTTACCAGATCGTCTATAAGAGTGCCGATATAGGAAGAAGCGCGGGAAAGAACCAAAGGCTCCTTTCCGAGAAGCTTCAGCGCGGCGTTAGCGCCCGCAACCAGACCCTGCGCCGCCGCCTCCTCGTATCCCGAGGTGCCGTTGAACTGACCTGCTCCGTAAAGGCCGCTGATATTTTTAAATTCCAAGGTGGGCAGAAGCTGAGTGGGATCTGCGCAATCGTATTCAATAGCGTATGCATAGCGCATTATCTTTGCGTTCTCAAAGCCCGGAAGAGTGCGGAGCATCTCGTACTGCACGTCCGCGGGCATGGAGGTGGAAAAGCCCTGCAGGTACATCTCGTTGGTTCCAACACCCGTTGGTTCAACGAAAAGCTGATGCCTTTCCTTATCCGCAAAGCGGACTATCTTATCCTCGATAGAAGGGCAATAGCGGGGGCCGATACCGTGGATCATACCGCCGTACATGGCGCTTTTATGAATATTTTCCTTAATCACGCTATGGGTAGCGGCAGAGGTGTAAACTATATGGCAGGGCACGCTTTCAAGAGCGGCGTACTTTTCCTTATCGGTGCTCCAACAGAAAGGAAGAGGATTTTTCTCGCCCTCCTGCAGCTCCAATTTGGAATAATCTATACTGCGGCTGTCTATTCTCTGTGGCGTTCCCGTTTTGAAGCGGCGCATCTCTATACCCTCACGGATAAGAGCAGAGGTAAGCATATCGGCGGGGAGCTGACCATCGGGGCCGCTTTCACGGGTATTACTGCCAACGAATATTTTGCCGCCGAGATACGTCCCCGCGCAAATTACAGCCGCACGAACCTGCCATACGTCACCAAGACGGGTAACGACGGCGCTTATTTTTTTACCGTTTTCGGTATTTTCCGTTATTATATCAACTATTTCCTCTTGAACCACGTCAAGGCGTTCCGTGTTCTCCACGCGGTTCTTCATATAGGAGCGGTATGCAAGCCTGTCCGCCTGCACGCGCTTGGAGCGCACTGCCGCCCCCTTGCCCGTGTTAAGTGTGCGGCTCTGCAAAGTTACCGCGTCTGCGGCTCTGCCCATCTCGCCGCCGAGGGCGTCTATCTCGTAAACCAGATGCCCCTTTGCGGTGCCTCCGATGGAGGGATTGCAGGGCATATTTGCAATAGCGTCCAGAGACAGAGTAAAAAGCACGGTGTTAAGTCCCATCCGTGCCGCCGCAAGGGCAGCCTCTACTCCCGCGTGCCCCGCACCTATTATTGCAATGTCCGTTTGTTTCTGCATAGCTTTTTTCCGTTGTAGGGGAGGAGCTTGACTCCTACCCTACAATCATACGTAAAAATTTTGAAATAATCTGCCGCAGTAAAATTGTTTCGTAGGCGAGGAAAGGAGTTACGCTTGGATGACGGCGTATTTTCATACGCCGAAGTCAAGTGTGACGAACTTTCCGAAGTATACGGAAGAATTTTCAAGGCAGGGTTACTTTGGCGAAAAATTCCCAGCCGTTTCTCTCCCCGTAAGCGGCAATAATGCCCGTGGAGACCTGGGATATCTCCTTATAATCGAAGGGAATGACTACGTTGCCCGCAGTATCGATAACGCCCTTGATGCCGTTTTCAAAGCCAATGACTCCAAGTCCCTCCGCAAAGGGACGGGCAAAGGTGTATATAGGCTGGGCGATCCATCTTTCCTCCGTGCTGTAATAACCGTACAGTCCGTCGCGCTCCACAAGAAGCACGCCGTCCGAATACCCAACAAGCTCGTAATCTGAGGGAAGCCTGAAGATATTACCGTTCTGATCAAGGATAAGCTCGTACTGACCGATAAGATAATCGGGGTTGCCGTATACGGCGTCGGTATCCAGCTGACGGACACGAACGTAGCCGCGATCAAAATACAGACTACCGATATCGGAGATATCTCTTACAAGGGGTGCCGTGTAAATAGAGAAGGCAAGGCGGCCGTTCTCGTTCCAATAATTGCCCTCGCGGTACAGGGGATAATGATTTGAGCCCCATTCGGTTAAGAACAGCATAACGTTATCGGGATATACCACTGCCGCAAGACCCTCTGAATAATTGTAAGCTTCCTTGAAGGTATAGTTGGTGGTATGGTACCACTCGTTATATCCGTAGGCAAAGCGGAGAGCCTGAGAATACAGAGTTTCTATTACCACGTACTGGGGAGGTGCCTCGGTAGTCTCCTCGGGGGTGGTATCCTCTGCGGTGGTGTCTGCCGTAATATCTTCGGTTATGTCCGTGTTTTCATCCGCTACGGTATCCGCAGTCTCGGCTGTGGTGGTATCTTCGGGGATCTCCTCGGTTGTTTCCTCGGTGGTATCCTCAAAGTCCTCAGTTACCTCCATGTGATCCTCGTAGTTAAATTCGGTTTCGGGCTCGGTTACTTCAGGTTCGGTTACTTCGGGTTCGGTCACCTCGGGTTCGGTCACCTCGGGTTCGGTCACTTCGGGTTCGGTCACTTCGGGTTCGGTCACTTCGGGTTCGGTGATTTCAGGTTCGGTGATTTCAGGTTCTTCGGAGGGGAGAGTCTCGTCCACGGGCTCGTAGCCTTCCTCGCCCTCGTAATATCCTTCGTCCCCGTTTTTCCCTTCGGTATCGTAGTTTTCTTCAGTTTCTTCGATGGTATCTTCCGTAGCTTCTTCCGTGGTATCCGCCTCGGTATCCGGGGGAAGGGTCTCCTCCGGCGGGGCTTCCGTGGTGTCCTCCACAAAAACGGTAACCTCGTCCGTTACCTCTGAGGTATCGGTTACGGCATCCGTAACCGCAGGCTCCTCCGTTTCGGGGATAGGGGGCTCAGTTTGAGTAATTTGGGAGGTTATCTCCGTTACCACCGTGACCATGGAATGATACTTTACGATATCGTTATCCGCAAGCCCGTAGGTGGGAACGTAATCAAAATAAAGACCGCGATTATCCGTCTGATCGTTATAATCGCTTATCTTAAGCTCCTTGTTTTCATCTATGTAGTAATAGTTTTCAAACTCATCGTCAGTTGAATAGAACAGCGGATTGCCGTTAAGATCACGGGTGAGCGCGGGAGTGAGCGCATCGGTATGACCCGTATACAGCTTTTCGCCCGTGCTTGTATAAATATTCTGCTCCTTGCCGTTATCGGTGATTATATATCCCATATAGAGATGAACTCCCTTATGGGTAGCATAGCCCACGGTGCGTTTTCCCTTTGGAACCGTGAAATTGTTGGTTGCTTCGGCATAAAAATGAATGATGCTGCAGCCGTAGCCTTTTTCGTTATATTCCGCATCTATATCCGCATCCAAGCGGCAAAGGACCATATTTTCATCCAGAACGTAATCCCCGTATGAAATAGAGTAACCGTTTGCAAGCATCTCGGAAAGCACGGGATATTCAAAATGCACCGCTTCTCCGCCCTTCAGAATTCCCGCACCAACGTTTGAGATATTCGTTGCCGCCTTGAGTGCGTCCGTAAACTGCAGGGCGTAGGAATCCGGACGAACCGTATCCCCACCGGGCGCCGTGGTATCAACGGGAACAAAGGTGGTCTCCCCCGCGCTCGTCTGGCTGTCGCCTTTGAATTTATCTCTGTTGTAAAAAGAAAAGTCAAAAACTCCGCGCTGATAAAGCACTGCCGTTGCGCACAACGCGCCGAGCAGCAGTACCGAGGTTATTCTGGTTAAGGCAGTTTTTACACTTTTTTTCATTTTTTACTCGCAATTATGGATTTTTCGTTGTTTGAGATATGTATTTCCGACGTTTCTTATCGGCGGGAGCAAGCCCCCGCCCTACCGTAAAAAACGGACACGCAATGCGCGCCCCTACTACGCTCGTAGGGGACGGCGCCTCGACGTCCCGTTGTCTGCCGCAGTAAAATTGTTTCGTAGACGAGAAAGGAAGATGAGCTTCGGCGACGGCGTACTTGCGTACGCCGAGGTGGAGTTCGTCGCACCTTTCGAAGTATACGGAAGAATTTTCAAGGCAGAGGTCATTTGTGGTATTTTTCTCCCCGTTCTATCGTTTTCGCGCGGTACAGAGCCTCCATAAGTATGACCCTCATAAGTCTGTGGGGGAAGGTCAGCTTTGAAAAGGAAAGGCGCACGTCGCACATATCCTTTATTTTTTGATCTATTCCGAGGGAGCCACCGATGATGAACACTACTCCGGGATAGGTATTTGCGGCGTTTTCAAGCATTTTTGCAAGCTCGGGGCTTGAGAGCTGCTTGCCCTCCACGCAAAGGGCAACCTTGAGACATCCGTCGGGCATTGCGGCAAGTATCTTTTGCCCTTCCTTTGCAAGGACGGTCTGCATCTCCTTTTCACTTGGGTCGTCGGGAATAGGCTCGTCCTTTAAGACGATTACCTCCGTCTTTGCATAGCGGGAAAGGCGCTTTTCATACTCCTTTGTAGCCTCAGTAAAGTATTTTTCCTTATCGGATCCAACGGCTATTACCGTTATCTTCTGCATATGTTCACAACCTCCCATTTTGATGCAACGCAAACGGTGCAGTCCGTGCCCTCAAGGGCGGCTTCCGCACATCGCCTTGCCACAACGGGGTCATTATTTTCACTGCTTAAATGGGCAAGCACGAAGCTCCTTGTGCCGCTTTTTGCAAGACGGGGCAGCACCCGCGCGCAAGCGTCGTTTGAAAGATGGCCTCCGCTTCCCAATATCCTATCCTTTAAAAAACGGGGATAGGGGCCGTTATTTAACATTTTTATATCGTGATTTGATTCTATCAGCGCTGCATCCGCCCCGAAAAGACATTCGAACACCTTATCACTTACGTATCCGATATCCGTTGCAACAGCAATTTTTGTCTTATCAGCGCACTCTATACGATAACAGGTGCTACCCGTGATATCGTGGGGAGTTTCGTAGGCTTTTATATTTATATCACCGATCTCCACCGATTCACCGAAATCAAAGTGCTCTATTCTTTCGCCGCTTATTCCCGTCTCCGTGAGATGATGGAACGTATCAAAGGATGAGTAAACGAGCCCATTATACTTTTTTAAAAGCACGGGCAGGGCGGAAATATGATCGCTGTGGGCGTGAGTTATAAAAATTGCGGAAATATCCCCAAGCTCCGCACCAAGACTTTTTAAAGCTTTGACGATGCATGAGGTGTTTTTGCCTGCATCGATGAGGATAGAGGTATTTCCGCTTCTGATAAACGTGCAGTTTCCCGATGAACCGGAAAACAGCGAATATGCTTCTGTCATTAAAATAGATCCCTGAATCTGTCCAGAATGAAAAGATCGACCATATCAAACATAAAGGTGAACATCAGTGGGATGATGATGAGCAGCATCCATTTTGACTTTTTTTTGCGTCTTTCGCCTTCGCTCGTTACCGCACACATCTGCTCGTAGCTCCAGCCGTCGGGAAAGCTGTTCGCATCTCTGTTTACCATGGTAAAGCCCTTGTTGTATACGATATAAGAAACGAAGAAAATAATCAAAAGCGCAAAATATGTCCATAATACGATCTGTGACGCAAGATATCCCGCCTCGCCTCCCGCAAGGAGACGGTAGACGGTGTAAAACAAAACGGTGTTAACTATAACCAAAAGGAGATTGGTGAGGGTGGCATTTGCCGCCCTCACCTTTTCTTTATCTTCTCCGTTTTGCTCCGTTACTTTATTTTGCTTTTTGCTGTCTTTTTTCATATTAAAGTTCAACGATGATAGCACCCTCGGGTCTGACCTTAAGTGCCGCACAAGCGCCCTCTCCGAATACGGAGTCCATAACGCCCTTGTACTCGTCTACCTTATCGGTGGGGATGAACGCCTGAATGGTGCCTGCAAAGCCGCCGCCGTGAACGCGGAAGGCACCGCCCCAGCCCTTGGTGATATATTCGGTAACGCAAAGAGCGAGAGAAAGTCCCTGCTCTGCAACGTTCTTTACGGTATAAACGTTCTGCAGATACTTGAAGCTGGAATTGCCGCTGGCGATAACTCCCGCAAAGAATCCGTCCAGATCTCCTGCGCGGAGCGCCGCGGTCTGTGCCTCAACTCTCTTATTTTCGGCAACAAAGTGCATTGCACGCATAATTGCACGGTCGCCTGCGGTCTTGCGGAGAACGGGCATATCGGCAATAAGATTCTCCTCGGTAAGTCCGCGGAGAGCATCCTTGCCGTAATATGCGGCTATTGCCTTCATCTCTGCGGGAACGGAAGCGTAATCATCGTTCAGATCCGCGTGGTTGCCGCCGGTATTTACGATGCAAAGAGAATAACCCTTGCCGGAAAGGTCGAACTCAAGAGGCTCGATAACGGGCTTGGTGGGATCGGCAAAATCAATTGCAACGAAGCCGCCAACGGCACAAGCGGTCTGATCCATAAGTCCGCAGGGCTTGCCGAAGTATACGTTCTCGGCAAACTGGGAGATCTTTGCGATCTCGGGATTAGGAATGGTGCCGCCGTTTGCAAGGTGATTGATAATATTACCGATCATAACCTCGAATGCGGCGGAGGAGGAAAGTCCGCTTCCCTTATGTACGTCGTTCGTTGTGTAAGCACAGAAGGAGCAGATCTCGTGACCCGTGTTCTTCAGACCTGCGCAAACGCCTGCAATGAGGCCGCGGCTCTTGAAGAAATTTTCCTTTTTGGGCTCTGCGATATCGGAAAGATCGATTCTGTCCTCGCTGTAGCCCTCGCTGCGAACGCGAACGAGGCCGTCGTCGGTCTTTGCCGCAACGGCAATTATATCAAGGTCGATGGCGCCTGCAAGCACCTTGCCCTTGTTGTGGTCGGTGTGATTACCGCTTATCTCGCTTCTGCCGGGAACGGAGAACACGAAAGCGTCCTTATCCGCGCCGTAAAGCTCTGCAAATTTTTCACAGGCGTTTGCATATCTTGCGCGCTGTCTTTCAAGATTTTTTCCGTAAAGGGAGTTAAGTCTTGCATCCGCCTTTCCCGCGCGGATATACTCGGCAAGCTGTAATGCGTTCATAGTCTATATCCTTTCAAAATATGATCAAATTCAAGGAAAAAGCGATGACCGCACTTTTCCCCATACTAAGCATATTATAGCATTACAATATGAACATTTCAAGACTAATTTAATAAGGAATTATTACGGAAAAATTGGCGCAAAATCGGCGCAGATTCTTGCAATAATTATATATATATGTTATAATAACTATAATTATTGTGCAGGGAAGAATAATGCCATGTTAAAAGAAGATTTTAAAAGCATCTGGCAGCTTGTTATAGCCAAGCTTAAGGAAAAATATTCCACTACCACGGTTGATCTCTGGTTTGCAAACGCAGAGCCCGTGGAGATCACGGAGAGCAAGCTTACTATCTCCGTTGATAACGAATTCAAGCGTCTTATCATCACCACCAGATACGCGGACGAGCTGAAGGGCTGCCTAAGAGATGTGCTCGGCTTTGAGATCGAGCTTGAGGTGACCACGCCCAAAACGAGCTTTGAAAGATACGAGGATATATACGGTATACCGAAAGAGCCGAAGCCCGTTGAAAAAACGGCGGCGCGCCAGACGGAATACACCTTTGAAAACTTCGTTGAAGGATCCTCAAACAAGCTTGCCTACGCCGCGTGCTTTGCCGTTGCGGGCATTGCGGGAGATAAGACCTACGACCACATAAACGATATATACAATCCTCTGTTTATTTACGGTGCAAGCGGACTTGGAAAAACGCACCTGATGTACTCCATCAAAAACCACGTGGAGAAGAATTTTCCCTACGTTTCCATCATCTACACCAAGGGTGAGGAATTTATGAACCAGATGGTGGAGGCGATCCAGACCAAGCGCACCACCGAATTCCGCGAAAAGTACCGCAAGGCAGATCTGCTTATTATCGACGATATTCAGTTCGTTGCCAACAAGCCCGGTATTCAGGAAGAGGTGTTCCACACCTTCAACTACCTCTACGAGGATAACAAGCAGATAGTATTTACAAGCGATAAGCCTCCAAAGGATATAAACCCCTTGGTTGAGAGATTGCGCACCCGTTTTGAACAGAGCATGATCGCCGACATTCAGCCCCCCGATATTGAGCTGAGAATGGCGATAATAAAGCAAAAGGCAGCAAATATGGGCATCCACGTTACGAACGAGGTGGTTACCTATATGGCGGACAGGCTTAAATCCAACGTGCGCCAGGTTGAGGGTGCGCTGAAAAAGATTGCGGCGCTCTCTTTCCTATCAGGCGGCCCTATTACCCTTGAGACTGCACGTGCAGCCATATCCGATCTGCTGACGGAGAGCGAGCCGCAGAACGTTATAAGCGATAAGATCTTCTCCGCAGTATCCACCAAGTACGGCGTTAGCGTTGCGGAGCTTAAGGGAACCAGCCAGGCGGCAAAGACCGTAAACGCCCGTAACGTTTGCATCTATCTTTTCCGCAGTCTTACGGATATGTCCCTTGAAGCCATCGGAAAGATGATAAACCGCAAGCACAGCACCGTTAAATATTCCCTCTCCAAGGTGGAGGATATGATCACAAAATATCCCGCCTTTGAGGAGGAGATAAACGAGCTGATCTCCGATATCAAGGACTGATAAAAAACTTCAACACTTTGATTGTCGAAAAAATTCAAAGTATTGAAGAAATTCCAAAAAAATTCAGTTTGTACGATCGTGTACGGATCTTCCGGCTTACAATTCAAACAAGGCGGAAAAGCCCTTGTAGAAGTAGGAAGAAACGAAAAATTCATCTACAGCGTTTTAAACAATCTCAAAGCCTTACGGCGCAAGGCTTTGATAGGGTTTTGAACATTTCTACCGCACACTACTATAATTACTAAATCCTAATATTTATTATACTACATATATACGCTTCGCTTAAAAAAATAAAAAAGCCTGCAAAAAGGCAAAAAGGAGAAAAAATGAAGGTAGTTTTCGACAAAGTAAAGCTTATCTCGGTGCTTTCCCCTGCCATGGGTTGCGTTTCCTCCAAAAGCACCTTTACCTCCATGAACGGAGTTCTTATAAATGCAACCGAGGACGGCAGATGCACCATAACCACCTACGATATGGACAAGGGCGTTCACGCAAGAGTTGATGCGAAAGTTGAGGAGCCCGGCTCCTACATCGTTAACGCACAGGACTTTTTTCAGTACGTGAGAGTTATGCCCGAAAAGGACATTGAGCTTGAGGTAAACGACAATCTTACCGCTTATCTGCGCTGCAACCGCGTTTGCTACACCATGCGCGCAATAAACGGTAAGGAATTTCCCACTCCTCCCGATCTTGAGGGTGAATGGGGCTTCGTTATGGAGCAATCAATCCTTAAGACTATGGTAGGGCACACTCAGCACAGCATTTCCGCAGGAGACAGCAATCACCCCGAGCTTTGCGGTGCTTTCCTTAAAATCGAGGGCGATTACCTTACCATGGTCGCCTGCGATACCTTTACCCTTTCAAAATGCGTTTACACCGCACACATAAACACCGATATGCCCAACGAGCTTTCCATGATAATTCCAGGTAAGTCCGTTGCCGAGCTGCAGAAGATGCTCTCCGACGACGAAGAGGATCTGATGACCATTAAGCCCTCAAAAAAGCATATCGTCTTCGTTCTTAACGATCTTATATTCTTCTCCCGTCTTATCGATATGAAGTATATCGATTACGACCGCCTCATTCAGAAGGATATGCCCATATCCGCAGAGGTTAACAGAGTTGAAATGCTTGAATGCCTTGAAAGAGCTTCTCTCGTTTCCGAAAAAAAGAGCATGAGCAGCGCAAAAAGCAGCATCAAGATGAACTTTACGGGCAACACCATAAAGATATCCTCCACCTCCGTTTCGGGACAGATCACCGACGAGATATCCTGCAAGCACACGGGCGACGATATTGAGATCGGCTTTGCCTGCCGCTATCTGCTTGATATCTTCCGCGCCCTTGATTGCGAGAACGTAGTTCTCTATCTCAAGAGCCCCAGAGCGACAATGAACGTTATTCCTTCCGATAAGGTTGAAAACAAAGATCAGTTTTATCTTGTGATGCCCGTCAAGATCACTGACTAATTCTGCCATGAAAATTCTTCCGTATACTTCGGTGCTTTCTCTCAAGCAGCTCGACGTATGAAAAATACGCCTTCGCTTTGCTTGCTCGTTACACCTCGTCTACGAAACAATTTTTCTTCGGCAGTGCCTTTCTTACTCGCCTATGAAACAATTTTAGCGTCAGTGTTGCGGACCGCATTTGGAAAGTTACTTTGGATCTGTTTTACAAGGGCAGAATCATTGCAACGTAACGTTTGAAAAATCGTAGGGGAGGGGCTTGCTCCTCCCGCATAAAAAATATAACGGAGGGGCTTGCTCCTCCCGCAACCACCTCAATTATCCGTGAAAATCCATTAAAAATCTTAATGCGGAGGAAAAATGTACTGTAGAAAGATCACCTTAAAAAACTACCGTAATATTTCCTCGGCAGAGGTTGAATTTTCGCCGGGGGTGAATCTGATACACGGAAAAAACGCCCAGGGTAAAACAAATCTGCTTGAATCCGTTTACATCTTTGCAAGAGGGCGCAGCTTCAAGGGTACGGCAGATAAGGATCTGGTAAAAAACGGGGAAAGCTTTTTTTCAGTGCGTAACGAATACACCGATTCCGTCAGAGAAAACGAGCTTTTTATTATTCATTCTGAAAAAAAGACTAAGCGCTTTGCAAACGAAGTGAAGCTTGACAGAAACATTGATATGATATCCCGCTTCCGTGCGGTGCTGTTCTGCCCCGATCATCTGGGCATTGTTAAGGGCTCGCCCTCCGAGAGGCGCGAATTTATGAACATTGCCATCTCCCAGATAAGTCGCGATTATATTTATCTGCTTGGAGATTATCAGCTTACTCTTGAAAACCGCAACGCGCTGATCAAAAAAATATGTATGCCCGGTATATCGGCGGCGGTAAGGGCAAGCCTTACGGACAACCTTTCCGTATGGAACGAGCAGCTTGCAAAATACGCCGCGCGCATTGCCGCAAAAAGAAAAGAATATATTGAAAAAATATCTCCCTACGCGGAGTTTATAATGTCCGAAATGAGCTCAAACAAGGAAAAGCTTCGGCTTCAATACGTTTGCGACGTTCAGAGCCCCGAGGATATTGAAAGATCGGAGCTTGACTATCTTAAGCTTTTTGAGGACGGCATCGACAGAGATATTGCCGCAGGCTCCACCCAAAAGGGTGTTCACAGAGACGATCTTTCCGTTAAATTGAACGGCGAGCCTCTCCGCCAATGGGGAAGTCAGGGTCAGCAACGCACTGCCGTGCTTGCCATCAAGCTTGCGGAGGGAGAGATCTGCCGTGAATATACGGGAGAAGAGCCCGTATTTCTGCTGGACGACGTTTTCAGCGAGCTTGACGGCGACAGAAAAAAATACCTGCTTTCCGGCTCCGAAAAACGACAGCTTATTATTACCACCTGTGAAGAAAACGTTGATTTCGGCTCAGCAAAGAGAATAAGAGCCGAAAACGGATGCTTTTTTGAAGAATAGAGGAAAAAATGTACCTACACGCAGGAAACAACAAAATACTCCGCTCCGGCAGAATAATCGGTATTTTTGATCTTGATACCTCCAGCCGCGGAGACGATACCAAAAATTATCTGCGGCAGGCGGAAAAAAACGGCCTTGCGGAAAGCGCCGCAGAGGAGCTTCCAAAGTCCTTTATTCTCTACGAGGACGAGGACGGAAGGACCGCAAAAATAATGTTTTCGCAGATATCCACCTCCGCATTGCTTTCCAGAATAAACGAAGGTCTGTAAGGCATTTAAATCAATTATTAAACAAAGTCAATAGAAAAGGAACCCGAAAAAAATGGATGAAATGAATCGACAGGTATATGACGACAGTCAAATACAGGTGCTTGAGGGTCTGGAGGCTGTAAGAAAACGCCCCGGAATGTACATCGGTACTACCTCCATCGGCGGACTTCACCATCTTGTTTACGAGATAGTGGATAACTCCATCGACGAGGCACTTGCGGGATACTGCTCGGAGATCGAGGTGACTCTCTGGCCCGATAACAGCGTATCCGTCAGAGATAACGGACGCGGAATACCCGACGGTATGCACCCGAAAATGAAGATACCCACCCTTGAAGTCGTATACACCGTGCTTCACGCGGGCGGTAAGTTCGGCGGCGAGGGATATAAGATCGCCGGCGGTCTTCACGGCGTTGGTGCTTCCGTTGTTAACGCTCTTTCCGAATGGATGGAGGTTGAAAACTGCCGCGACGGTAAGAAATATACCGAAAGATTTGAGAGAGGCAAGGTTGCAAGAGCCTTTCAGTGCGTTGGTGAGACCACGGAAAAGGGCGTTTACTGCCGCTTTAAGCCCGATCCCGATATTTTTGAGGAAATAGTTTTTGATTTTGAGACCGTACTTAAGCGCCTGCGCGATCAATCCTTCTTAAACGGCGGCATCAGAATAATCCTTCTGGACCGCAGAGGAGAAAACGGAGAAGAGGCTCTTATTCCCAAGCGAGAGGAGCTTTATTACGAGGGCGGACTAAAGAGCTTTGTTGAATATCTCAACGAGAACAACAAGCGCGGAAACCCCATACATTCACAAGTTATCTACATGAAGGCGGAAAAGGACGACAATATGGCAGAGGTTGCCATGCAGTATAACGACAGCTACAATAATATGCTGCTTTCCTTTGCCAACAATATGCGCACCATTGAGGGAGGAACCCACGAAACGGGCTTCCGCATGGCGCTTACAAAAACAATAAACGCATACGCCGCAAAGATCGGAGTTTTAAAGGGCGACGACAAGCTCTCCGGTGAGGACGTGCTTGAAGGACTCGTCTGCATCGTCAGCGTTAAATTAAAGGACGCACAGTTTGAAAGCCAGACCAAGGCAAAGCTTGGTAACTCGGAGATGCGCACCTTTGTAAACAATATGGTGGTGCAAAAGCTTGGTGAATTCTTTGAAGAGAATCCCACCGTTGCAAAGGCGATACTTGAAAAGGGTCTTGCGGCTTCCAGAGCAAGAGAGGCGGCAAGAAAGGCAAAGGAGCTGACCAGAAGAAAGGGCGCCCTTGAGGGCAGCTCCCTTCCCGGAAAGCTTGCGGACTGCCAGGAGAGAAGCGCCGAGCTTACGGAAGTTTACCTCGTTGAGGGAGATTCCGCAGGAGGCTCCGCAAAGGACGGACGCGACAGCCGCTTCCAGGCTATTCTTCCCCTGCGCGGTAAGGTTCTTAACGTTGAAAAGAGCCGCCTTGACAAGGTATATTCCAACGAATCCCTCACCCCCATCATACAGGCGCTTGGGTGCGGTATCGGAGACGATTTTGACATAAGCAAGCTCCGCTACGGAAAGATAATTATCATGGCCGATGCGGACGTTGACGGATCCCATATCCGTATACTCTTGCTCACCTTCTTCTTCCGCCATATGCGTCAGCTTATTGAGGATGGACATATTTTCCTTGCACAGCCTCCTCTTTACAAGGTATGGCGCGGAAAGACCCAGAAATACGCCTTCTCCGATGAGGAGCGCGACGCGCTGATTGCGGAAATGGGCGGCAAGTGCGAGACCGAGCGCTACAAAGGTCTTGGTGAGATGGATCCCGATCAGCTTTGGGAGACCACCATGGATCCTGAGTTCCGTACTCTCTTAAAGGTCAATATCGAGGATGCGGAAAAGGCGGACGAGATATTCTCCGTCCTTATGGGAGATCAGGTAGAGCCGAGACGCGATTTTATAACGCAGAATGCTAAGTTTGTTTCTAACCTCGACATTTAATCTGCCTTGAAAATTCTTCCGTATGCTTCGGAAGGTGCGACAGGCTTGACCTCGCCGTACGTAAGTACGGCTTCGCCCAAACCTATCTTCCTTCCTCGCCTACGAAACAATTTTACTGCGGCAGCGCCTTGAAAATTCTTCCGTATACTTCGGAAGATGCGACAGGCTTGACTTCGGCGTATGAAAACCTCGACATTTAATTGCGCAAACGGACGACCAATGGTCGCCCCTACGTTGTGAACGGCAGAGTTTTGTAAATACGTAGGGGAGGGGCTTGCTCCTCCCGCATAAAAAATATAACGGAGGGGCTTGCTCCTCCCGGAAAAATGCGGGCGCATCATCATAGCCTCCATTGATGCTGCTGATCTTAAAAGCGTAATCGCATAAGTTTTCGACAATTTGTTCAAAACTTATGTAGAAAAGTTTTGAACATCCTGTTCAAAACTATGTTGAAACCTTATTGCGGCACGGTTTTTTGACAAATAAAAACTTTATGTGCCAAATAATCAAAGTATAAAACCTATGAATAAGTGAACTGCGGCGTGTATAAATATGCCGCGGCTATGAAAAGGATAAGACCGATATGGAAAAAAATCACGAGCTTGACTACTCCAATCAGAAGATTCTGCCCATAGGAATGGAATCGGAGGTTAAGAAGTCCTTTATCGACTACTCCATGAGCGTTATTACCAGCCGTGCCCTTCCCGACGTGCGC
Source organism: Oscillospiraceae bacterium (assembly GCA_015064505.1). Taxonomy (GTDB): domain Bacteria; phylum Bacillota; class Clostridia; order Oscillospirales; family CAG-272; genus RUG12395. The sequence continues at coordinate 16,325 of SVSB01000030.1, forward strand.
GACGGTATGAAGCCGGGACAGAGACGTATTCTTTACGCTATGTACGAGGACCATCTGACAGCCGATAAGCCCTTCCGTAAATCCGCTACCACCGTTGGTAACGTGCTTGGACGGTACCATCCTCACGGCGACAGCGCCGTATACGAGGCAATGGTAAGAATGGCGCAGACCTTCTCTCTGCGTTATCCTCTCGTTGAGGGTCACGGTAACTTCGGTAACGTGGACGGTGACGGTGCGGCTGCATACCGTTATACGGAAGCAAGACTTGCAAAGATCGCCGACTATATGATGCTTGATATCGATAAGGACGTTGTTGACTTCGTTCCAAACTTCGATAACAAGCTGAAGGAGCCTACGGTACTTCCCTCCCGTTTTCCGAACCTTCTGGTAAACGGCTCCGTGGGTATTGCCGTTGGTATGGCTACCAATATCCCCCCTCACAATCTTTCCGAGGTTATTGACGGCGTTATCTGCCTTATTGACAATCCCGCCGCAGAGCTGCCGGAGATCATGCAGTACATCAAGGGCCCCGACTTCCCCACCAAGGCGACTATTTACGGTACTGCGGGTATCTATCAGGCTTATCTGACGGGTAAAGGACACGTCAACGTCCGTGCAAAGGCGACTCTTGAGGAGGATAAACACCGCATTATCTTTACTGAGATACCTTATCAGGTAAATAAGAGCCAGCTCGTTAAGAGCATTGCGGATCTGCACAAAGAAAAACGCATTGAGGGGCTTACCGATCTGCGCGATGAAAGCGGACGTGCGGGAATGCGCATAGTCGTTGAATACAAGCGCGATGCAAACGGACAGGTCATCCTTAATCAGCTCTATAAGTTCACCCAGCTTCAGAGCACCTGCGCCGTAAATATGCTTGCCATCGTGAACGGCGAGCCGAAGGTACTCTGCCTTAAGGACGTGCTTAATCACTACATATCCTTCCAGAAGGATATAATAGTTCGCCGCACCCGCTACGAGCTTAACCGCGCCCTTCACGAGATGCATATCCTTGAGGGCTACGTTATTGCCACCGATAATATTGACAGAGTTATTGAAATCATAAAGAAGAGCGAGTCCATCCCTGCCGCAAGAGAGGCTCTGATGGCGGAATTTTCCCTTTCCGAGCCGCAGGCACAGGCAATAGTAGACATGACGCTTGGACGCCTTTCCGGTCTTGAAAGACAGAAAATTGCGGACAGACTTGACAAGCTCCGCAATCTGGTTGCCGAGCTTGAGGGCATTCTTGCGGATGAGAGCAAGGTTGCCTCCATTCTTAAGGACGAGCTCCTTGCCATCAAGGCAAAATACGGCGACGACCGCCTTACGGAGATCATTGAATCCGAGGAGGAGATCGTTCTTGAGGATCTTATACCCAAGCACAGATGCGTAGTCACCATGACTCACGCGGGATACATCAAGCGCCAGCCTGCGGACACCTACAGTGCACAGCGCAGAGGCGGCAAGGGCATCATCGGTATGAACACCAAGGACGACGACTTTATCGTTGACGTGGTTACCGCTCACAGCCACGCACTTATGATGTTCTTTACAAACACGGGCCGCGTATACTCAAAGAAGGTATACTGCCTGCCCGAGGCAAGCCGCACCGCAAGAGGCTCCAACATCAAGAACGTGCTGGAGATGCAGGACGGTGAAAGACTTGCGGGCGTTATTACCGTGGACGGCTTTGAGGAAGGTTACCTTCTTACCGTTACAAAGCGCGGTATAGTTAAGCGCACGGCAATATCCGAATTTGAAAAATTAAGAAGAACCGGTAAGCGCGCACTTTCTCTTGACGAGGGCGACGAGCTGATCTTTGCGGGCATTATGAACGACGAGGACGAGATCGTTATTGCCACCAAGAGCGGACGTGCAGTACGCTTTGCGGGTGAAAACATCAGACCCATGGGCACAGGCGCCCGCGGAGTTATCGGTATTCGCGTTGACGAGGAGGACGAGGTCTGCGGAGCAGCGTTCGTTGATCCTGAAAGAAAGCTCCTTATCATCACCGAGCAGGGCTGCGGAAAGCGCACTCCCTTTGACGATTTCCGCCTGATGAAGCACCGCGGCGGCAGCGGCGTAACCTGCCAGAATATCACCGAAAAGACGGGCCGCATTGCAAGCGTTGCATCCGTTGGAGAAAATGACGATATTATGATGATAACCGATACGGGTACCGTCGTTCGCGTTCACGCAAATGAGATCCCCTCCTACAGCCGCACGGCTACGGGCGTTATCGTAATGCGCACCGCAGAAAACGCCACCATAGTTAACTTTGCCGTGGTTCCCGACGGAAACAAGCCCGAGGATGAGGCTGAGGAGATAGCGGACGGAGAGTTCGTTGAGGCAAAGGTTGTAAGCGAGGAAGAATTTATTGCGGAGCAGGCAGAAAAGGAAACCGTAAAGGCTGAAATAGCCGAGGCCTTCAAAAACAGCGAGGATAACGAGTAATGAAAAGGGTTATTAAGACCGCAATATTCATTCTCTGCATTGCTTCCCTGTTTATTATGACCTCCTGCGCAAAGGGCCCCGAGCTTGATGAGGTACGGAGCGTAGTCATTGAAAGAGTGACGGAAAGCACCGTGCTTAACAAGGTGTTTTACGGAGAGGGGCTTCCCGTTTACGGCAATATGTACACGGGCGTTGACTACTACTACGTTGACGTGGAAAACAGTGATTTTGACACCGCAGAGGAGCTGAAGGCGGCAATCGCCCGCGTTTATACCAAGGATTACTGCATCGGTCTGACGGAAACTATGTTCGTTGGTATATCCGATTCCATAGGTGCCGTGCTTCCCCGTTTTACGGAGGATGAGAGTGGGCTTCTGATGCAGGATAAGTTTCTTACTTCCATTCTGCCCGGCGAAAGAATATTCGATTTTAACGCCATGACCATGGAATCCTCAAAGAGCGACGTTTTCGTGGTACGCATTCCCGCAACCCTTAACGGAGAAAAGGATGCGGACGCGGTTCTTACCTTCAGGCAGGAGAGAAACGAGAATAACGAGCTTGTATGGAAGCTTGATTCACCAACCTATTGATTATTTGCCTTCCCCTTGAGGGGAAGGGGGACCGCTTGCGGTGGATGAGGTGTTAATAAGATTAACTAACTTCAACCACCTCATCCGTCGCGTTCCGCAACACCTTCCCCTCAAGGGGAAGGCATAAAAATAAATTCGGCAAATGCCGAAAAGGAGAAAATATGGCAGCAAAGAAACCTGCCGCTAAAGCGGCAACTGCGCCAGCAAACGACGCAGAGGGAAAAAAGCAGGCGCTTGAAAGCGTGCTTTCCAAAATATCCAAGGATTTCGGCGCAGGAGCTATTATGAAGCTGGGTGAGACTACCAAGCTTGATATCAGCACCGTTTCCTCCGGCTCTATAGGTCTTGACCGTGCGCTGGGAGTTGGCGGCATTCCGAGAGGAAGAATTACCGAGATATACGGCCCCGAATCCTCAGGTAAGACCACCGTTGCCCTCCACGCAATTGCAGAGGTGCAGAAAACGGGCGGAAACGCCGCGTTTATTGATGCGGAGCACGCTCTTGACCCAATTTACGCACGCAATTTGGGCGTTGATATCAACAATTTGCTTGTTTCGCAGCCCGATGACGGCGAGCAGGCTCTTGAGATCGCCGAAGCACTTGTAAATTCCGGAGCCGTTGATATTATCGTTATCGACTCCGTTGCAGCTCTCGTGCCCCGTCAGGAGATAGACGGAAGCCTCTCCAACTCCAACGTTGGCGTTCACGCGCGCCTTATGAGTAAGGCTATGCGTATGATGAGCGGAGCAATTGCAAAGACCAACACCATAGTTATCTTTATCAATCAGCTCCGTGAGAAGGTGGGAGTTATGTACGGTAACCCCGAGACTACCACCGGAGGACGTGCGCTGAAGTTCTACGCAACGGTTCGTATTGAGGTCAGAAAGAGCGAAAGCATAAAGGCAGGCACCGAGATCGTGGGTAACCACGTTAAGTGCAAGGTAGTCAAAAACAAGGTGGCTCCTCCCTTCCGCGTTGCGGAGTTTGATATACTCTTTGGCAAGGGTATCTCCAAGGCAAGTGAAATTATTGAGATGGGCGTTGCACTGGGTATACTCAAAAAGAGCGGTGCATGGATAAACTACGGCGATCAGCGCATCGGTCAGGGCAAGGACAACGCAAGAAAAACCCTGGAGACCGACCGCGCTCTTGCAGAGGAGATCGAGGCAAAGATCCGCGCTATTGCAGACAGCGAGGACGAGGTCGTTGATGAAATGCCCGACGAGGACGATCTTGACGAGGAGCTCCGCGAGTTTGAGCTTGACGAGGAGTAATTTTTGACTGTTACGATAGCAAAGGCGGAAAAAAGAAAGTCCTTTACCGCCGTTACGGTAATTATGACCTCCCAAAGCGGCTTCGAGACCAGAGAGCTTCATCTGCCCCACAAAGAATGGGAAAAGCTTTGCCTTGAGCCCCCCTGCGAGACGGATACCGAAACCCTTGAGCATATATACAAGTGCGAAGAATATTTTCTTTGCTACGAAAAGGCACTAAGCATACTTGCTTACGGGGATAACAGCGCCGCTTCTCTCAAAAGAAAGCTGAAGCTGAAGAGGTTTTCCGACGGTGCCATAGTATACGTTGTTGATCTGCTCAAGAAAAAGGGCTATATAAACGACGCAAAGCTTTTAAACGAAAAGGTGCTGTTTTTCGCCAACGAAAAGCTCCACGGCAGGCGCAGGATAATATCCGAGCTGCTTGCCAAGGGCTTTCTGCGCCACGATATAGACGCCGCCCTTGAAAGATGCGAGGCACTGATAAGCTTTGAGGAGAACAAATACAAGCTTATTGAAAAAAGATTTGGACGGACGAAGGATTTCACACCTGAAGAAATTGTAAAAATCAAGCGTTTTTTATACACCAACGGCTATTAAACGGAAGGAATATTTATGAGCAAGGTTGGATTTATTTCTCTTGGCTGCGCTAAAAACTTAGTTGATACGGAGGTTATGCTTGCAAAGCTTGCGGAAGCGGGCTACGAGATAACGCCCGAAGCGGAGGATGCGGACGTTGTGGTTATCAACACCTGCGCCTTCATTCAGAGCGCAAAAGAGGAATCTATTGAAAGCATTATAGACATCGGCTGGCTGAAGGAGCACCACAAATTAAAGGGCATCGTGGTTTGCGGTTGCCTTGCGGAAAGATACGGCGAGCAGATAAAGGAAGAATTGCCCGAGGTTGACGCCGTGGTGGGTCTTGGAAGCATCGACGAGATCGTTGAGGCGGTTAAAAAAGCCGAAAAAGGCGAAAAAACCTACACCCACGGGGATAAGGAGCAATCCCCCCTTGGAGGGGATAGGGTACTTACCACGGGCGCTATGGCTTACCTGAAGGTGGCGGAGGGATGCGATAACCGCTGTACTTACTGCGCAATTCCCCTTATCCGCGGCAAAATGAGAAGCCGCCCCATGGAGGACATAGTTGAAGAAGCAAAGGATCTTGAAAAGCTTGGGGTGAAGGAGCTGTGCATAATTGCCCAGGATACCTCCCGCTACGGTCTTGATCTTTACGGCGAATATAAGCTTGCGGAGCTTATCCGCAAGATAAGTGCCGCAACGCAGATCCCGTGGATCAGACTTCTCTATCTCTATCCCGATAAGATCACGGACGAGCTTATTGAGGAGATGAAGAACAACAAGCGCGTTGTAAAATACGCTGATATTCCCATTCAGCATATAAGCGATAATATGCTCTCCGCAATGGGACGCCACGGCGGCAAGGACGTGGTCTGCTCCGCTATAAAGCGCCTGCGCGAAGCCATTCCCGATATTACGTTGCGCACCACCGTTATGGTTGGATTCCCCGGTGAGACGGAGGAGGATTTCTTTGAGCTCTGCGATTTCGTTAAGAAAACGAAATTCGACAGGCTGGGTGCCTTTACCTATTCACCCGAGGAGGACACTGCCGCCGCTTTGCTGCCCGATCAGATAGACGAGCAGGTAAAGCAGGATAGGTACGACGCAATAATGCAGATACAGCTTGAGGTCAGCGCCGCGCGCAATAAGAAGCTTATCGGCAGAAAAATGCGCGTTCTCTGCGAAAATTACGATATTCCCGCCGAGGTATACGTTGGAAGAAGCGAAAGCGACGCTCCCGACGTTGACGGTAAGGTGTTCTTCACCTCCCCCAAAAAGCTCCGCGACGGACAGTTCGTTACCGTAAAGATAAACGAAGCCGAGGATTACGATCTTATCGGAGAGACGGTTTGACCCCCGAAAAAAATTCTGATCTGCCGGATCGTAAGACTATGCGCCGTAAAGGCTTTGACTATAATTCTTGCGGGGTGTATTTTCTTTCCATATGCACGAAAAACAGAAAAAACATCCTATCCGATATTGTAGGGACCGGCGTCCCCGACGGTCCTTTACCGGAAGTAAAGCTAACTCCCTATGGAATTATTGCGGATAAGTATTTAAGGCAAATGAGTGAATTTTACGATCAATTATCCGTTGACCTTTACGTTATAATGCCTAATCACATTCATATTTTGTTGCGCGTTGATAACGGACCGTCGGGGACGCCGGTCCCTACCACGGCACAGAATACCGTTGTTGCGAGATTTGTTTCAACTTTTAAGCGGTTTTGCAATAAAGAATACGGAACGAACGTATGGCAGGCTCGTTCCTTTGATCATATCGTGCGGAATAACGATGATTACATTTATTGTAAAAACTATATTTTAAACAATCCTCGGCGCTGGCGGCTTGATGAGCTTTACGCCGAAAATTAACATTGCATCAGGAGAAAATTATGAAACCCAATTCAAACTGGAACGTGCCGAATATACTTACGGTAATTCGCGTTATACTTGTTCCATTCTTTATGCTTACCGTGCTTTTGCCCGGAGATGAAAATCTGTGGCGCGTTATTGCTGCCGCATTCTTTATGCTGATCTCCTTTACGGACATGCTGGACGGCAAGATCGCCCGCAAATACAATCTCGTTACCGATTTCGGTAAATTCCTTGATCCGCTGGCGGACAAATTTCTCGTGCTTGGCGCTTTGCTTGCCCTGCTTAAGAAATATTCCGCAGACCTTGGTGATTTGCTGGTATGGGTGACGCTGGTGGTTATTCTCCGCGAGCTTGCGGTTACCTCCCTTCGCCTTGTTGCCGTAAACAAAAGCGGCAAGGTAATTGCCGCAAGCATATGGGGCAAGCTTAAGACCGTTTCCCAGATGGTTGCTATTTCCTGCGTATTTCTGGAGCCCGTTATCGTAACTCCCTATCTCCATACTCCGGATTATCTTATCTCCATCATCGGACTGGTATTTATGATGATAACCACAATTTTCTCCGGTGTGGACTATTTCGTTAAGTTTTTGAAATAAAAAGGGGACGTATAAAATACGCCTAACGTGTGGATGTTTGCTCGTTCCAACCGTTTTTTCCTATCCCCTTGACTATTAAAAAGTGGCGTAAAGAAACCAAGTTTCTTTACGCCACTTTTTCTTTTTGCTTTATTTAGCCTTATATAATTTTTTTGATTCGTACACGGGCTCGCAGGTGTAATTTACGCCGATCTTTTTGAAGGTTGCGGCGTCTACTGCCGGAAGCACCACGGTGCTGTGCAGCTCCGTTCCCCTCAGCTCCTTCAGTGCTTCAAGGGCGCGGCGTGCGTAATCGTCCGTTGCCGCGCAAACTGAAAGGGCGATAAGAGTTTCATCCGTGTGCAGACGGGGGTTATGATTGCCGAGCATCTCGGTCTTTAAGCGGCAGACGGGCTCGATAACGCTTTGGGAAATAAGCTTTATTTCGTCGTCTATTCCCGCGATTACCTTAAGTGCGTTAAGCAGTGCCGCAGAGGATGAACCCAGCAAAGGAGTGGTCTTGCCCGTTACGAGGGTGCCGTCCTTCAGCTCTATGCATACTGCGGGCTTGTTTGTGATAAGGGAAAGATCCACTGCCTTGGCGGTTACTTTGCGATAATCGGTGGTTACACCCGCCTGGCTCATTATCATCTCGCATTTGTATACGGTCTCGTCGTCTACCTTGCAAAGCACCTTATCGCACTTTGCGGCGTAATAACGGCGCACGATCTCGTGCTTTGCCGCCTCGCAGACCGCCTCCTCATCGGAGATGCAGAAGCCGACCATATTAACGCCCATATCCGTGGGACTCTTATAGGGACACTTGCCCGTTATCTTCTCGAACATTGCGCGAAGCAGGGGGAAAGCCTCCAGATCGCGGTTGTAGTTAACCGCCAGCTTGCCGTAAGCATCCAGATGGAAGGAATCAATTATATTGACGTCCTTCAGATCCGCAGTTGCCGCCTCGTATGCAAGGTTAACGGGGTGCTTTAAGGGAAGATTCCAAACGGGGAAGGTCTCGAACTTTGCGTATCCCGCCTTGATACCGCGCTTTGAATCGTGGTAAAGCTGGGAGAGACAGGTTGCAAGCTTGCCGCTTCCCGGGCCGGGGGCGGTAACGATAACGAGAGGATGCTCCGTTTCTATATAATCGTTCTTGCCGTAGCCTTCGTCGCTTACTATATGTGGGATATTACCCGGATAACCGTCTATGGGATAGTGCATCGCTACCTTAATTCCCATGGAAAGCAAGCGGCGGCGGAATACGTCTGCGGCGCTCTGTCCCGCATATTGGGAGATGACAACCGTACCAACGAACAGACCCCGTGCGCGGAATGCGTCTATAAGACGCAATACGTCTGCCTCGTAGGTTATGCCAAGATCGGAGCGCACCTTATTTTTGGCTATATCTGCCGCGTTGATAACGATAACCACTTCAGCCTTATCTGCAAGCTGAGAAAGCATCTTTATCTTGCTGTCAGGCTCAAAGCCCGGAAGCACGCGGGAGGCGTGATAGTCGTCAAAAAGCTTGCCGCCCAGCTCCAGATAGAGCTTATCGCCAAACTGAGAAATTCTCTCCCTTATGTGCTCTGATTGCAAACGGAGATATTTTTCGTTATCAAAGCCTATTCTTGCGGTCATAATATCACCTCTATTGCGCACCGCGGTGCGCATTTATTATTGCCCTCGGGGCAAGTGGCGCCCCGACGTCCCGTGGTTCTTCCCGTTTATTTATTTTTCCAATAATTCATAAGACAGCCTGCAAGAATGATCTGCTTCTCGTCCTCCGTAAGGGGAGCCATACCGAGAGTTATCTCCTCTGCCTTGCCGCCGCGGATTATATAAGCCTTAAATTCGCTGTTTCCTTCGGCAACTACCTTGCGCATATTGGGAATATAAACGAAATTGCCGATCTCCAGCGCAAAGTCGCTCTTACGGAGCAGGGGCAGCAGACCCCAGTTTATAAGATTGGAGCGATAACGCTTGGTTGCGTACTCGTCTGCAATGTTTGCGTAACCGCCGAGAACCTTCTGGCAGCTTGCCGCCTGCTCACGGGCGGAGCCGTCGCCGGGGTTATGGGCGAATACTACGGAACCGAAGGATACCTCCTTGCCGCCCGTAAGACCTTCAAGCACAGCCTTGTCATCTGCCTTCATATTATCAAGGCTTGCCGCCTTGGCTCTGCCAACGTATCCGGGATCCTTGCGGGAGAGAGTGAACTCCGCAAGCTTCATGGGGTTGGAGCGGTAAGAGGAGGTCTCACCCGAGGGAATAAGCTCGTCCGTGGTGGTAACGGGATCGTCGATAACGGAAGCAACCTCAAGCACCAGATCGTCCTTGGGAGTTTCAAACTCGGGCCAGTCCTTGATGTTGGGGCCGTACTTCAGCTCCGCATCCTTATCCGCCTTGCCCCAGCCGTAGTATACGCGTGCCTTATACGCGCTATCGTCGTACTTATACTTATAGCTTGCGAACTCCACGTCAAGATCGCAGGCGGAGGTGATGATACCGCCGTTTATTGCCGTTGCGGCAATGGAGCGGGCGTCCATAAGGGCGACGCTTGCGATCTGTCCCGCGCCGGGCTTACTACCCTCGCGGTTGGGGAAGTTACGGGTGGTGTGACGCAGGGAAAGTGCATTGTTTGCGGGAACGTCGCCTGCACCGAAGCAGGGGCCGCAGAAGGCGGTACGAACGGTAACGCCGCTGCGGATAAGCTCGGTCATAATGCCGTTTGCCGCAAGCTCCGTCATAACGGGCTGGCTTGCGGGGTATACGGAAAGCCAGAAGGCGCCGTTACCCGTGTTATTGCCGCGCAGAATGTCGGCGGCGGCGCAAACGTTATCAAAGGTACCGCCCGCACAGCCTGCGATAACGCCCTGATCGGCGCGAACGCCCTCGCGGCAGATCTTATCCGTAAGAGTGAAGCGGCCTTCCTCCAGACCAAGCTGCTCAACGGCTCTCTTTTCCGCCTCGCGGAGCAGATCTGCGGGATTTGCGTTCAGCTCGCGGATGGTATAAGCACAGCTGGGATGGAACGGAAGAGCGATCATGGGCTCGATCTTGGAAAGATCGATCTCTACCATTCTGTCGTATTCCGCAAGAGCGGCGGGATGAATGGGAGCGTACGCCTCGGGTCTGCCGTGAACGGTGAAGTAATCCTTGATGACCTCGTCCGTTTCCCAAATGGAGGAAAGGCAGGCGGTCTCGGTGGTCATAACGTCGATACCGCAACGCATATCTGCGGGAAGAGCCGCAATACCGTCGCCTATAAATTCAAGCACGGAGTTCTTGACGAAGTTGTTGGTGTAAGTAGCGCCTATAAGAGCAATGGCAACGTCCTGAGGGCCAACGCCGGGACGGAGCTTGCCCGTGAGACGAACTGCAACAACGTCGGGATAATCGATATCGTAGGTCTTTGAGAGAAGCTGCTTTACAAGCTCGGGGCCTCCTTCTCCTACAGCCATGGTACCGAGTGCGCCGTAACGGGTGTGGCTATCGGAGCCCAGAAGCATTCTGCCGCATCCGCTCATTGTCTCGCGCATAAAGGAGTGGATAACTGCCTGATGTGCGGGAACGTAGATGCCGCCGTACTTCTTTGCGGCGGAAAGACCGAAGAGGTGGTCATCCTCGTTTATGGTACCGCCAACAGCACAAAGGCTGTTATGGCAGTTGGTGAGGATATAGGGCAGGGGGAACTCCGTAAGTCCGCTTGCACGGGCGGTCTGAATGATACCAACGTATGTAATATCGTGGGATGCAAGGGCGTCGAACTTAATTTTAAGCTTGCCGTCGTTTCCGGAGGTGTTGTGAGAGGTGAGTATGGAATAAGCCATAGTGCCCTTGTGGGCTTCTGCTCTCTGCGCTTCCGTAAGGGAAGCGGCCTCAGCGGCGGTAAGAACCTTGCCGTTTTGTACGTAAACCTTGTTTTTTTCCAGTTTGATCATAGTTTTACTCCAAAAATTGTAGAAAATGTTTTATATGATAATTTTTGTTATAATCCTTCATAGCTTCTATCAAAACAAGGACGGATCTCTCCGTCCTTGTTTTTTCGTCGCCTCACGGCGATAGATTATGAAATTACTTTGCTACGGAATCAAGAAGGGTCTGAACTACCTTCTCCCACATAAAGCCGGACTCAAAATCAATGTTGTAGGGGAATTCGCCCTTATCAACGGCTGCCTTGAAGTCCTCGAAGGTCTCGTAGCTGGAGGAAAGACCGTACTCTTCATAGTAAAGCTTGTAGCCGTTAAGGATCTCCTCATCGGTAAGGGTGATGTTCTCTGCCTTGATGATTGCGTTGAGAACAAGCTCCTCCTTAATGAGGTCCTCTGCCTGAGGCTTGCAAACCTTCTCCTTGAAGTCTGCGGGGTTCTTGTAGCCGTTCTGCTTTGCGTACTCTCTTACGGAGAGCTTGTAGTAGTAGCCGAGCTGGAATGCGATATCATCGTATACGCTCTGGGTAACTCTCTTGAGCTCATTTGCGGGATAGCTCTTAACGGTGGAGTTCTTAAGAACCTCGGTCCAGAGCTTGGTGTAGTTAGCGGTTTTTGCCTCTCTCTCAAACTGCTTGGTGAGAGCGGGGATAACCACGTCGGTCTTATAAGCGGCAAGATCAGCGCTCTCGGTGAGGGTGGAGATCATTGCATCGTCGATCTTATCGGTGGTGGTATCGCGGGTTGCGGATACAACGGTTACAACGAAGGTAGCTTCCTTGCCTGCAACGTCTGCATTTGCGTAATCTGCGGGAAGAGTTACCTTAAGCTCCTTGTCCTTATCGCCTACCTTGAGACCTGCAAGAGCCTTGGTGCATACTGCGGGAAGATCAAGATCCTCCTCGTCACCTACGGTGATCTTTGCGTTAGCGTCGCTCTTCTCGAACTTATCGTTGCCTGCAACGGTAAGAGAATAGGTAATAACTGCGTTATCGCCGTCTGCAAGGGGAGTTGCATCGGTGATGTTCTTGGTGTACTCGTATACGTCAACGGAAACGGAGTGAACGGTTACCTCGAATACAACGTCCTTGCCGTTAAGCTCATCCTTGCCGTAATCTGCGGGGAACTTGAGGTTGAGGGTCTTAACGTCGCCCGCCTTTGCGCCAACGAGACCGTCTGCAAATCCGTCGATGTAGTTGTCGCTGCCAAGCTTAAGATCCTGCTTCTCTGCGGTGCCGCCCTCAAATGCTTCGCCGCCGATCTTACCTACGTAGCTGATGTTAACGGTATCGCCGTCCTTTGCTACGTAATCTGCATCCTGAAGCTCGGTGGAAACGAAGTCAGCATACTCTTCCTCAAGATAGTCTGCAACTGCCTCGTCGTCAACGGGCTTTACTTCGGCTACCTCGAACTTAAGACCCTTGTATGTGCCAAGCTCGATATACTTGGAAAGATCCTCTTTTGCGTAGTCAAAGCTTCCGCAGGAGGTAAGGAGCATGGAGCACGCAAGAAGTGCTGTCATAAATAATGCGGTGATTCTCTTTTTCATTTCAAATACTTCCTTTGTGGTATTTATGCCCGAAAGCATAAGTAAACATAATAAACAATACTAAAATATTATATCATATTTTTTGCAAATTGCAATGGTTTTGAGCAAAAAACAGGTATTTACTCAACAGTTACGGATTTTGCCAGATTTCTGGGCTTATCAACGTCAAGTCCGCGGTCGTCTGCCAGATAATACGCAAGAAGCTGGAGGGAGGTTGCCGCCGCTATTCCCGCAATGTCACTGCGAAGGGCGGGTACCTCAAGCCAATGATCCGCCACCTTGATTATATCCTCTGCATCCTTTGCGCAAACGGCGATTATCATGGCGCCTCTTGCCTTTACCTCGCGGATGTTGGAGAGCATCTTTTCGTACATACGGGGATCGTTTGCGATGCTTACCACGGGAGTTCCCTGCTCTATGAGACTGATGGTGCCGTGCTTAAGCTCGCCTGCCGCATAAGCCTCGCTGTGGGTGTAGGTTATCTCCTTCAGCTTAAGGCTGCCCTCGCTTGCAAGGTACGTATCCGAGCCTCTGCCGATGAAGAACATGCTTTGGGTCGTGTGAAGTGCCTTTGCCGCCGCCTTTATGGGATCTGCGTTGTTTATGATCTTTTCAATGGCAAGGGGAAGCTCGTCGTGGAGACAGGAGGCGATCCTTGCGGCTTCCTCCTCGGTTACCGTGCCGCGGGCAACGCCTGCCGCCGCCGCAAGCAACGTGATCAGCGCCGCCTGAACGGTGTACGCCTTGGTGGAGCAAACGGAAATTTCGGGTCCTGCCCAGGTATAGAGCACGTTATCCGCTTCTCTTGCGATAGAGGAGCCGATGACGTTTACTATTGCCAGAGTGTGAGCGCCGCATTCCTTTGCAAGACGGAGTGCCGCAAGGCTATCTGCCGTCTCGCCCGACTGAGATATGATAATGACCAGATCTCCCTTGCCGAACAGCGGGGGGGCGTATCTGAACTCGGATGCTACCTCCACGTGAGCGGGCATTCTTGCATAGCTCTCAAAGCGGCATTTGCCGACGCAGCCCGCATACATTGCGGTTCCGCAGGCAACGATGTGCACTCGCTCAAGATCCTTGAACATATTTATATCAAGTCCTTCTGCCTCAAAATCCGGCAGACCGTTCTTGATGCGGGTATTGAGTGTTTTTTTGACGGTCTCGCTCTCCTCGTTTATCTCCTTTATCATAAAGTGAGGATAGCCGCCGCGCTCCGCCGCCTGAACGTCCCAATCGGCAGTTTCCAGAGGGAGGTCTGCGGGATCGCCGTTTTTGTCGGTGATAACGACTGCATCCTCGCTGACTACGGCGATATCGCCCTCGCGGAGCTGATAGTATTTTCTGGTGTGGCGCAGAAGGGCGGTGATATCGGAGGCAACGTAGTTCTCCCCCTCCCCTACTCCCACGATGAGAGGACTGCCGCTTCTTGCGCAGTAAAGATGAGTGCTGTCATCCGCAAAGGCAATGGCAATGCCGTAGCTGCCCGTGACGGCTGAAAGAGTTTTTTTGATAGCACCGAGCTTATCGCCCATTTGGGCGTAATTTTCGGAAAGAAGTACTGCAAGCACTTCAGTATCCGTATCGCTTAAAAAAGTCTTGCCTTTGTTAAGCAGCTCCTCCTTGATGTCGGCGTAATTTTCGATTATGCCGTTGTGCACGAGCTGCAAAAGCTCCGTGCCGTGGGGATGGGAGTTGCGATCCGAGGGCGCACCGTGGGTTGCCCAACGGGTGTGGCCGATGCCGCAATGCACGCCTCTTGTTTCGGCGCAGGCTTCAACCTTTGCCGCAACGTTTGCAAGTCTGCCCTCTGCCTTAAGGGTGAGCAGCTTGCTCTCCTTGGTGAAAACGGAGATTCCTGCCGAGTCGTAGCCGCGGTACTCCAGAGCGGAAAGACCCTCAATAAGTCTTTCTGCCGCTTCTGCCTTGCCCACGTAGCCTATGATTCCGCACATAATATTACCTTTCCGCTTTGCGGGGGTCTCGCATTGCGGAAATTTTCCAAATTATAAAATTCTCCCCGGGGAATTTGTCTATCGGTCGCCCGATCCTTTGTTCCCCTCTGCGGCAGGAGTTTGCCGCACGGACATCCGCCGAATTTTCGATAGTCCGTGTTCCTCGTTAACCGATTTGCATCGGTCTGGCGCTACGGAATTCGGCGGTGATCCGAATTCCGTTTATCCCCTATGCTCCCTTTTATGGAGCAGAATTAATGAGTATTGGCTCCCGTTTTGGCCCCCTCCCGAGGGGGCTGTCGAAGAGCGCGGCCTGTGGCGCGCGATTGCGACTGGGGGAGTTTTGGGAGCTGTCAGCGAAGCTGACTAAAGGAGTTATCAAGTCGTTCCCTTACGGTTTTGTCAATAAATCCACAAACGCCCATAAAATTTTCATTCACCTGACGGTTGGTAAATCTGATAACGCTCAGATCGTATCCATCTAATATCTCCGTTCGGAAATCGTCGTTTTTTCTGCCCTCTTCGGTATAATGCTGAGCACCGTCAATTTCAATGATCAGCTTTGCCTTATAGCAGTAAAAATCGATTATGAATCCGCCAATGACTTTTTGCCTTTGGAATCTGACAGGATACTTGGAAAGATAATCATACCACAAACGGTTTTCTTCTTTCGTGGCGTTTTTCCTTAATGCTTTTGCCAAAGGAATGTATTTACCGTTGTATTGGAGTGGCATATTACTCCTTCCACCACTTCGTGGTCCCCCTCCCTCAAGAGGGAGGCTGATTTACGCAAAATTACGCGTTGATTGTGGGATACGAACGCAGTTCGCCCCTACTTAATAAGAAGCCAGTGCCTTTTCTACCTTGGAAGCGGTGGTATTGACGACCTCAAGGATAAGCTCCTCGTCCTTGCCCTCTGCCATAATGCGCACAAGGGGCTCGGTTCCCGAGGGGCGCACCACGAGGCGGCCCGTATTACCGATCTTTGCTTTTGCTTCGTCAAGTATTTTCTTGACTGTTTCGTCGGTGAATATGGCAAGCTTAGCCTCGGCACTTACCTTGATATTTACCATTGCCTGCGGATACTTTGTCATAACGCCCGTAAGCTCGGAGAGCTTTTTGCCGGCGCGGATAACGGAGGAAAGAAGCTGAACCGCAGTAAGCTGTCCATCACCCGTTGTGGAATACTCGCGCATAATAAGGTGACCCGACTGCTCGCCGCCAAAGGAAAAATCCTCAAGGAGCATTTGCTCAAGCACGTATCGGTCGCCAACCTTGGTGGCGATGAAGTTGATGCCGTTATCCTCGCAGAACTTGTTGAAGCCGAAGTTGGTCATAATAGTGCCGACCACGGTATTGTGGTTAAGGGCGCCGCGGCTCTTCATATCCAGAGCCATAACCGCCATAATAACGTCACCGTCTATGATAACGCCGTTGTTATCAACGCAAAGGAAGCGGTCGGCATCACCGTCAAAGGCGAGACCCGCATCAAGCTTGTGGGCGATAACGTAATTGCGGAGATTCTCCATATGGGTGGAGCCGCAATCGCGGTTTATATTGATTCCGTCGGGATCGTCGTAGAGCATATGGCACTTTGCGCCAAGGGAGGTGAACAGCTTCTCCGCAGTTGCGGAGGAAGAGCCGTTTGCACAGTCGATGGCGATATTAAGACCCTCAAGGCTTACGTCCGTGGTGTTCTTTACGTATTCCACGTAATCGCTTGCGGCGGTGCTTGATACGGTTACTGTGCCGATGCCGAGACAGTCTGCAAGCACGCAGGGGGGAGTGTTCTCCAGCACAACGCTCTCGATCCTCTCCTCCAGCTCATCCGCAAGCTTGTAGCCCTCGGAATTGAATATCTTTATGCCGTTGAATTCCGCAGAGTTGTGAGATGCGGAGATCATAATTCCCGCGGCGGCGCCGTACTTGCGCACCAGATATGCAACTGCGGGTGTTGGAACGACGCCGAGGATCTCGACGTCCACTCCAACGGAGCAAATACCCGAGGCAAGTGCACAGGCAAGCATTGTGGAGGATTGGCGGGTGTCCATTCCTATAAGTATCTTCTTTTTGGTGTGGCCCTTGGGAAGTATAACGTTTGCGGCGGCTCTGCCCACCGACATGGCTCTCTCGCAGGTGAGAAGGTCGTTTGCCACTCCGCGGATGCCGTCTGTTCCGAATAATCTGCCCATAATGTACTCCGTTAATGAATATTGAATACTGAAAAATGAATAATGAATAATGAATAATTAAGGTGGAAAACCCTTTTACCGCTTCGTTACCACAACGCCCGCGTCCTTGCAGATGGAATTTGCGGGGATAACTCCGCGCACGCGGACAAGGGGATAAACGTTGCTGTTTTTGCCGATGACCGTGCCGGGACAAAGGACGGCGTTACAGCCTATCTCCACGTTATCGCCAACTATACCGCCTATTTTGCGTAGACCCGTTTCCATGCTCTTTTCCCCAAAGCGGATAACGATATTTGTCTTATCGCTCTTTATATTGGAGGTGATGGAGCCTGCGCCGAAGTGGGACTTATATCCGACTATGGAATCGCCTATGTAATTAAAATGAGGGATCTGAGCCCCGTCGAACAGAATGGCGTTCTTTATCTCGCAGGAGTTGCCGAGAAGCGCTCCCTTGCCGATAAGAGCAGAGCCGCGCACGAACGCGCAATGGCGAACCTCCGCATCCTCCATAATGATGCAGGGGCCGTTTATCAGCGCGGAGGGAGCAACGGTGGCGCTTTTTGCTATCCACACGTTCTCGCCCTTCTTTTCGTATACTGCGGGGTCAAGAGTCTGACCAAGCCCGATTATAAAATCCTTGATACCGGAGAGGGCTTCCCACGGGTACTCGAACTTTTCAAGCAAGGGGGAAGCTGCGGTTTTCGTAAGGTCGTAAAGCTCCGTTGTTTTTATCATTATATGCCTCTTTTTGTCCTGAATTTACTTTTGGACATACCTATACCCGTACATTGTAACACATTTATTCGGCAGAGTCAATAAATGTTGTGAAATGGGCAACAAATGTTACGAAATGTTCATTTTTGCAGTACGAAAAAAGAAGACGTTTTGCTTAAGTAAAACTTGACGGATAGCACAAATAAAGGGGCTGGAAAAAAAGTCCGGACCGAAAAAAAGAGAAAAAAACATTGAAAACACAAGGGTTTCAATGTTCTAAAAGCGTTTTGTCAAAGGTAAGAA